>JAPLNJ010000463.1 GCA_026692885.1 Planctomycetota bacterium | reverse complement strand
CGGACGGGAGGCGGCGGAAGAAGTGAGGCGGTTACGGACCCGTGGCGTAGTCCAGAAACCTCGCTCCACCGGGGCAAGCCCGGATGGGGGCGGAACGAAAACAGGACCATCCGTTTGACGCCCGACTCCCCAATTTTGCGCGGGCCACCCCAACCCTCTCCCCGGAGTACCTGTCTGCCGACAGGCAGGACGGGGCGAGGGAGTTATTTGTCGGCCGTAACTTCCAGCGGTTGACGCGGGCTTGGCGGATCCCTATAAATAGAACTGACCAGTCCGTCCGGCCCGTTGTATCCAGCCTGTTTCGCAGCCCGCCCATGACAGCTCCGATCCCCCGCGAGTCAAAAGCAACCGCTCCGACGAGCACCGCCTCGCGGCGGCGGGAGCAGATCGTCGAAAAGGCCGTCCGGCTGTTTGCCGAGCACGGCTACGCCGGGACCGATACGCAACTGTTGGCCGACCAGCTCAAAGTCGGCAAGGGAACCCTGTACCGCTATTTTTCCAGCAAAGAGGGATTGTTCCTGGCCGCGACGGATTATGTGATGCGGAAACTTAGCGAGCACGTCCTGTCGTATGTCGAGGGGACGTGCGACCCCTTCGAACAGATCGAACGCGGCGTGCGGGCGTACCTCGTGTTCTTTGCCGACCATCCCGAGTTCGTCGAGTTGTTGATCCAAGAGCGCGCCTTGTTCAAGGACCGAAGGCAGCCGACCTACTTTCAGTATCGGGCGCGGAATGCCCAGCGCTGGCGGGATCTCTATCGCTCGCTAATCGCCACCGGGCAGGCCCGCGCTATGTCGGCGGAGCGGATCAGTGACGTGGTGAGCCGTCTGCTGTACGGGACGATGTTCACAAATTACTTCTCCGACCAACAGCCGGATGTCGAACAGCAAACGAGCGAGATTTTGGACGTGATTTTGTACGGCATCCTAAGCGATGCGGAGCGGCAGCGCCGGCGCACTGCCGCAGACGGCCAGAAGGACTAATTGGATTTCGACCCACAGGTGATTTCGATGTGGACGTCTCGACTATTGTTTGTCTTCATGCTGTGTTCGGGGACCCTCCTGAATGGTTGCGTTCGTCCACCGCCACCGGTCCTGCCCCCGGTACTGCTCAAGGTTGTCGTGACCGCGCCGATTTCCCGGGAGATCACCGACCACGAGGAATTCAACGGCCGGGCCGAGGCCATGAAGATGGTCGAGATTCGGGCACGAGTCACCGGTTATCTCGACAAGGTGCTGTTCAAGGAAGGGGCCGAGGTACAGGAAGGCGAGTCGCTGTTCGCCATCGATCCCCGTACCTACCAAGCCGAACTGGCCCGCGTGGAGGCTACCTTACGGCAGAGCCAGGCCCTCCTCAAACGGCTGGAGCTCGACTACCAGCGAGCCCTGCCATTGTTGCCGGACCGGGCTATCAGCCAGGAAGATTTCGACAGGATCGTCGGCGACCGCGAGGCGGCGGCGGTGGTCGGGGTGGCGGAGGCCGCCCGCGATGTGGCGAAGCTCAACTTCCGTTGGACCAACGTCACGGCCCCGATGCCCGGCCGCATCAGTCGGCAAATGGTCGACCCGGGCAATCTTGTCAAGGCCGACGAAACGATCCTCACCACCCTCGTCTCGCTCGATCCGATCTACGCCTATTTCGACGTGGACGAACGGACCAACCTGAAGGTCAAGCGTTTGATCGAGGGCGGTAAGATGAAGTCGGCCCGAGACACCGAAGTTACGATCCGGCTGGGACTCTCGGATGAAGATAAGGATGAATACTCCGACGCGGAGCGATTCTCCCATGTCGGCAAGATCAACTTCATCGATAACCGCGAGGAACCCACGACCGGCACGCTCCGTCTGCGGGGCGTATTTCCCAATCCTCAGAAGCTCATTACCCCAGGCATGTTCGTGCGGATCCGCGTGCCGATCGGTGCGCCCCACGACGCAATCCTGATTCCCGACCGAGCCTTGGGGCAAGACCAGGGACGCAAATACGTCTACGTGGTCGATGCCACGAACAAGCCGGCTCGCCGTTATGTGACGGTCGGCTCCCTGGTCACAACTGAAAAATCGCCGGACCCGCTGCGGGTCATCACCGAGGGTTTGGCCAAGCACGAGAAGATCGTCGTCGACGGCCTGCAGCGGGTGCGTCCTGGGGTGGAAGTCGCGACGGAGGAACTCAAGAGTGCCAAGGTCGCTGCCGAAAGGACGGCGGTTTCCGGCGGCCGGCCGTCCTCCTAAGCGTCCGCCAAGAGATGAGTCCCTCGCCCCGGTACTCCGGGGTGAGGGCTGGTGTGAGGGGCAGAAAGGCAGTTGCCGAAGTTGTTTTTCGGCTGTTTCCAAGGGCCCTCCACGCTGTGTAACCGCTCGTAATGTGCTGCGTCACCGACCGCAATTCGAAGAGGTGCCAAGCCTCTTCTCCCCCTGACCGCCGGACACACGGACCGTGTTTTCACGTTTCTTCATCGACCGTCCGATCTTCGCCAGCGTGCTGTCGATGGTGATCACGCTGGCTGGCTGGCTGGCGGTCTACAATCTCCCGCTGGCTCAGTATCCGCCGGTCACGCCCCCGACCGTGCAGGTGAACTGCGCCTATCCAGGCGCCAGTGCCCAGGTGGTGGCGGAGACGGTGGCTGCGCCGATCGAGCAAGAGGTCAACGGCGTCGAGAAGATGCTCTACATGTCGTCGCAGTGCACCAACGATGGCGGGTACAGCCTGACGGTGACGTTTGAAAATGGGGTCGATCTGAACCTGGCCCAGGTGTTGGTACAGAACCGAGTGAACCTGGCCCTGCCCAAGCTGCCGTTGGTCCTCAGGCAGACCGGCGTGGCGACGCGGAAGCGTTCGCCGGACATCCTCCTATCGGTCAACATCCAGTCGCCGCACGGCACCTACGATCAGCTCTACCTGAGCAATTACGCGCTGATGCGGCTGCGCGATGAGCTCTTGCGACTCGACGGGATCGGCGATATTTTCATCAGCGGCCAGCGTGACTACAGCATGCGGATTTGGGTCGATCCCGAAAAGCTCGCGGTGCGTAACCTGACGGCTGGCGACGTGGTCAATGCGATTCGACGACAGAATGCCCAGATCGCCTCAGGGCAAATCGGCCAGCCACCCGTAGCGCCCGGGCAAGAAACCCAAGTCACGTTGACCACGATTGGCCGCCTGAAGACTCCCGAACAGTTCGGCGACGTCATACTGCGCGCGACCATCGACGGCCGGATCATCCGCATCAAGGACGTGGCCCGGGTCGTGCTTGGGGCGAGGAACGAGGATATTCGGGCCAAGGTGGACGGCAAGGCCACGGTGGGCTTGATCATCTTTCAATTGCCCGATGCGAACGCCCTGGAAGTGGCCGACCGCATCCACGCGAAAATGGACGAACTCGCCAAGGATTTTCCCGCTGATTTGATTTACCAGATTCAGTACGACACGACGCCGTATACCCGCGACTGCATCAAGGAGGTCGTCAAGGCCTTGCGCGACGCGATCTTGCTGGTGGCATTTGTGGTACTGCTGTTCCTGCAGAACTGGCGCTCGGCCATCAGTCCCCTGGTCACCGTGCCGGTGGCCATCATCGGCACCTTTGCCATCATGGCGATGATGGGCTTCAGCTTGAACAACCTGACGCTGTTCGGACTGGTGCTGGCCATTGGGATCGTGGTCGACGACGCCATCGTCGTGGTCGAGGCAGTGGAGTACCATATCGAGCACGGGCTGGCGCCACGCGAGGCGACGATTAAGGCCATGAGCCAGGTTTCCGGCCCGGTGATCGCCGTCGGCCTCGTGCTGAGTGCGGTGTTCGTGCCCTGCGCGTTCATCAGCGGCATCACGGGGCAATTCTTCCGACAGTTCGCCCTGACGATCGCCGGCTCGACGCTGATCTCGACCTTCAACTCGCTCACGTTGAGCCCGGCGCTGGCGGCACTGCTGTTACGGCCGCGGGTCAAAGGGGAGCACCACGTGTTGCCTCGGCTGTTCTATGTCCTAGCCGGCGGGTGGCTCGCCTACCAGGTGCTTACGCCTTGGCTGGGCTCGTGGATCAAGGATGGCGGAGTCTTCTCGCCGGACCTCGCGGAGGAAATGGTCTCGGCGGCGCCTGGGGCCGCTGGCTCGATCGGCGCTGCCGCCGGCTGGCTTGTCGGTCCGTTAGTCAACCTCCTTCTCGGCTGGCTCTTTGGGTTGTTCAATCGGGGATTTGATGTGACAGCCCGCGTGTACACCCGGGCCGTCGGTATGCTGCTCCGCGTCAGTGTCCTGGTGCTGGTGGTGTACGGCGGCCTGCTGGCCCTGACCTATTCGGGGTTCAAGTCCACGCCCAAGGGATTCATTCCGTCGCAGGACATGGGCTACCTGTTGGTGAACGTGCAACTGCCGGACGCGGCCTCCGCCGAACGCACCCGTAGAATCACCGATCGCGTCCAGGAAATCTGCCGGGCCATGGCGGGCGTCAAGCATACGGTGTCCCAAGCCGGCCAGTCGTTTCTGCTGCAAGCCAACGCTTCGAACTTCGGATCGATGTTCGTGATCCTCGATGATTTCTCCAAGCGGGAAGAGCCGGGCCTCTCCGCCCTGGAGATTGCCGACAAGATCACGAAGCAATGTGCGGCGCAGGTTCCCGAGGCCCTGATCGCCGTTTTTCCGCCACCTCCGGTCCGCGGCGTGGGCCGGACGGGCGGGTTCAAGTTGATGGTCGAAGACCGCGAAAGCCTCGGTTTGACGGCCCTGCAACAGCAAACGGACAATCTCGCTGAGGCGGGGAGGAAGCTGACGCGGCCACTGCCCGGCCTGGACGAGCTCTCCGCGGAGGAGCGGGTCCTGGCTGAAAAGCAGCGGACCTGCCCGGTCAGCGGCACGCTCCTCGGCGCGCGGGGAACGCCGCTGAAGATTCAGGTCCAGGGCCGTACGGTGTTCCTGGCTGCGGAGGAATATCGGGAGGAGTTCGACAAGAATCCAGAACCGTACTTGAAGCAGCTGCGCGAGGCTCCGCCGTTGCTGAAAATCCTGCCCAACGTGTTTCGGGCCAATGCGCCGCAACTTTACGAAGACGTCAATCGCATCCAGTGCGAAACCCTGGGCGTGACGCTGGGCGAGCTGTTCAATACGCTGCAGGTCTACCTGGGATCGCTCTACGTGAACGACTTCAATTTGTTCGGCCGCACCTGGCAAGTGGTCGTCCAGGCCGATGCCAACCATCGCAACCAGATCGATGCGGCGCGGCAACTCAAGGTCCGCAACAGCGCGGGGGGCATGGTCCCCGTCGGCGCCGTCGCGGAGGTGCGGGAGGTCAACGGGCCGCTGATCCTCACCCGCTACAACATGCGCACCGCGGCGGCGATCAACGGCGAGCCGACCGTGGGAGTCAGCTCCCGGCAGGCCATCGACCTGATGGCCCAACGGGCCGACCGCGAGTTGGCGTCCGGCATGAAGTACGAATGGACCGAGTTGGCATTTCTCGAACTGCAGGCCGGCAATACGGCGATGATCATCTTCGGGCTGGCCGTGGTCATGGTGTTCCTGGTCTTGGCCGCCCAGTACGAAAGCTGGTCGCTGCCCTTGGCCGTAATCTTGGTCGTGCCGATGTGCCTGTTGAGCTCGATCACCGGCGTCACCGCCGTGCCCCTGACGCTGGCTTATCTCGAAAAGGCCCTCCAGCAGCAGCTCCATCTCACCACGAGGCTGGCCGGGACCAATGTCCAGATGGACATCAACATCTTCACCCAGATCGGCTTCGTGGTCCTGGTGGGACTGGCCAGCAAGAATGCGATCCTGATCGTGGAGTTCGCCAAGCGGCAGCGCGAGGCCGGCATCGCGCGCCGCGACGCCACCTTGGCAGCCTGCAAGCTCCGTCTGCGGCCGATCGTGATGACCTCCTTCGCTTTCATTCTGGGGGTGGTTCCGCTGTTGATTGCCAACGGGGCCGGGGCGGAGATGCGGCGGACTCTGGGAACGGCCGTGTTCAGCGGCATGTTGGGCGTGACCCTGTTCGGCATCTTCCTCACGCCCGTCTTCTTCTCGGTCATCGACTGGCTGGGCAGCACACGGCTGTTTCATTCACGGGGCGTGCAGATGGCCTCCAACATCGTCTTGATTATCTTGACCTTCGGCTGGCTACGGGTCCTGATCCAACTCCTCGCTCGGCGTCGCGGCTCCCCGAATCCCTCGGAACCGCTGGACGAAGTGGAGGAAGAAGGGGAAGAGAATAAGGATGAGGAGCGATAACGATCAACGCTTAGGACCGGCGCATCAATAAGTGTCGGGGTTTCAAAGTAGTCATCACGCTCCGCGTGATGACATGTCGTCACGGCGGAGCCAACACGCAATGATGCCCGTTACCAGGGCAAAGTTTCGGTTTGTTACCTGTTTCATCCGCTCTTTCGCCAGCATGACTTCTCGGTTGTGC
>JAPLNJ010000462.1 GCA_026692885.1 Planctomycetota bacterium | reverse complement strand
TGCCCTCCTCCGCCACGGCGGCGACCACGGCGACATCGGGGCGAATCACCATCACCGGGTCATCCGGGTCGCGCTCGACGTACACCCGTTCCTCGACATCCACGAAGTACTTGGGCCGCACGCGCGGCATCAGTTGTTCGCGGAAAGCTGTGAGGAAACTCGCGTGGAAATCAGCCCACTTCTGCGATTCGATGAACGGGTCCATGCCCGGAAATGGAGAGGGCACGTGGCAGCCTCCTAAAGTTGATTCTGGCTCGATGCTGTTACGACTCCTTGTTACTCGTGGTAACCAGGAAGCGGGTTCCGCAAGACGGGCACTTCACGCGGCGTTCGGTCTGCTCGTCGGCGGCGGGCGCGCCGCGGCAGAGCGGCAGGTCAGGCGGATCCTGGCTGACATCGTGCCACCATTTGCGTTGGCAGTGTGGGCAAATGATTTCGATGCGTTGTTTGGGCATGAGCGTGTCTCCGGGGTGTCGTGCGGATGCCAAATCGCTACTCTATCGTACCGGGCCGAGCGGCCCATGCGTAGAGCATGCAAGCCGAAGTCTGTCATGCAAGCCGAAGTCGGGCACCCCGATGCCGCGAAGTCTCTTGAGTGGCATGGCTCTCCGAAGCCGTGCAGTTCAGCGCGGCATCCCGAGAACATCTGCACGGCTCAGGAGAGCCATGCTACGGTAGCGAATCCAACATCGACGCCGGTGTGCAATCCACCGTCGGCACGCGTCTGTCGGCAAAAAGTCAGCGTGGGCATAATCGAAGCGAACTACGGCAGCAGCAGATACACCGCCGCGCCTTTGTTCAAGTCCACGCTCACGTTACCGCCGACCGCTTTCAGTTCGCTGCGTTCGCCCACGGCGTTGACACGCGTGACGCGTTCCACACTCACCGGGAGTTCGACGCGTGCATCGGTCAAGGGACTCCAGACCGCAAGGACGTTTCCTGGACTGCCGGGCAAGGGTTTGAAACGGAACGCGAACACACCCGGGCGTGTTTCGAGCTGCCGGTCAAGCGTCTTGCCTTCGAGGACTTGCGTCAGCGTGGCGTAGGCGACGTAGGCCGGTTTGGGACGAAAGTCGTGATCGACGATGCCCATCTGGTGTTCGAAGTAGATCGCGTCGTCGCCGTCGTTGCGGAAGTCGTACCAGAAGGTGCGCGGTTCCACGCCGGACACGATCGCGCAGAGATAGCTCCGGGCGATCAACTCGGCCTGCGTGCGGAGCGAATTCGGCGCGAAGTCCTGCTTCAGCGTGTTGTGCGGCGTGTGGGTAGCCCAGCCCAGCTCCGTCAGCCAGACTGGTCGGCGTCGGCCGTCGGGCAACCGGACCTGGTTGGAGACTTTCTGGAGATCACCAATAAATGCCTGGTCGTTCAGCTGCGAGCGGTACGGATGGATGGTGAGGATGTCGAAGGGTGCTTTCAAAGCGAGCATCCGATCAATGAACTTGGTGTCAATGCCCGCGGTGGACAGACCGAGCACCTGCGCCTCGGGATCCAGCTCCTTGATGGCCGCGTAGCTCTTAGCCAGCAACTCGGCATACATGTCCTGCGGGCCTTGCCAAAAGAAAATATTCGGTTCGTTCCAGATCTCCCACTGCTTCACGTCCTTGTGGTAGCGACCGACCAAGGCTTTGACGAACTGGACGTAATCGTCGATGCCTTCGGCCGTGTACGGCTTGGTCCAGGAAGTCCAATAGCCGACGATGGCGTACACCGTAATGCCATTGCGTTTGGCGCAGGCCAGCAGCTGGTCGTAATAAGTCCAGTCGAACTTACCTCGTTCGCGTTCAAGGCGGCCCCACGAGAAGTCTTCCCGCGACCATTTCACACCGGCGGCGCGGGCGAGTTGTGCGGCGCGCTCCATCAACGCCAGACCTTGGGTGTCACCTCCGTAGCGGTTCAGATACACGCCCATGCCGAACGGCGACTCGGGCCGTAGTGTGGTGTTACCTTGGTGTTCCCGCGGCGCGAGCCACACGCCCTTCACCGACGGCACTTCCTGGCCGGGAATGGTCAGGCTGAATTCGGCTTCCAGGAACTTGCGACCGGCGATTTGGCTCGGGGCCAGCGGCACCGAAAACTTCGCTGCCACAGTCTGCGGGGGGAGCGTCACCGCCTGCTTCCCCTGACCGACCTCGCGGCCTTCCCAATCGCGCAGGATCCAGCTGAGTTCACCCGCCAGCGGCGCGTCGGCGACGGCGCGCATCCGCACCAGGAAGCCCGGGCGGTCGTTCTCGGTGCTCGTGTCCACCAGCAACACGCAGCGTTTCTCCTCAGGACAACGCGCGTCAATGGCCAGCTCGCGGAGTTCCAGCGTGCAGCGATCTGCGTGGCCGTTGGCGGCGAGTTGGATTTCACCGAGCCGCAGCGGGCCGTGCAGCTTGCCGTCGTTTTCGCCGCTGTGCCATTCCCAACCGGGGCCGGGCGGGCCGTCGGTGGCGAGTTCCTGGTCGCCTTCACCAGCGAACTCGCCGATGACTTTGTGGAAGGTCATGAAGTGCGTGTGCAACATGAGTCGCACGGGGTGGCCCTGGGCGCTGCCGCGTACGCGCAGCCGAAGCTTATCCACACTGCCAAGTAGGACGTGATCGGGCACGGTCAGCGAAATCGCCCGCGCGCCTTGCGAGAAATCGAGCGACCAGGTGGCGCCGGCCAGCTGGGTGGCACCGGCCGGGCCATCGGCGCGTGCGTGCCAGCCTTCTCCGGGCGTGAATTGGTAAGCTGGATACGACACGCGGGCGACGGCGACTTGGTGGTTGACCAGCCGCAAGTCGTCGAACAACATCGCGCCGGTCGGCTGCTGGCTGTTCTCGACGAGCAAGGCCAGTGTCCGTGGCTGGCCGCGCTGCTGGCCATCGTTCGGTCCGCCCCAGTGGCCGGTCCAGTCACTGAACGGGATCGTGACCTGAGTCCAGTGATCAGCGGGGCAATCCACGGACTTCTGAAACGTCTGTCCCGTCGCGTCGGTGCTGCGGAATGTGAACTCGTTTCCGTCGGGGCGTTTGAGCCAGAGCCGGAGCGCGTTCCAAGGGTTGGACGTGGCGGGGCTGGGGTCCGGAAGGCGGATCGAAGCGGCGACATACCGGCCGCCGCTGGTGAAATCAAACGCCAGTTTTCCACCGAACTCGCCGCCGTGCGCCGCGTCGGCGGCACGCGAGAAACTTCCCTGCGCGCCGGGAAACTCGGCGCCGTGAGAGAAGGACCAGCGGTGGGCGTCGTAACCAGCTTCAAAGTCTTCCAGGGCCACCCCCGGGTCGGCCGCGGAGACGGGAACCACGGCGCCGGCCAAGAGCATGATCAAGATCCACAGACGAAGTGAGGGTGTAGGCATCGACAAAACTCCAAGGCTACTGCCGCTTGTTCAAGCCTTCAGCCCTGCTTCACCACTTCCGCGTCGACGGGACGCAGCAGTGGCGGCGGTTCGTCGCTGAGTGTCTCCAGTCCGGTGGCGAACCGCAGTTCGTTCATGGTCTGTTCGGTCTGTACCATACTCGACGCCACCTGCTCCACCTGGCCGCTGATGAATTCCGGCTCCTGCCGATGGAACGTCATTTCGCTGAGCGAACGGATGCGATTCTCCAGTTGGTCGATTTGCAGCTCGACGAGTTGCAAGTCGTCGTGGGCTTTCTTGAGATTGGCTAGCCGCTCCTGACACGTGGCGAGGTTTTCTGCCAGGGTCTTGCGCAGCCGTTGCGTTTGGGGATCCTGGTCGCCGACAGGCAGAGCGGCCAGGCGTTCCTGGGTCCGATCGAGATCGCCCTGAATCTCCTCCTGGCTGGTTTTCTTCAGAAAGCGACTCAGGGCGAACTGCGTGTACAGCAGGCGGAGGAAGATCCACAGCAGACGATCCAGTCCGGCGGTCTGCGACTGCTCCAACGGCCGATCGAACTGTTGTTCGGTGGGGTGCTTCAATTCGCTCGCGATTTGGCGCAACTCACCGCAGCGCGCCCGCAGCTTCTGGAATCGTTCGAGCAGCTTCGGCGGCAGGCTGCGGAGAATCCTGTTGAGCGTCTGCTCCGTCCCCTGCGTCGCGGACGCGCGCAGCGCAGCGGCCTCTTGCGCATCGACGTATTTCTGGAATTTCGGATGCGTCCCCAACAGGCCGACGTAGGCCAATTCGGCCGCTGCAACCAACGGCAGCAACGCGTCGGGTCGGCCGGTTAACCACGCGAACGCACTGCCGCCCAGGAACCAGAGGAGGTTCCAGCGGTTGAGAAACGCGACTCGGAAGTACTTCGTAAGACCCACGGAACACCTTTCTGGAGGCCACACGGCTACTGCTTCTCAAGTTTGCCGTCCTGCTCCAGCTGACTGATGAGATCACGCAGGTAGCTGACGGTCTCCTGAAACCGCGGGTCGCGTTGCATGAGCCGCGCCGGACGGTCGGCCGGCTCGACCTCCAGTTCGCGGAGGATGGTGCCCGGCGCCCGACCCATCACGTAGACCCGATCCCCTAGGAACACGGCTTCCTCGATCGAATGCGTGACGAAAAAGACGGTCGCCTGGACCTCGCGCCACAGCGAAATCAGGAGATCCTGCATACTCATCCGGGTCTGCGGGTCCAAGGCACCGAACGGCTCGTCCATCAGGATGATCCGGGGGCGAAGAATCAAGGTCCGGGCAATGGCCACACGCTGCCGCATGCCCCCGGAGAGCTCGTGCGGATACTTGTCCGCATCCCGGGCCACGTCCAGGCCGACGTGCTCGATCCACGTGCGGCCGAACTCCTCACGCTCCGCACGCCGCACGCCGCGGCACTCCAGGCCAAACGTGATGTTCTCCAGCACGGTGCGATGGTCAAAACTGGTATAGTCCTGAAACACCATTCCGCGGTCGGCGCCCGGACGGGCGACCGGCTGGCCCATGACGAGCACCTCGCCTGTCGAGGGCGGATGCTGCGGGGGCAACCCGGCGATCAGCCGCAGGATCGTGCTCTTGCCGCAGCCGCTGGGTCCCAGTACGCACACGAACTCGCCTTTGTCGGGCAAGTCCTCGACATAGAAATTCACGTCCTTGATGGCGGTGAACTCATGGGGCTGGCCGGGATTGTAGGTCTTGCTGACCTGACGGAAATCGACGATCCGTGGTAACCCTCGGCTCACCGGCCCGGCGGTCCGGTAGATGATCCGGCCCAGGCCCACCGGTTTGTCGGGGGGGGCAGCAGACGCAGCGGCGGCAGGTGACGTTGGCTCGGTCATCATGAAGCAGACCCCGGCGGCCCTGTGGTGTCGGCGCCAACACCGATACCCGGCAGCAGCTCGGGACGGTGGAACAGACCCGTGAAATCCTCCCACACGCGAAGCGCGGTTCGCAAGCCCTGGTGCAGTAGCCCGTCGCCGCCGTATTGGTAGGGGAACAGTTGTCGCTGAATCAAGAACAACACCCGGTCGATTGCCAGGGCGACCAACGGGATGAGCATCAACACCAGCAGGATATACTCCGGACGATTACGACGCTGAGAGGTCAGGATAATATCTCCTAGCCCGCCCGATTCCGACCCGAGCTTGACCAGTTCAGCCAACATAATGTAGCCGAAGGCCAGTCCGAACAGGAGCCGCAACGAATTGAAGATCGCAGGCATCGCCAACGGCACCAGGACTTTCATAATGATCTGCCCGCGACGAGCGCCCAGCGTGTACGCGGTGTCAATGTAACGGCTGCTGACGTCGGCGATGGCCGTGGCCGTGTTCATGATCACAAAGGCCACGCAGGCAACGAACAGAAACAGCACCTTCTGGAACTCCCCGATGCCGAACAGCGAAAAGGTCAACGGAATGAGCGCGGCCACCGGGATGTTACGGCCGACGACGGTCAAGGGCGTGAAGAAGGCGTTCACCGGGCGGAAACAACCGCAGAGTACCCCGACAGGCACGCCTACGACGGCGGCGAGTCCGAATCCCAAGAGGACGCGACGCAGACTGACCAGGGTGTTGCGGGTCAGGGCGAGGTCGAACCATAGTTCGGGGAATTTGGCGAACGTTTCGGCCGGGCTGGGCAGCACCGTCCCCGTCAGGATACGCTGATCCGCTTCCGCGCCCCGTGTCAGCCACCACCACGCGCCGAAGCACAACGCCAGGCACAAGGCCCCCAGGAGCGTCGCCTGCCAGGCGGGGATCTCGCTCCGTAAACCGGAAAATGTTCGTGGCGGTGACAAGACGCTACTCCTTCTCCGCCGGATAGACCTTGATTTCCACGCGGCGGTTCTTGGCGTGATCAAAGGCGTTGTCGGCGTCGGCCGGCCGGTCCCAGCCCAGGCCGTCCACCAGCAAGCGTTCCGGCGCGAGGCTGTATTTCTCCACCAGGGCCTGTTTCACCGAGTTGGCTCGATTTAGCGCCAGTTCTTTCACCGCTTCCGCCGGCACCTGACCCCGTAGCGAACTGTCGGTGTGACCTTCGATGATCACGCGGCCGGCGCCGAATTGGCCCACCAGCTTGGCCACACCTTCCAGCACGTTGTCGGCGTTCGGATCGTACAACTCCTCAAACGATTTTCCATTGACCTGACGCGCCACTTTCTTGTGCAGATCCCAATCGTTGGGGAAGAAGTGGATGACCACCGTGTTCGTGAGAATTTCGGGCGATTCCGCCCGGATTTCGCCCACCGTCTTCGGCGCCAATTGGATCTGATACTCATCCTTCTGCGACGCGTACTTCTCCTCTTTCGCC
>JAPLNJ010000461.1 GCA_026692885.1 Planctomycetota bacterium | reverse complement strand
CAACCAGCGGTCGGCCAAGGGTGGGCGTTACCTTGCTCGGAGCAACGCCATCTCGTGAGGAGGATGCACTGGTGTTTGTCTGGATCTTTCACCGGATCAGCGGTGTTTTGCTGGCGGTGTTCCTGTTGGCTCAACTGGTCACCGGCTTCTGCCAGGCGAGTTCCTCGAAGCTGGAGCTGGTCCAAGCGATCGCCGGTCTCCACCGACACGCGGTCCTCAGTTGTCTGCTGGTGTTTGTCGCGACGTTTCACGCTCTATACGGCGTCCGCACGATTCTGCTGGACCTCGGCGTCCAACGCGAAAAGCTCTTGTTTTGGGCCGCCACGGGCTTGGGATGGGTGTTCTTCGGCATCTTTCTCGTCCTCTATTTCAGGCTGATCGCCACATGATCAAACACGATGTGGTGGTGGTCGGTGGAGGCCTGGCCGGGCTCCGTGCGGCTATCGGACTTTCCGCGCAGTGGGATGTGGCGATCGTTTCCCAAGTCCATCCGGTTCGTTCGCATTCCGGCGCCGCCCAGGGAGGCATCAATGCCGCGCTGGGGAATGCCCCCGCCGGAGGCGCTGACTCGCCGGAGCGGCATGCCTTCGACACGATTAAAGGGAGCGACTATCTGGCCGACCAGTCGGCGGTCCTGCAGATGTGCGCCCTGGCGCCCGAAGCGGTGGTTGAGTTCGAGCATTGGGGGGCGTCGTTCTCCCGCTTCCCGGATGGCCGCATCGCCCAGCGGCCGTTTGGCGGCACGGGCTTTTCGCGGACTTGTTACGCGGCCGATCGCACCGGTCACGTGCTGCTGCAGACCCTCTACGAACAGGTCGTCAAACGGGGCATCCAGGTTTACGAGGAACAGCCGGTGACGCGGATCGCCGTGGCAGATGGCCAGTGTCACGGGCTGCTCGTCTACGACTTGCGGCAAGGCCGGCTGAAGAGTCTGGCGGCAAAATACTGCGTGTTCGCCACGGGCGGCTACGGCCGCATTTTCCGAAATTCTACCAACGCGCTGATCAATACGGGCAGCGGCATCGGCTTGGCCCTGGCGGCAGGGATTCCGGTCAAGGACCTGGAGTTTGTGCAGTTTCATCCCACGACCCTGTTCGGGACCAACATTCTGATCACCGAAGGGGCCCGCGGCGAGGGTGGCCATCTGGTCAATCGCGAGGGCGAACGATTCATGGCCCGCTACACGCCCAACCTGATGGAATTGGCCCCACGCGACATCGCCTCCCGCTCCATTCAGACGGAGATTGATGAAGGCCGGGGATTTGAGGGCGGCTACGTGCACTTGGACCTGCGGCACCTGGGCCAGCACCGCATTCTGGGACGGCTTCCCGGCATTCGGCAGATCTGCCTCGACTTCGGTGGCATCGATCCCATCGAAGAGCCGATTCCCATCCAGCCGGCCCAGCACTATTCCATGGGCGGCATCGCGACCGACGCGACCGGGAAGACCCGCATCGACAATCTCTATTCCGTCGGCGAATGCGGCTGCGTCAGCGTGCATGGCGCGAATCGGCTGGGGGGCAATTCGCTGTTAGACACGGTCATTTTCGGACGTTTGGCCGCCGAGGCTATCAACGCCCAACAAGGCCAGTGCAACTTCGAACCCAGCGCAGCGGTGCTCCAGCAGCATCTGCAGGAACAACAGCGGCAGGTGGAGCGATTCGTCGGCCGCCGCCAGGGAACGCCCTACGGCCAGATCCGCGACCGGCTGCGGACCGTTTGCAGCCAGCACCTGGGCGTGTTCCGCAGCGCATCGGCCCTGGCCGAAGCAGTGGCCCAGATCCGCGAACTCCGGCAGCAATTTCGGGCCGTCTCGTGCCGCACGTCCTGGGGGCCTTTCGAGTTCGAAATCCTGCACGTGCTGCAGTTGGAGAGCCAGCTCTATCTGGCCGAGATAACCGCCACCGGCGCGCTGGCCAGGCAGGAAAGTCGCGGCTCGCATTTCCGCCAGGACTATCCCACTCGCAACGACGCCGCGTGGCTCAAGCACACACTGGCTCAACTCGAGGGGGATGAAATCAGTTTTTCCTACACCGACGTGGATACCAGCCGCTATGTGCCCAAAGAACGAACCTACTGAGGGGACCGGCCGAGTCGATCCGGCTGTCCGGCCTGACGCCCCTCCGACCGAGGGCAAGCTGGAGAGCCGGACCTATCGCTTCGAGGTCTTTCGCTACACGGCGGCCGAGGTTGGCGCGCCGCGTTTTCAGGCTTACGATGTGACCGTGGAAAGGAACATGTCCGTGCTGGAGGCGTTGGTGAAGATCCAGGACGAGCAGGATCCGTCGCTGGCCTTTCGCTATGCCTGCCGGGGCGCCGTTTGCGGCTCGTGCGCGATGTCGGTCAATGGGCAGCTGCAACTCGCCTGCCGCGTGCAACTACGGACGCTGCGGGACCGGCGCGTCGTCCTGGAGCCTCTGCCGGGATTTGAAATCCTGAAGGATCTGGTCGTCGATCTGGATGTCTTCTGGGAGAAGTACCGGCGCGTCCAACCCTGGCTGCACGCCGAACTCGCAGGGGACAAGGAGCATCGCGTGACCGAACGGGAGCAGACGCGCATCGATCCCTATGTCAATTGCATACTCTGCGGACTGTGCTACGCGGCGTGCCCGGTCACCCGGCTGAACCCCCGGTTCACCGGTCCGGCGGCCTTGGCCAAGCTGTACCGTTTTCTGGCCGATTCGCGCGAAGACCGCGAACCGACGACGCTCCGGCAGGAAGACTCGCCGGAGGGCCTGTGGGCGTGTCACACGATCATGGAATGCTGCGAGGTCTGTCCCCGCGACGTGCGTCCTGCGGAAGGGATCCGCGGTTTGCGGCGTAAGTTGCTCGCGGATCAGGTCAACCAAGTCTTGGGGAGAACACCACGTGAAGCTTGACGAGTCCTACCTGGCTCGACGGCGGTTCCTGTGCGGCCTGCTCGGCAGCGGCGTGGCGGCGTTGGGCGCCGGGGCGGCCGTGCCCCTGGTCCAGTATGCCGGCAATTTTCGCGACGAACCGCCACCCCCCTTCCTGGAGATTGCAGCCGCCGACTTCGAGCTACCGCCGGGCAAGGCGAAGATGTTGCTGTACGGGCGGATTCCCGTGCTGCTGGTCAGACCGCCGGAGCCCGACGGCGAGCTGCAGGTGTTGGTGGCCACGTGCACCCATCTGAACTGCACGGTCAGCTACCGCGAGGATCGAGCCTGCATTTTCTGTGCGTGCCACGAGGGTTCCTTTGACCTCCAGGGTCGCGTGCTGTCCGGTCCACCGCCGCAGCCGCTACGGCAGTTCTACCGCAAGTTCCGGGACGGTCGACTGGTCATCGCATTGGAGCAAGAGAACCTTGAAAAAACGTCGTGAGCGACCGTCCCTGGAAACCGCCTCGGCAACCGCGGCCTCCTGGTTTCAGGAGCGTCTCGACCTCTCACCCGTCGTCGGTTGGCTGGCGAACAAAACCGTGCCCATTCATGGCCACAGCTGGATTTACCTGCTCGGCGGTGCGGCGCTCTTCCTATTCGTGTGTCAGGCGGCTACCGGCTGCCTGCTGATGCTCTACTATCAGCCGACGGAGGCTGCCGCCCATGCCAGCGTTCGCACGATCATGACCGCCGTGCCGTACGGCTGGTTCGTGCGCTCGTTGCACGTGTGGGGCGCCCACCTGTTCATCGCCACCGCCGGCCTGCATTTTCTGACTGTGCTCTTCGCCCGGGCCTATCGCAAACCGCGGGAGTTGACCTGGGTGTCGGGCCTGATGCTGCTGTGTCTGGCGTTGGCGTTCGGTTTCAGTGGGTATCTCCTGCCCTGGAACGAGCTGTCCTACCATGCGACGTTGGTGGGCACGAGCATTCCAGGAGTGGTTCCCGGAATCGGAGGGTTCTTCGTGCATTTGCTGCGCGGCGGCGAGCAAGTGGCCGGTGACACCATCACGCGCTTCTTCGCAGCCCACGTAGCGATCGTGCCTTGGTCATTCGGCGGGGCGTTGGCGA
>JAPLNJ010000460.1 GCA_026692885.1 Planctomycetota bacterium | reverse complement strand
CGCCGACGCGTTGTACGTAGCCTTCGGCAATGCCGACATTGCCCGCTACTCGCACGACGGTCGGCTGATCTGGGTCACTCGGTATATCCCCAAGTTCGGCGATCCGAAAATGGCCTGGGGCTACGCCCTGAGTCCGCTGGTTTTGGAGGATGCGGTCCTGTTCCCCTGGGATCATCATACCGGACCGTGTTTCCTGATCGGCCTGGACAAGCAGACCGGCGAGATCGCTTGGCAGCAGGAACGGCCGATTGGGACCGCGCATGCGACGCCGTTGTTCGTTGATCATCATGGCCAGCAGGACATCCTCGTTCCAGGGAAGAATCGTCTCACGGCGTTCGACGCCAAGACACACGTCGAGTTGTGGCGCTATGGCGAAGGTGAAGGGCCGTTCAACGGTGAGATCATCGTCAGTCCGACCTGCGGGGACGACCTGGTGTTCCTGCAGTTGTGGCGTCAAAGTCGCATTCACGCAATTCGGCTCACCCGCGATCAGCAACCACCTGAGCCGGTTTGGGTCAGCGACAAGCTAGGTCCCCAGGCACCCTCGCTGCTTTACTACCGTGGACTGCTGTACGCTCTCCTGGACAACGGCGTTCTGGTTTGCTTGGACGGGAAGACAGGCCAGGAGCAGTACCGAGAGCGGTTAGGTGCCGCCTGCAATTCGTCGCCGATTGCCTGCGACGGACGGATCTACGTGAGCGACAACACAGGCACCACCTTTGTCGTCCAGGCCGGCAGGCAGTACCGATTGCTGACCACCAACGAATTGGACGAACGGATCACGGCTTCGCCCGCCATTTCGGGAAATGAGTTGATCTACCGGACCGATTCCCAGCTGTTTTGCTTGGGCCTGCCTCTGGGCCAGTGAGGCAGGCGGCGGCACTTGCCGGAGGAGCCATGCGATTGCGCATCGTCGACTACAGCCTCCTGTACTTCACAGAGTTGCGCGAGCGACCGTTGCCGTCGCATCGCGAAGGCAAGTTCGTGGTCCTGCGGAACTCTGCCGCGCGCTACCTGGTGCTTTCGCCGCGACAGCTTTCCGTCTATCACGCAAACATCGTCGAGCGATTTCTGCGGGGCGAAGGGATTCCGGGCCAGTACAACGCCAAACGCGACATCTTCACGTTCGATGCGCCCGATTGGCAGGTGGAAGGTGGCGCTCATTGGCAACGGGATGACACCAAGGGAGTCCTGGCCATACATGGTGTATCTCAGGCTTACGGCGGTCTCGACCTGGTGACGCTTGCTGCCGAATTTCGCGAACATCCGGAGTTCCGCGGTTTGACGATCATCGTCGACGGCCGGGCATGACCGGTGGCAGCACCGCAAGAAGTAGACGCGTCCGTAGGACAGGAGGCAGGGTCCCCAATCGCGCGGACACATCGGGCTGGCAGATGGTCAGGGGTATGCTACAGGATCGGGTAGAACCCGTCCAACCACGCGATCCCGCTGGCCAACAGGCCGCCAGACGCCTATCCTGATGCCCGGGCAACGACGACACCACGATTTTTGCCGGGCGTCCGGCCCAGGAGGTGCAACGTGAAGCTGACACGTGTCGGGTTGATGGGGATGGCAGTGATGTTGGGATGGGTCAATCTAACGGCTTCGCAGGATCGTCCGAAGCCATCCAGGCTCCCGCAGGGCGTCAAGGTCTTGCGGGATCTCCAGTACGTCGAGGACGGTCACGAGCGAAACCGCCTGGACCTGTATCTACCGGAGGAGGCGAAGGACCCGCTGCCGCTGATCGTCTGGATTCACGGGGGTGCTTGGCAGGCCGGCAGCAAGGAGAACTGCCCCGCCGTGACGCTGGTTGCCAAGGGCTACGCGGTGGCCAGCGTGAACTACCGCCTGAGCCAGCACGCCGTGTTCCCCGCACAGATCGAGGACTGCAAGGCGGCAATCCGCTGGTTGCGGGCCAACGCGGCCAAATACCATCTCGACCCGAACCACGTCGGAGTCTGGGGCGCCTCGGCGGGTGGCCACCTGGTCGCCTTGCTGGGCACGAGTGGTAGCGTGAACGAGTTAAATGG
>JAPLNJ010000459.1 GCA_026692885.1 Planctomycetota bacterium | reverse complement strand
ATGCGGACCACCAAGATGTCTTTGAGGAAGTGCACTTGGATCTGCTCCGACATCCATCCCAGGTACTCCTCTTGAAAGCGAATGATTCCGTAACAGATGGCTGCTTCGCTCTCTGCCTGAGTCAGGGTTTTTGATTCGCGCTCGTTCCTGATTCGTCGAGCTTCGTCCATCGGTAAGCGTCGCTCGACTTCCAGACCCGCACGCTCTCTGTTGCGTTTTAGCGATTGGCCCGCCGGTGTGACCGCGGGAACGACACTGGCCAAAACGGCCCTAATTTCGGTCAGTGAAGCGGGTTTAACAAGGACCGCATCGAACCCGGCCTGCCTGGCTAGAGCGGCGTATTTCTCGTCTTTCAGGCCAGTATTGGCCACAATCCTGGTGTGTGCGAAAGTAGGAATCTGGCGAAAACGCCTCACGAGATTACAACCATCTATGTCAGGCATGACCAGATCGACGAGCATCAGATCGGGTTGAAATGCGGTCGCCACGTCGAGTGCCTGCGCCCCACCGTAGGTCACATGCACGTGGTTACCGAGTCCTTCCAGTAGCAAACCCAAGGCGTCAGCACCGTCTCGGTTGTTATCCACGATCAGAATTCGAAGAGTGTTCTCGGTTGTCGACATAAGCTTCTTTCCTTTCGCCGGTCCAGGGCTCAATCCCTCACGCGACCATGCGTGAGACGCGGTGCGTCGTAGGACAAACGCCCGCGTCCGTTATCACGGGTGAAATTTTCTTACAGCCTCTTCTTCTTGAGACCGGGATCCTGCCGGAGCCGTTTGGCGACCTCATAGCCGTTCAGGCCCGGCAAGCCGATGTCCAATAGCACCAGGTCCGGTCGGTAATCGAGAGCCGCCTGCACTGCCTCTAATCCATCGTGAGCAGTCCGAACATTATGCCCGTCCGCTTCCAACAACATCGAGAAGCTCAGAACCGTATCCACGTTGTCATCCACCACCAGCACTCGCAAGGGTCGTGTGGTGGGCTGGGCGGTTTCCGTGACCGACGAGCGCAGCGGTGGTGTGTTCGTCGGCGTCACTGGCAGACGCACGACAAACTCGCTGCCTTGCCCCAAAGTACTGGTAGCCTCAACTTTTCCCCCGTGAAGTTCCGTGAGCTGTTGCACCAAAGCCAGTCCGATGCCCAACCCGCCTTCGGAGCGGTCCAGGGATCGTTTCGCCTGCGTGAACAGGTCGAAGATGCGAGGCAGTAGTGCCGGGGCGATGCCGGGGCCCGTATCCCGCACCCGTAACACACACTCCTGGCCCTCTTGCTGGACGGTCAACCAGACGTGACCGCCTTCCTCGGTGTATTTGGCCGCATTGGTGAGCAGGTTCACCACCACCTGTTCCAGCCGCGCAGCGTCGGCGTGCAGCCAGATCGGTTCTGGCGGCAGCGACACCGTGAGTTCATGCCGGCGTTGCTCGATCAGCGGGCGCGCGGTCTCCACCGCAACTTCCACGATGTTGCTTACGGCGACTTGTTCTCGGCGAAGCTGAACCCTGCCCGTGGTGATGCGGGAAACTTCCAGCAGGTCATCCACGAGATGTTGAAGTTGTCCCATTTGACGTTCGATGATGCCGCGGGCTTGCTGCTGGATGGGGCTCTCGCTGCCCCGCTGGAGACCGAGCAGTTGCACGGCGTTGGCGATGGGGGCGAGGGGGCTACGAAGCTCATGACTCAGCATCGCCAGGAACTCGTCCTTGCGGC
>JAPLNJ010000458.1 GCA_026692885.1 Planctomycetota bacterium | reverse complement strand
CACGCGGCCGATGGTGATCGGGATGCCGGCCAGCGGGACGCTCAGGTCCGTGAACTCCAGGTGGAAGTTGCCCAGCTTGGCCTGCCCCGCCGCCTCGATCGTGATCTGCTCCCGGCGGATGTTGCCGCTGAAGTCCTGCGCGACTACGCGGATCTCGTACACGTCGTTGGTCAGCCGTGTGGGGTCGAAGGTGCCCAGCACGCCGTTGACGGCCAGTGTCAGCGGACAGGTGTCAGGGGTCAGTGAATTGCAGGATCGCTGGGCGAACGTGGTCCATTGATTCGTGCCGGCCAGGGCGTACTCCAGGCGGTAGGACTCCAGGTTCGGGTCGGTCACCGTGCCGGCGATGTCGGTCAGGTACGTCACCCTACTACCGGAGGCGGGGCTGGTGATTTCGATCTGCGGCGGTTCGGTGTCGCTGGGGTCCAGAACCCGCAGCGTCTGTGTGACTCGGCCGACATTGCCGCTGCTGTCGGTAGCGATACCGACCAGAGTCACCAGTCCCGGCCTGGTGGCCGTGAACTGGGCGACGCGGCCCGGGCCGCCCAAGGGCACGGCTTGGCCGTCGATCTCCAAGGCCCAGTCAGAGACCGAGACGTTGTCGATGGCGACCACCTGGATCGTGACCGTCTCGCCGGGAATGGCCAGGCCGGGGGTCAGCAGCACACGGACTGCGGGCGGAACTGTGTCGGGGAGGACGGTCAGCGTGAAGGACTGGTCGGTGAAGGCGCCCCGGTCGTCGGTGACGCGGAGGGTGACGGCGAACGGGGACCCCCCTCGTAGGTCAGGCTTTCCAGCCTGACTGTTTGGCTGGAAATCGGGAGTCGCAACGTCAGGCTGGAAAGCCTGACCTACGGTGGGACCGGGGCGAGAGGGGGTCCAGGTGACGAAGCCGGTGGTCGAGTTGATCTGCAGACCGGGCGGGCCTGCGACGAGACTGAAAGTAAAATCGTCTTCGCTGTCTGTGGCCGTGGCGGCGTAGCGGTAGATCTCGCCGACCAGGACGGTGGTGAGCGGAGTGCTGGTGAATTGGGGCGGCTGATTCAGCGTGCGAACCTCGATTTCGAAGGTCTGGTAGACGGTGCGCCCGCCCGCATCGGCCGCGGCAATCTGCACCAGGCTCCAGCCGACGTCGGCAGCGGTCGGCGTCCAGTGCAGTGCGGGTGACAAGGTGAGGGTTGCGTCGGGCGGACCAGTGACGAGCGAAAAGGCGAGTGATTCGTCGTTCGGGGAGGTGGCGACGATGGTGTACTCGTACGGCTCTCCGACCGTCGCCAGCAGGTATGGCGTGGAACTGATCGTGGGGTACTGAAACTTCGGCGCGACGAACACGCGGAACGCTTGCACGGCCACGCCGCCTTGCCCGTCGCTCACCTGCAGCAGCACGTCCTGCGCGGTCTGCTGGTCGGCCGTGGGCGTCCAGAATACGGTGCCGCGGTCCGCATCGACGGTCATGCCGACGGGCGACCGCAGCAGCGTAAACGTCGGCGGGTTGCCCTCCGAGTCGATCGCTTGAACGTCGTAGCGGTACAAGCGGCCGACTTTGGCCTGGGTCAACGGCGTGCTGGTAAACGTCGGCGGTTGGTTGCCACTGGTTTCGGAAACGACGCCGAAGTTGAGCGCGGTAAGGGTCTGAGCAGCGGTGAGGGTGATGGAGTAGGTGCCGGTGGTGGAGCCAGGAATCGGGGGGCTAACGCCGCCCACTCGCCAGGTTGGCGCGGTGATGGTCCAAGCAGGTTGCGGCTCCAGGGTGACGCTATAGGGGCCGGGGGTCAGGCCGGTGAATGCGTATTTACCGGTCGGGTCGGTTGTCGCCGACGACTCGCCAACGTCACGCCGGCCGTTGGCGTTGCTGTCCAGATACACGGTCCAGGTGGCCAGGCCCGTTTCGCCCGGATCCTGCACGCCGTCCTGGTCCAGATCGTGGAACGTGATGCCGCGAATTTCGGCCGGCTGTACGTTGACTACCTTCAGCAGGAACGTCTGCGTGTCGCTGCCGCCGCGGCCGTCGGAGACGCGGAGCGTGATGGGGTGGCTGCCGAGCTGCGCCGCGTCGGGCGTCCAGGTCAGCAGTGATTCAACCCCGGCTCGTAGGTCAGGCTTTCCAGCCTGACTGTCAGGCTGGAAAGCCTGACCTACTTGGACGTCAGGCTGGAAAGCCTGACCTACGTTGTCGGCGCGAGGGGAGATGGTCATGCCTGGCGGACCGGCGACGAGTGAGAACGTGAGCTCGTCGCCGTCAGGGTCCAGGGCTTGAAGCGGGTATTGATACGTGACGGACGGCTGGTTGGCCAGGTTCACCGTGGTCGCGGGCCGGCTGACAATCAGCGGCCCGTGGTTGGTCGACGGCGGTTCGATCACGCGGAGGGAGAAGGACTGCGTGGCGCTGCCGCCGTGGCCGTCGGAGACGCGCAGGGTGATGGTGTGGACGCCGAGTTGAGAGAGGTCGGGCGTCCAGTGCAGCAGCCTCTCACTCGCATTTCGTAGGTCAGGCTTTCCAGCCTGACTGTCAGGCTGGAAAGCCTGACCTACTTGGATGTCAGGCTGGAAAGCCTGACCTACGTTGTCGGGAGTACCGGGGCGAGGGGAGACGGTTTTCGACGGGATGAGGATCAGGCCAGCGGGGGCCAGCTCCAGACTGAAGACGAGCTGATCGCCGTTGGGATCGGTCGCTGAGGCGAGGTACTCGTAGGGCTGACCGGCGATGGCGATAGACACGGGGATCGATGTGAACGACGGGAGTGCGTTGATAGGCGTCAGCAGGGACAGGTCGATCGCGAAACGCTCACGCTGGGGATTGGACCAGGCCAGTGGTACGAGGGCGCTGGTGGCGCCGGGCGCCAGGCCCTCGGCGGGTATCTCGGTGTCGAAGGCGACTGCCAAACGCCCGTCCGATAGCGTGGTGTCCGGGTTGGTCAACGCGACGGTCGGCGGCCGCAGCGGGGCGAATGCGGCCAGCGCCGGCGCGGCGAGCGCCTCGGCCGGATGGGACCCCTCACCCGCTCCTCGTAGGTCAGGCTGGAAAGCCTGACCTACTTGGACGTCAGGCTGGAAAGCCTGACCTACTGGAACGTCAGGCTGGAAAGCCTGACCTACTTGGACGTCAGGCTGGAAAGCCTGACCTACGGTGGCACCCGAGGCGTTGGTCAGGCTGACTTGGGCCCATAGCGTGTTGGTGTGGCGGTTGAAGGTCGTGCCGCTAAAGTTGAATTGGCCGGAGGACGTGACGTCCTGGAGATTCGTGAAGTCCAACGGCGTACCGGACGGCGCGAGGCCGGCCACGGTCAACGTCTGCGAGACCTGCTTGCCCAACGCATCCGTGGCGGTAAAGGTGAAGACGTTCTGCCCGGCACCGACCGACACCAGCGTGAAGAAGTTCCCGGCAGCGTCCACAGCGTCGACCGGTTGGCCGTTCACCGTGACGGCGGCGATCGGCACGTGCGTGGCGCCGGGCAAGGCTTGGCCCGTCACCAACTGGACGCTGTCCGCGAGGAACTGGCTGCCCTCGGACGGCGAAGTCACGAGCAGGCGGGGACGGACGTCGGTCCAACTGACGCTGGCCGTGCCGGTACGCGCGCCAACCTGGGCCACAATCGAATCGATCCCCGCGTTTTGCCCGACGTAGGCGAAATGCGCCTGACCGGCCGCATCTGTGACGTCGAATCCGAAAGCCTGGTTAGCGCCGGTCGCGAAGAAGTCGACTCGCACGCCGACCAGCGGCCCGTTCACTGTATCCGCCACGACGGCGGTCAGCACCTGCTCGGCGCCGACCAGCGCTTGGGCCGAGTCGGGCGTGACAACCAGGCTGCTGACCAGGCCCAGCGGCGCCCCACCCAGACCGCCGGGGTAGCTGTAGGCGTCATGCGAACCAAACCCATACACGAACACGCCGAACGGCGCCGGACCCGCCAGGTGATAGGCGGCGGGGGCGACGGTCAACTGCGCCCCGGAAAAACCGCTGGTGCCCAGCGGGAAGAACTGGTCCACCGGAATCGGCGCGCCATCCAGCGTCACGCGCCCGACCGCGCTGGTCGGAGCCACAATGTTGATAAAATGTTCCAGCAGGTCGCTGGCCACGCTGGCGATTCTGTAGTCGGCCTGGAACTGCTCCAGCGGCGGGACCAGCATCAGCGACGGATCGCCCTGGACCCCATCGAACGACGTCCCCGTGGCGTACTGGCCCACCAGCAGCGGCCGGTTCGAGGTGATTTCGGCCGCAGCGGTGAGGACCCGTTCCAGGAATTGGCCGCGGTCCAGCGTCGCGGCCAACTGACCGTCGATCGTGACCTGCGTGCCGTTCTCAGCGGCCAGGAAGCGGAACGTGTCGCCCCTGGTCCGCGTGGCCAGCGGCAGCGTGACAAAGTGCCGGCCCCAGGCAGTCACCGGCGGCAGTTGCTCGACCAACGGGTTCGCGTAGGGGAACCCCAGCGGGACATTGGCGCCACGGTGGCCACTCAACACGACCACCGGCTGATTGGCCGAAATCACCGTGCCGGTCAAGTCCGCGGGCGAAGGCTCGGTGCTCCGCAGGTGATACACCTGGCCGCAGTCGAGCGTGACGGTGAACGGCACACCCGCGAGCCGCGTCTCCGACTTGACGGTGGGCGTGATGGTGACCGTGGTCCCGTCCCGTGTGGCCACCACCGCGAACTGGGTGTGCAACTCCGCGTCGACGGCCTTCGGGTTGGGGTAGCTCAGAACCAAGTACTCGCGGCCCAGCACGTCGGTCGGCAGGGCCAGATAGGCGTCGGTCCCCTCGCACTCTTGGCTGACCCCGTACACCGTCACTTCCTGCTGCGTCGTGACGTGGATACCCTGGTTCTCGATCCGGTCGCTCTCCCAGCTCAGTTCCGCGGAGTAGCCGAGGGGAATCTGCACCCGCTCGCCCGCTCGGACATCGAACGTGGTCAGCCAATTCAGACGCGGGATCGTCACCACGCCGGACGTGTCCTGAGCCGCGGTCAGGACGAGACTCAAGGCAGGTTCCCCATTCTCATGCGTGACGTGGGGAAACGTGAGCCAGAAGTCCGTACCGCGGCTGTCCGGCACGCCCAACTGCGGCGAATCGGCTTGCTGCAGACGGAACGTGAACGGGCCGTAGTTGCCCGGACTCTTGCCGGTCACCACCAGGCGATAGGTGCCGTTGGCGGGCAGCGGCGGCAGGATCTGGTCGCCCGTTTGGCTGGCGAACAGGGCCGTCCCGGCCGGCGACCAGAGCGTGAAGCCCAGCTGGTTGCCCGCGTTGGCCAGCACGTCCAGCACCAGCCGCTGGCCAGACTGCCCGTCGAACGTGTACGTCAGGTTCTGCAGCGGCACCGTCTGACCAGACACCGGGGTGTTCAGGGACAGCGGTTGTGTCACGTCGCGCACGTCCCACAGTTGGAACTGGTACGTCGGCGTGTCATCACCGTAGCCGTCCACCACCAGCGTGTACGTGCCAGCGGTCGGCAGCACCAGCCGGCCGCTGTCCAACTGATTCAGCAGGAAGCTGCTCGCGGAGTACAGCGTGGTCGTGCCGTCCGGCGCCAGTAATCGCACGTCCGCCGTTCCGCCGCTGATCTGCTGGAAATCCACAAACAACGTCAGGTTGCTGGCCGCGGTCGTGAACTGCCACACATCGCGGACACCGGGTGTTTCGATGGCGCCTTGAACCACGTCCCCCACCTGGATCGTCCGCTCGTCCGCGGCCGGGACGTTCCACAACTGAAAGCTGTAACTGGCCGTATCGTCACCGTAGCCATCCACCACCAGCGTGTACGTGCCTGTGGTCGGCAACACAAGCCGGCCGCTGTCCAACTGACTCAGCAGGAAGTTGCTCGCGGAGTACAGCGTGGTCGTGCCGTCCGGCGCCCCCAGCCGCACCTCCAGCGTGCCACCGCCACTGATCTGCTGGAAGTCGACGAGCACGGTCTGGTTGGCTGTCGCGTCGAACCGCCACACGTCCGACGTGCCCGGCGTTTCGATGGCGCCCTGGGCCACGTCTCCCACGCCGATCGTCCGCTCGTCCGGGGCCGGCACGTTCCAGAGCTGGAACTGGTAGCTGGGCGTGGACTGGTTGTTTAGGCCGGTCAGCTCCAGGGTGTAGGTGCCGTTTTCCGGCAGCGTCAACGGTCCCCGGTCCAGGTAGTTGGACAAGTTATGGTAGTCACTCGCGACGACGACGCCGGTCGGCGATAGCAGCCGGAATTGCAGGGTTCCTCCGGTGATCACCTGGAAGTCGACAAACAGCAACTGATCTTTCACCCCGGAGAAGTTCCACAGATTCACCTCGCCCAAGCTCGGGATCGCGCCGGTGACCACGTCGCCCACTTGGATGGTCGTCGGCGTGGTCGGATCGGCGATGCCCACCGGGTAGCCGTTAAACGGGCCGAGCGTCAACACGGCCGCGGCCGTTTGGCTGCCGCTGCGTCGAGTGGCAGCTCCGGCGTAGCGAAACACCTGGAGCATGGCCGCGTCGACGATCCAGAAGTCGCCCGTGGCTGGGTCCCAGCCGACACCTCGGGGATCGCGGTTCCTGGGATCCAGTTGCCACTGGCCCAACAGTGTCCCCGTGGCGTCGTACACGAACATTCCGGCCGTGCTGTCCGTGACCCAGAACGTGCGACCGTCGGTGGACAGGCCCGCGGGGCGGCGATTGGATGTGGACAGCGGGAAGGAGGAGTTGGCCGTGTAGGAGCCGCTGACGAATCGCGCGCCGTCGGCGAAGTAGCTGACGCGGGCCGCCGCCGCGTCGACGATCCAGACGTGCTGGCCGTCCGTGCCGATGCCCTCCGGCCGCCCGACCCCCGGCGTTTTCCACGAGCCGCGCGGGGTGCCGTCCACGCCGTACACGAACACTTGGCGGCTGTCGTCGACCACCCACAGCGTGTCGCCCGCTGGATTGGTGTCGACGCTGCGCGGCAAGATGTTGGCGCTGACCAAAAACGTCGGGCCCAGCGGGCTGCCCGTGGCCCCGTACCGGAAGATGGACACCATACACTGGTCCACGACGTACAGCTTGGCACCCGCCGTGTAGACCAAGCTCGCCGTCCCCAGGCCCAGGTCGTCGTCGCGGACCGTCACGGTCACCGTGAAGGCGCCCAGCGCGGCGTAGGCATGCGCACCGCTGACCACGCCCGTCGTCCGCACGCCGGATCCGCCCGGCTCGACGGTCACCATGCCGCTGGACACCGGCGAGCCGTCACCCCAGTTGATCGTGGCGGTGAAGGTCTCGGTCGTCGGGCAAGCGTCCCCTGTCGTAGGACGGATTGGCAATCCGTCTGGAACGGATTGCCAATCCATCCTACCTTGGTTGTTGATCACCCCCGGAATGCCGCCACATGCGCCGTCCCGCGTGAACCCCGGATCGGTAAACGTCGCCACCGGCAGCGTGACCGCTTGGCCGACCGGCAGACGGCGGTTGGGGCTGGCCGTCACCGTGGGCGCCACGTTGGCGATGGTCGCTGTCGTTTCAAGACAGGCCGAACCGCCCCCGTTGTCGGTCACTTCGACCCGCACGGTGTAGCTGCCGTTGTCCGCGTACACATGGCTGGCAGCGACCGAGCCGCCCTCCGGCGACGGCGTCACGACAGCCGCGCTGGAGGATCCGTCGCCCCAGAACACGCTGGCCGTGTGCGTGTCCTGCCTGCCCGGATCGGCGAAGGTGGCCGCGAAGTCCAGACGCTGTCCTTCGTCCCCCTGCAGCGCGGTGGCCGCGGTGACCGTCGGTCTCACGTTGTCCACCAGCACCGTGAAAGCCGCCGTGCCCGCGCCTTGATCGTCGTCCGTGACGGTGACTGTGACGCGGTAGGCGCCTTCGCTGGCGTAAACGTGTTGGCCCCCGACGGTGCCCGACGTCAGGCGGCCGGGGGCTCCCGCAGTTACGGACAGCACCCCGGACTGGCTGCTGCCGTCGCCCCAGTCGATCGTGGCGGTGAAGGTCTCGGCCGTAGGGCCGATTGGCAATCCGACCGACGCCCCGGCCCGCGTGAACCCCGGATCCGTGAAGTGGGCCACGTCAATCGCCAGCAGGCTACCTTCACTCACCCGCTGGTCACTGGTCGCGATGACCGCGGGCGCCCCATTGGAAATTTCCGCCGTGGCGTGCCGGTGGGTCGTTGCTGCCTGGTCGTCCTGCACTTCCAACTGCACGGTGTAAGTGCCGTTGTCGGCGTACACGTGCGAGGCGCGGACCGTGCCCTGCCCGCCCGACTCGTCGACCTGCCCGACACTCTGCGAGCCGTCGCCCCAGTCGAGCGTGGCCCGATGCGTGTCCAGCGTGCCCGGATCGGAGAACTCGCCCACCCAATCCAGACGCTGACCTTCCACGCCGCGCAGGTCGCTCATGCCGGTCACCAGCGGAGCGTCGTTGCGGACGAGCATCTTGAAACGGGCCGACTGGCTGCCTTGGTCATCGTCCGTGACGGTCACGGTGACCGAGTAAAAACCCTCGTCGCGATACGCATGCTGGCCCCAGACCGTGCCGGACGTAGCCACGCCGGGCCGCCCTTGCGTCACCCGAGGCACCACGGCTTCCAACGCCGAGCCGTCGCCCCAGTCGATGGTGGCGGTGAACGTCTCGACCGTGGAGCAAGCGGTCAAGCGGTCGGATCCGACCGATCCGTCCGATCCCGCGATGCCGCCACATGCGCCGGTTCGCGAGAACCCCGGATCCGTGAATGTCACCACGTCCAGACTCCGCGTCTGGCCTTCGTCGAGCAGCTGATTCCGGGCCGCGGTGACGGCTGGCGGCACGTTGGCGATCGTCGCCAGTGACCACCGTTGCGTCTGGTTGCCGGCGCTATCCCACAACGTGACGGAGATCGCGTACGTGCCGTTGTCCGCATAGATGTGCCCGGCGGTCACTTGGCCATCGCCGTCGGCTTCGATCATTACGCCAGCCGCTGAGCCGTCGCCCCAGTCGATTGTCGCCGTGTGCGGATCGTGAAAACCGGGATCCTGGAAGCCGGCCGAGAAGGCCACCGAGCCGCCTTCCCGGCCGCTCACCGAGTCGGCCGAGACCAGCACCGGCGGACGATTGACGGCCCAGGACAGCAGCACGTCCTGACCGTCGGCCAGCCGGTTACCGGCCAGGTCCACGATCGCCAAGTTCGGATCGGCGCCGGCCACCGACAGCTGATAGCCGGCATCGGCCAGCGGCGCGGCAGAGGCGGCGATAGTCAACACAGCCGTTTGGGTGGCCCGGCTGTATGTCACCGACGAAATCGGAATCAGGCGGTCGTCGCCCTGACCGTCTTCGAAGGTCCCATTGGGGCCGAAGTTCCAGAGTTGGTAGGCGGCCGGGTTGGTCACCGAGAGCCGCCCGGCCGCTCCCGCGTCCTGCACCCCTTCGCTGAATTGAAGTCGCAGTTCCGCCACGTTCGACCGGACCAGCGTGTCGGGCGCCGGCTCGAGCAGACTGACTCGCGGACCCGTCGCGTCGGGCGGCGGGCCGCTGCCCAGCGGACTCAGGGCGACGTCCGAACCGCGGAGTGTGACAGCAATGACCGCGACACGGTCGCCGTCCGTCAGCAGTCCGGTAGTCACGGCGGACACCTCCGAGCCGAACGACGCCAGGTCGAGCTCCGACCGGGTGAACTGGCCGCGACCGTCGCCGTTGTACACCACGAGTTGGCTGCGGCCCGCATCCGCGACGATCAGGTCCTGGTGCCCGTCTCCGTCGACGTCGCCGGACGCGATTCCCGCCGTACGACCAAACGGTCCGGCCAGCGGTGTGACGGTGAACGTGTCGGCGAAGATTCGGTCGGGCGTAAGGCAAACGTTGTCGAAAGCCACCACCGACTGGGTGCCGGGCGGGTTGCCGATCAGATCCAAATACAGAGTCGCCAGGGTGTCCGGTTGCAGGCCGGAGATATCCAAGGTGACGGTCCGGCCATCGAAGGTCACGCCCGTGGTGTACGCCGCCCGCGTACCCGCTGCCAAATCGGGCGCGCGAGCCTCGTACCCCACGTTGAAGAATGAGGTCGCGTTCGGGCCGATCGTCGGTACCAGCGATTGGGATGCGTCGTCCAGCAGCGACAACTCCACCGCATCCGGCACACCGTCGGCCGGAGCATCCAGGCCCAGCGCGACGATATCCACCGACAGCGTCTGCGGCTGAGGCGGAACCAGGAACGTCTGGTGGGCGGAAACCAGGAACGATTCATTCTCGGTCAATTGCAGGACCCCGCCCAGCGCGTTGATGGTCCCCGCCGTCACGCCGGGCGTTTGACCGACGACCTCGGTGGTCCAACCTGTCAGCCCCGCGGAAAAACTGCCGTTAGCAATTGGACTGGACGACAGCGGAGCGGGATTCTGTTGGAGCAGATAGACTTGATTGATACCGCTGACGGCCAAGTCCGCGTCGCCGTCGCCGTCCCAATCGCCGACGGTCAGATCCACCAGGCCCAGGCTGCCGAAGTTAGGCACACTGCGGAAGTCGATCGTGCGTTTTGGCCGAGGTTGAAACGAGCCGTCGCTGAGTCCTTCCAGGAAGGTCAAGGTGCCGTCCGAGTGTCCGACGGCGAGGTCGGGGAACACCTCGCCCAGGAAGTTGCCGACGACGACCACGACCGGTTCGCGGCCGCCGCTGGGGAACGCCACGGGATCCGCCAGGGTGCCGTCCCCGCGGCCCAGCAGCACCAGCACTTCGTCGCTGCCGGGCGACACGGTCACGAGATCCGTGACGGTATCGGCGTTCAGCAGGCTGGCGGCGATCCCCACGCGTCCGCCGCCGGCCGGACTCCACTGACCCGGTATGGGAGCGGAGTGTGTTTGCCGCAGCGTGAAGTCTCCCGTCCCATCGCCGCGGAACACGTGCAGTGTATCGGGTCCTTGGACGACCAGATCGGGGAGCAGATCCGCATCGAGTCGCGTCAAGCGTAGCCCATTTGCCGGGCCGACGCCCAGGTCACGGGTCGTCAGGCCAAGCCACTGATCGTGTCCTGCATTGCGGGCCACGGTCAGCGTACCGTCGCGGCTCAGCACCGCCAGATCCGGCAGTCCGTCGGCATGCAGCGGGGCGATTTGCAAGTCGAGTGGTGCCTGGCCCGTGGGCAGCCACTGGTTCGGCAGTGCTGCGACGGCCAGCAGCCGACGGTCTTCCAGCTGTTCCAACTGCGGCTGCCGCGCCCCGCGTGTCCGCGCTGGCTGGCGGCATTTACGTCGTCGGTTCCGAGCCACCGCGGTATCTCCCAGATGTCAACGCGAGGTAGTCACGCAGGCGCGTGTCTGGGCGGATGGTATTGGGTCGACTACCCGCCGTCAACCAGCGGCAGTGGATTTCGCTACGAATTGTGTGCGGGTTGGGAGGGCAAGAAAATTTGGATGCAGACTGACTTGTCGCTCGATTTACCAACCCCCATCTGTCTTCCAATTTTCTTGCCCTAAAATCTTCTTGCCCCCCTATTCTTCACGCCGCATTCCATCCTGTGACATTGCAGACGCCCCTGCCTGGTGCTACGCTCACTGTTCCAAAATCAACCACCAATCGCCCACTGAGCGAAGGGAAGCTGAACAGACATGATGGAGCCGAAGCGAAGCCATTCGATGGCATCTGGGCTTGGTGCCAAGGCCGCGTCCTCGGAGACCTCGCCCAAGCGGGAGGGGCAGGAGCGCGGGGTGCGCACGATCGAAATCGGCGGCGTCCTGATACCGGAGTCTCCCGCCAGCTTGGGCGATGCGGGTGTCGATCCTGAGGTATTGGTGAATCTGACGCTCAAGCTGGCCTATATCTCACCGCAGTTCAGCACAGGATCCACCTCGCGGCAACTCCACTTGCCGTTCCCGCTGGCTGCCGAGTTGCTCGAACGGCTGAGAATCGAGAAGATGGTGGAGGTACTCGGCGACGATGGCCCGCTCGGCTACCGCTTCCGCATCACCCAGTCCGGCCGGGAACGGGCCGCTTGGTTGATGGCCATCTCGGGCTATGTCGGACCGGCACCGGTCTCACTGCAGGCGTACAGTACGATGCTGGCTCTGCAGTTGCCCTGCCTGCCGAAGGCTTCTGCGCAAGCGGTGACCTCCGCCATCTCCGATCTGGTGCTGAGCGAAAGCAGTGTGGAAATCGCCGGGTTGGCCGTGTCGTCGGGACGTAGCCTGTTCCTGTACGGACCGCCGGGGAACGGGAAGACGAGTTTGGGCAAACTGCTTCATCGGGCCTTCCAAGGCAGTTTCTGGATTCCCCATTGCATCGGCGTGGAGAACCACATCATCCGGGTCTTCGACCCGCAGTGCCATACGGAGGCCAGCGAGGATATCCCGCGCGAGGCGTCCGCGAAATCTGATCTGCGGTGGGTGCGAATTCACAGGCCCTTTGTGGTGGTGGGCGGCGAATTGACTCTGGCGGACTTGGACCTCAGCTACGACTCGGCCCGTGGCTACTACGAAGCTCCGCTGCACCTGAAAGCCAATGGCGGCACGTTCCTGCTGGACGATTTCGGCTGCCAGAGCACGCCGCCAAATCAGCTGCTGAATCGGTGGATTGTGCCCCTAGAGAACCAAGTCGACTACCTGACGCTCCGAACCGGGCAACAGATCCAGGTGCCGTTCAGGAACATGCTCGTCATTTCTACGAATCTGGACCCGGATAAAGTGATGGCCCCCGGTCTCTTGCGACGCATGGGGTATCGTCTTTGCGTGGGTGACCCCTCTCCGCAGCAATACGCACTGATTTTCTCCCGCTATGCCGCCGGGTGCGGCAGCGAGGTGCCGCCGGGCCTGCTGGACTGGCTGCTCGGACGTTATCAGGCCGAGAACCGCCGACTCCACGGTTGCGAACCCCGCGATCTCATCGACCGCGCCCGAGACATCTGCAAGTATCGCGGCCTACCGGTGGCGTTGACGACCGAGGTTCTGAACCTCGCGTGGACCGGCTACTTCCTGAACAAGGCACTGGAGACAACGCCACCGCAGATGTGATATAGTTAGCGGCTGTCAAGAAACAACTTCGTAGGGCGGAATTTCTTCCGCCTGAGCGGAGGCAAGTCCGCTGTACGACGAAATCAGTGAGGATAAGGCACCATGTCTGAAGCTTTGCGCGACCGCCTGTTTGCCGAACTGCAGGCCCTGACCCTGATCGACCCGCACACGCATATCAACCCGCTCCAACCGGCGTCCCAGACGCTGGCTGACATTCTGGGTTATCACTACTACACGGAACTCGCCCATTCGGCGGGCATGCCCAAGGAAGAGATCGAAGAACCGGAACTGGATCCACGCGAGAAATGTGCTCGGTTGGTTGCACGCCTGGGGCCGCTGGAGAACACGGCCCAATACAGTTGGCTCATCGAAATCGCCCAATCGTTTTTCGGCTTCGCGGGCCAGCGGATCACTGCGGAGAACTGGGAGGCCGTCTACGATGCGGCAGCCGACAAAATGTCCCAAGCGGATTGGGCGGAGCAGGTGCTGCAGCAGAGCAATCTGGCGGCCGTGTTCCTGACCAACGAGTTCGACGATCCGTTGGAGGGCTTCGACACCCAGGTGTACATCCCCTGCCTGCGGACGGATGACTTGGTGTTTCAGCTGGCGAAAACGGAAGTGCGCGAACGACTCGAGCGCGCCGCGGGTCGATCCGTGACGGATGTCGCGTCGTTGCGGGCTGCGATCGGCAGCCTGTTCCAGCACTTTCGATCGAACAACGCTCGCGCCTGTGCCATCAGCCTGCCGCCGGATTTCGCGCCGATGCGAGTGACGCAGGGACGTGCCGAGACCGCCGTGGCCGAGGTTTGGGCTCACGGATTGGAGGCCCACCTGTCGCATCGGCAGGCTTTGTCGCATTTCGTGTTCTGGACCTTGGCCGAGTTCTGCGCCGACTTTGGCCTGCCCTTTGACCTGATGATCGGTGTGAACCGGGGCGTCTACGAGGGCGGGGTGTTTCAGGGGCGAGACCTGTACGACAGCCGCGTGTCGCTGATCCAGTACCGGGAACTGTTCAACGCGTTTCCCGGGGTCAAGTTCCCGGTCTCGGTGCTGGCCAGCGTCACAAATCAGGAACTGATCAGTTACGCCTGGATTTTCCCCAACGTCCTGACCAGCGGGCACTGGTGGTATTCCAACACGCCAGCCTTCATCGAGCGCGATTTGGCGGCCAGACTGGAAGCCGTACCGCAGACCAAGCAGATCGGCTACTACAGCGACATGTACAAGTTGGAATTCGCGCTGCCGAAATTCAAGATGTATCAGCGGTGCCTCGCCAAGGTCCTGGCGGAACGTTTCGTGGTCGACCGGGGCTGGACCGAAGAGCAAGCGTTGGCGTTGGGACAACGGGTGTTGCGAAGTAACGTGGACGAGGTGTTTGGGTTCTAGTGAGTCCTGAGCAGTGGCTGGGAGGGCGAGGTGGGAGGGCGAGGCTCCTGCCGAGTCGGCCTTGATGGCCTTGATCATAAGGTGGCGCAAAACGCTAGCAGCGCAAAACGCTAGCAGCAGGATGTCAGGGTGGCTGGGGCAGAGCGCATCGATGCCCCAGAAACCGGGTACTGGGGCTTCGCTTAGGCTCAGCCACCAGCCACCCGGGCCGCTGTTGGCACTGACAGCAGCGCGAAACCTTACGATCAAGGCCTGCCGAGTCGCCTGGCGCGACCGGCTCGGCAGGAGCCTCACTATCTCGTATTGTGACGGGGGAAAGGAAGATCGCGTGGCCGCTGGCTGGCAGGCAGTTCACCATTTCGTGGATCGCGGCGTCGTCTCGGCGGCAGACTTGTTGTTGCCTCCGTCCTGCAATGCCTGCGGCCAGGTCTTGTCGGCGGGGAGTTTGCAACCGCTGTTGTGTGCGGCTTGCCGCAGTGCATTCTCGGCGATTCCCAGCCCGTTATGCCGACGTTGTGCGTCGCCCACGAGTCCCACCGATGTGGGTGACGACTGCGCACGCTGCCGGAATCGGCACTATCAGTTCGAGGCAGCTACCGCCTTGGGCGTCTATCGCGACCGACTGCGAGACGCCGTGATCCGCATGAAGCAACTCGGCCAGGACCCGTTGACTCTGTCCGTGGGCTTTCTTCTCGCCGAGGTACTTCGTGAGCGGATCTGCCAGCCTCGAGCGGATCTGTTGGTACCCGTGCCGGCCCACTGGTGGAAGCGTCTGGTGCGCGGCGTGAACGGACCCGATCTGTTGGCTGAGGCGATCAGCCAGACCCTGGCGATTCCGCTGTTCGCGAATCTGCTGGTCTGTCGCCGGAGAACTCGCAAGCAGGGCACCTTGCTCCCGTCGGAACGCCTGGTCAACATGCGGGATGCCTTCCGTGTTTCCGCGAACTACGATGTGGCGGGCGCCGCGGTGTTGCTGGTGGACGATATCGTGACCACGGGAGCCACAGCCAGCGAAGCGGCCAAGACGTTGCGCCGGGCCGGAGCGGCAAGCGTTAGCGTGGCCATGGTAGCTCGCGCCACGGGGGCGGATCAGCGAGGGCCAGGCAACATCCAGGCATCGTCCACTTGTGTTGGCGCGGCGAATGCGAAGAATGGTTGACGCTCCGACACGGTAAGCAATGGGGGACTGGGGCTTCGCTTAGGCTCAGCCACCAGCCACCCGGCCGTTGATAGCACTGACAGCAGGTCAGAACCTTACGAGCAAGGCCCTCGACCCACCTCGGCGAAGGACGACGAGAATCATGACGGATCCAGCCAGCAGATCTTCGGCAGCTCCCCTGACCCAGACCCCTAGTGACGCCGCCCGTCCGCTGCTGAGACTGGGCACTCGCTCCAGCGCCCTGGCACGGTGGCAAGCGGAGTGGGTCGCCGCGCGCCTGGCCGATTGCGGCGTGCGTATCCAACTCGTCCCGATCGCAACCAAAGGGGATGTGACCTCCGGCCCGCTGGGTTCCATGGGCCAGCAGGGGTTGTTCACCAATGAGATTCAGCGGGCCTTGTTGGCGGGCGAGATCGACCTGGCCGTGCACAGTTTGAAGGACCTGCCGACCGACCCGGTGCCAAAT
>JAPLNJ010000457.1 GCA_026692885.1 Planctomycetota bacterium | reverse complement strand
GATCATTCGCCATCCCTCTGGCTTCGCGTAATTCGTTACCTCCTTACGTGCAAAGTTCTGTTCTGACCCGGTGGTTAGCCTTTGGCCAGGCCGGATTGTCCGGCTGATTTGCAGCAGCTTATCTTGGCGCACTCATGGGTTGATCTCCTTGATCGGGTTGACCGGATCGGCTGGCAAGGATTCTACCGCGGCGGGGACCGGCGGTGAACCAAGCACGCCAACGCGCGTGGTGACCAGCGAACGTGTAGAATGGCGGCGACCAACATCGGAGTTCCAACGACGAGAAAATCAGGCGGACCGAGTGCCAGCCCAGCACATCTTCCTTCCATGAACCGAAACCGGCCCCAGACCGTCGCCGAGCTGCACAGATTAGGGCTGCCAAGAACTTTTTGCCTTGCGACACCGTCTTGGATTCTGCAGGTGGTAAAATTGTGCCAGTTTTCCCAGCTTTCCCGTTGCGGCAGTTGTCTCGCGGTTCCGATGAGAGGTTTCGTATGCGTTTTGCAGCCAAATTTGCGGTCGGTGTGTTTCTGTGCCTGGCGGCCTGGCAGACCCAGGCGGCGGAGATCGGCTACCTGGAGGACTTCGCCCTGGCCAAGGACCGCGCGGTCCCGCTGCAGCAGCTGATTCCGGGCACTGAAGACTACTATTACTACCACTGTCTGCACTTCCAGAACACCGAGCAGTTCGACAAGGTCAACGAACTGCTCATCGCCTGGATCAACCGGTACAAGGACACGCCGGGCATCCGCGAGATTCAGAACCGGCAGGCCCTGCTGACGTACACCAAGGCCCCGGACAAGTCGCTGGAGTTCATCCGCCAGCGACTGGGCCTGCAGTTCAATCATCAGCGTGAGCGGCTGGACGAGAAGCCCAACCTGCCGACCAGCCTGGACCAGAAACTGATCGCCCGCCAGACGCTCCTTGCCCGGGCCTTCGCCCAGCATCCGAACCTGCAGGCCTGCGAAGACGAGGCCCTGGACTGGCTGGTCGCGACGGAGCTGACCCCGGATCGTCGGCGCCACCTGCTGGAACGCCTGCAGCGGCCCGACTACCCGCAACTGTTGAAACTGGTCGTCGACGACTTGAACTATCAGAACAGCGGCGGCTTTGGTTGCTTTGGGATTCACGGGCAGCTGTTGCTCGCCCAGTTGGACGAGTGCCTCAAGCTCAAACCGGATCTGCTCAACCAGCAGAACTTCGTCAATGTCTACCTGACCAAGCTGCGCCCCAACGCAGACGTCGATTGGCGACACGATCCGGTCGAGCACCGGGCGTATCTGGAGCGGCTGTGGAGCTTCGTCCAGAAGCTGGCTCCGGTCCATAATTCGCTCAAGGCCCACGTGCTGTACCAGCGGCTGGCGCTGGACCGCTCCCAGGGCGTCTACGACAAGCCCACGTTCATGGCCTACCTGCCGCTGCCTCGCAACGCCAACTACATGAACCGGAAGTTCATGGAACTGGACGACAACCGCCGCCACACCGCTGACTTGGCAGCCAACTTCGAGAACGTCACGCTGCTGCCGCCGGTAGGCAACGACGAGCCGCTGGTGCGAGGCTACCTGCAGCAGTTCTTCGTCAAGGAAACCACCTACGAACCGTACACGCCGTGGGTGGATGACCTGTATCTGAAACGTGTCTTCGCCGAGACCAAGATCGTCAACGGCTTGGGCGAAGGTGAGCAGTGGTCGGCGATGTTGTCGCCCGCCGAGTACCAGGCCCTGAAGGATCGCATCGATCTGGACTTCGCCGAGACCAACAAGCAGCGGTTTGCCGCCGAAGATCCCGTCAGCCTGGAGCTATTCGTCAAGAACGTGAAGACGCTGATCGTCAAGGTCTACGAAATCAACGCCGCCAACTTCTATCGCCAGAACCAGACGGACGTCAACACGGACATCAACCTCGATGGGCTGGTGGCCAACCAGGAGAAGACGTACGAGTACCCCGAACCGCCGCTGCGGCGCGTGAGTCGGCATTTTGAGTTTGCGGAATTGACCAAGCCGGGCGTCTACGTGATCGACTTCATCGGCAACGGCCAAAGCAGCCGGGCCGTGATCCGCAAGGGCCAGCTGCGGCATCTGGTGCGCACCACGACGGCCGGTCACGTGTTCACCGTGCTGGATGAGCAGAATCGCAAACTGCCGAAGGCGACGGTCTGGTTCGGCGGGCGGGAATACACGCCCAACGACAAGGGCGACATCGTGGTGCCCTTCACCAACACGCCGCAGCGGCAGGCCATCGTGCTGCAGCAAGGCGACTTCTGCTCGCTCGACTACTTCCAGCACCAGGCGGAAGAGTACTCGCTGGCAGCCGGGGTCTACGTGGATCGGGAGGCATTGTTGCGGCGGCAGAAGGCGCTGGTCGTGGTCCGGCCGCAGCTGTACTTGGACGGGATTCCGGTCACGCTCTCGGTCCTTGAGGACGTGCGGCTGGTGATCACGTCGACGGACCACGACGGCGTGGCCACGGCCAAGGAGGTCAAGGATTTCAAGCTATTCGAGGACCGCGAGGCAACCTATGAGTTCCAGGTGCCGCAGCGTCTGTCGCAGATCCGCTTCGAGTTGAAGGCCAAGGTCCAGAACTTGAGCCAGAACAAGAAGGTGGACTTGGCTGTGCAGGAATCCTTCACGCTGAACCAGATCGACCAGACGGAGAAGGTGGAGGGGCTGCATCTGCTGCGAGTCGCGGGCGAATACGTCGTGGATTTGCTGGGCAAGACGGGTGAGACGAAGGCAGACCGGCCGGTGCGGTTCACGCTGAAGCATCGGGACTTCCGCGAGCCGGTGCAGGCAACGTTGCAGACCGATGCGCGGGGCCGTGTCCGCCTGGGACCGCTCTTGGATATCATCTCGGTGACTGCCACCGGACCGGAAGATGTGGCACAGACCTGGACGCTGGCCAGCGATCAGCACACGTACTACCAGACGCTGCACGGTGCCGAGGGCCAGACTTTGGAAGTGCCGTACATGGGCAAAGGCAAACAGCCCGCTCGGGACGATGTCTCGCTGCTGGAACTGCGGGCGGATTCCTTCGTCGTTGATCGTTTCGTGGCTTTTGCGATTGATGGCGGCCTGCTGCGGATCACCAACCTGGCCCGCGGTGACTATGACCTGTGGCTGAAAAAGGCGAATCAACGGATTCGCATCCGGGTGGCTGCTGGCCAGCAACGGGACGGGTACGTTCTGGCTGAGAACCGGCAGTTGGAAGTCCGCGGCGAGCGCCCGTTGCAGATCGCAGCGGTAGAGACGACTGACGACGCCGTAACGGTCCGCCTGCAGAACAGTACCAAGTTCGCCCGCGTCCACGTGTTCGCCACCCGGTACGACCCTGCTTACGCGGCGTTTGGGTATCTCGGCCGCGTACGGGATGCTGAACCGAGTTGGCTGGAGCCCAGGAAACTCGAAGCCCTGTACATCGCCGGGCGCAACATCGGGGACGAATACCGTTACATCCTGGACCGCAAGTACGCGAAGAAGCACCCCGGCAACATGCTGGAACGCCCCAGCCTGCTGCTGAATCCTTGGGCCGTCCGCAGCACGGAGACGGGCGAGCAAGTGGCGGCAGATGGCGCTGATTTCGCGAAGAAGAGCGATCAGGCCGGCGGTGGCCAAGGCCGAGGTGAAGCCAAGGCTACTGCGGCTGCAGCCGGTGGTGACTTCGTCAACCTAGACTTCTTGGCCCAGGCGTCGGCCGTGTTGATGAACCTGGCCGCTGACGAAAAGGGCGTGGTGGCGATCCCGCGTCAGGAACTCGGCCCGCACCAGCACCTGCACATCGTGGCCGTTGATCCGCGCAGCACTGCGTACCGTTCAGTTTCGCTGCCGGAGGCCAAGGCTGCGGTTGTCGACTTGCGACTGGTGAACGCGCTGGACCCGAAGCTGAACTTTGCCCAGCAGAAACAGATCAGTGTTATGGACGGCAAGCAGCCGTTCACCGTGGCCGACATCACCTCGGCCCGATTGGAGACCTACGACAGTCTGGCCAAAGTGTATTCGCTGTACGTCACGCTCAGCAACAACCCGACGCTGATCGAGTTCGGGTTCCTGATGAACTGGCCGAACCTTAAGCCGGAAGAGAAACGCACGCATTACTCAAAGTATGCCTGCCACGAATTGCACTTCTTCCTATACCACAAGGACCCAGAATTCTTCCGCACGGTTGTGCAGCCGTACTTGAAGAACAAGAAGGACAAGCAGTTCCTGGATCACTGGCTGCTGGGCGACGATCTGGCCGCCTACGCCCAGCCCTGGAGCTACGCCCAGTTGAACGCCGCCGAGCGGATTCTGTTGTCGCAGCGTCTGGCGGCGGATCGGCAGCACACGGTCCGCGACACGGGCGACCGATTCGCGTTGATCCCACCGGATGTTGAGCGGTTCAACACCTTGTTCGAGACGGCACTGAAGGGCAGTGCGTTGGAGACGGGGGATGCACTTGGCGTCGAGGCAGCCCAAAAACAGGCCGAGTCCCGGAGTCGCGAATTGGGTCTGGTTGTGAATGCGCCAATGGCTGCGCCGGCGGCAACGGCCGCAACGCCGCCCCCACCGGCTACGCCGGCACCGGCGGTCCTCGCCCTCGGCGACGCCTCCGGCGGAGGAAGAAAAGGCCAGTCACAACTCGCGGCGCGGCTACCCAAGCTCAAGATGGCAGTCAGATTCAATGAGGCAGTGGACAAACTCGAAACGAGGAAGCACCTCAAGGACCTGCAGAAGGCGGACGACGCAGCGGTCGAGTTCTTTGGAGACGATGGCGACTTGCGCAAGGACGCCCGTCAGTTCTACCGCAAGCTGGACAAGACGCAGGAGTGGGCGGAGAACAACTACTACCAGCTGCCCCTCGACCAGCAGAACGCCGACCTCGTCACCGTCAATGCCTTCTGGCGAGACTACGCCCAGTTCGATCCGGGCCAAGGCAAGAAATTCCGCTCGGT
>JAPLNJ010000456.1 GCA_026692885.1 Planctomycetota bacterium | reverse complement strand
GCCGAGTCCTGTTGGTGGAGGATGAACCCAGTCTGCAACGGGTGATTGGGCATCTGCTGCGCAAGCTGAAGTTGGAGGTCGAAGTAGCGGGTGACGGGCAGTTGGCTTGTCAAATGGTGGAACGGTCCCGGTCGGAAGGCCAGCCCTACGCCATGATCCTCATGGATCTCCAGTTGCCAGAGCTGGATGGCTTGGCGGCCACGCGTTGGCTGCGGACGCAGGGTTGGGCAGGACCGATTGTCGCCCTGACCGCGCACGCCATGGCGGGCGACCGGGAACGCTGCCTGGCCGCCGGTTGTGACGACTACCTGTCCAAACCGATCACCTCGTCTGGACTGCGCCAGGTCCTCCGGCGGTACTTGGGGCAGCGGGAGGGTTGAACCACGGCCTGGTGTACGGCCTGAGATCCTAAACGGCAAACAGTCGACTACTCCCCAACATCGGTCTCAGGTACGCACGGGTACAGGCCCGCGCCGGACTGGTAACTGACCTATCGTGACCTTAGGCAATTTGCGATACTTCGGAAGGTGCTCGGAGTTAATGCGCAAGGATGCCCTCGTCATGAAGATCTTCTTTTCCGTCGGTGAGCCGAGTGGCGACCTGCACGGAGCCAACTTGATCCGGGAACTCCGCCGCCACAATCCGCAGTTGGAGTTTGTGGGTTACGGCGGACCGCGGATGGCCGCGGCGGGTTGCGAACTGCACGAGGATCTGACCAAGCTGGCGGTGATGTGGGTCCTGCTCGCGTTGCTGAACATGCACCGCTTCTGGGATCTGTATGTGCGCGCCAAACGCTACTTTGCCGAGTCGCGCCCGGACGCCGTCGTGCTGATCGACTATCCAGGTTTCAACTGGTGGATCGCGCGGGCGGCCAAGACGCATGGAATCCCGGTCTTTTACTACGGCGTTCCCCAAATGTGGGCGTGGGCCGGCTGGCGGATCCACAAACTGCGACGTCTGGTGGATCACGTGCTCTGCAAGCTCCCCTTTGAAGCCAACTGGTTCCGTGACCGCGGCTGCCACGCCACGTATGTCGGCCATCCCTATTTCGATCAACTGCGCGGCGAACAGCTGGATCAGGTGTTTGTGGCTGAGCACGAAGTTCAGCCCGGACCGCTGGTGACCATTCTGCCAGGCTCGCGGACCCAAGAGGTGACGCATAACTTGCGGTGGTTCCTCAAGGCCGTCACGCTCGTGCACCAACAAGTGCCGGAGGCGCGGTTCGCGATTGCCAGTTTCAATGAGCCGCAAGCGGTGCTGGCGCGGGACTTGGTGCAGACCTGTGGGTTTCCAATCGAAGTCTGCGTCGGCCGGACGCCGGAACTGATCCATCTGAGCCGCTGTTGCGTGGCCTGTTCGGGATCCGTCTCGCTGGAACTGCTGTATCACACGAAGCCCAGCGTGATTCTGTACTCCGTCGGGCGTGTTTCCTACTGGATCGCGCGCAACCTGTTCATGACCATCCGGTTCATCACGCTGGTCAACCTGTTGGCCAGCGCGAAGCCGTTCCTGTCGTCCGGCGAGAAGTACGACCCGCAGCAGGCGCGTGCTCCCGACGTGCCGTTTCCGGAGTATCTGACGTTTCAGGACCGTTCGGCTGAGATCGCGGCGCACGTCGTGACCTGGTGTCGAGACGAAGAGCACTTTGCCCGGCGCGTGAGGCAATTGACAGAACTGAAGGACCAGTACGCGACCGCAGGCGCGTCGAGCTTCGCCGCTGAGTACATGCTGGCCGCCTTGGCGGACCGAGCGACCTGAATTGACGGGAAGGCGAAGTTCCTTTTGAAACCGCGCGCTGTCGATTTGACGTAGGGTGAGCTATGCCCATCAACACGGCCGTTTGTGGTGGGCACAGCCTACCCACCACCTCGTACCGTCGGCGATGGAATCAACAGCTCGGCGGGAGCCTCGCCCTCCCTCGAGTGACAGCAATGCATGGAATAATTTTGTGATCCGTCTTGACGCCGGATACATCAACCTGCTTCAATGTGGGAAGTTGGGTGAAGCGAGCAGGTGGACGACACCACGAAGACTTGGCAGTTCGCCTAAGTTGGGGTTACTCGCTTCACTCTGAAGTACATGCCGACATACCTTGATCGGGCGCTCAGGGAAGGATGTCTTGGCAACGAATGGACGCCCATAAGAAGGAGCCATAGGACATGGCAACGAAGAAGACTGTGAAAGCCCCGTGCAAGAAGATGGCCTGCCAGACAACCAAGCCGGCCGCCAAGTCGACCAAGGCCAAACCGGCCGCCAAGTCGACCAAAGCCAAGCCAGCGGCGAAGCCCGTGAAGAAGGCGACCAAGAAGTAATCGGAGCGACCTTCGCTTCCAACCAGATTACGTCGAGACAGGCCGGAAGCAACCGTTGGTTGCGACCGGCCTGTTTCTATTGGGGACCATCGCTTAACCAGTCGCATGTGCCATAAACCAGCGGAAAAACGCTCTAGGGTCCAACGCACGATCCTGCTAAAATCCTCGCGCAATTCGGAACGGCAGGGATGCGTCCGGCCGCTCGTGTTTCGGGACTCTTGAGAACAGGCGTGACGACTATGAAGCGTGGCGTGGTATGGGGCGCGGTCGTGTTGTTCGCAGGGCTGACGGTCGCGGCGGTCGGGCGCAGCCAAGATCGGGCACCGCGACCCGCCGGTCCCCAGCCCGCTGGGCCCCAGCCCGCTGGGCCGCCTGCGGCGCAGACGCCTTTTCCGCCATTGCCGCCTCAGGATCAGCAGTTCCTGGACCGCGTGCTGATTAACTGGGAGCAGCGGAGCAAGGCCGTGGATCGGTACCGCTGTACCTTCAAACGCTGGGAATATGACCCGGTGTTCGGCCCCCCGAACACGTTCAAGACCTATAGCGAAGGCCTCATCCAGTACCAGACGCCCGACAAGGGCATGTTCAAGGTCGACAAGTACATGGACTTCGTGCCGCCCGCGCAGGCCGGTGGCAAGCCGAGCTTCATGCAACGCGGTGGCGACGTGGTGGAACACTGGATCTGCGATGGCGAGTCGGTGTTCGAGCACGATTACAAGACGAAACGCCTGATTCAACGCGAACTGCCGCCAGATATGCGAGGCAAAGCGATTGCGGATGGTCCCTTGCCGTTCTTGTTTAGCGCCGAGGCAGAGAAGATCAAACGCCGCTACTGGGTGCGTCCCCTGCAGGTGCCGAAGGACATTCAAGGTGAGTACTGGCTGGAGGCGTACCCCAAGACGCGGCAGGATGCGGCCAATTTCCAACGAGTCCATGTGATCATCGATCAAGCCGATTTCCTGCCCAAGGGGCTAGTGCTCTTCGACAAAAACTTCGACGCCCGGACGAACCCCGCGCGTACGACGTTCACGTTTGAGAGCCGCGAGGTGAACTGGAACATTGCTCTGGACAAGGTGACGTTCTGGAAGAAGCAATTCTTCAAACCGGAACCGCCTCCCGGCTGGAAAAAGGTCGTGGAGAAGTACGAGTCTCCCGAACAAGGCGATAATTTCGCCCCTACCGCGACCGGCACCGTGCCGCCACCGGCGCCTACACGCCAGGCCCAGCGGGGCTCGGGGCCGAGGCAGTGACGGGGTGACGGGGCACTGCTGTGCACATCTTTGCAGCCAGCCAAAGGCTGGAAATACAAGCACGACGCGCAAGCGAGTGGGTCCGAGGTGGACTGGCAAGTGAAATCCAGATCCACTCGCTTGCGCGTCGTGCTTGTAAAATGCCGGCCTTCGGCCCCTAGGAAGATGTGCACAGCAGTGGGGTGACGGGGTGACGGGGTGACGTGGGAGGCCCTGGCGTTGGTTGCAATACTCTTGCCGCTCGATTTTCCTGCCTTGGATTTCTGACCGAGTGATGCTGTGACCGTACACCGCCCCGTCTGTGCTCAGTCGGCGTTCTGCCTTCTCGCGTTGGAAGGTGCTCTGTCGTGTGCGGTCGCACTCTGGCGAAAGCGGGCACACTAACTCATAATCGATCCTGAAGTGTGTTTGCCAGCAGCCGCGGCCGTGGGCGGCTATCGCGACAATCGAAGTGGTGAAGCATGAACATGATCTTCCCCGGAATGGATCCTTATCTTGAACATCCGGTGCTCTGGGAAAGTGTCCACGCGCGGCTGATTGTGGCCATGGCCAATCACTTGCAGCCGCAACTCGATCCGCGCTACGTCACATCGATCGAAGAACGGGTCTACATCGAAGGACCCCAACGGCGCATTCCCGATCTCTGGATCCAACAGACGCCGGACGCTTTCGGTGGCACGGCCGTGATGGCGGCGGAGGCGGGGGATACTGCGGTAATCGTCGAGGTCGAGGAACTGGAAGTCCACGAGACACGTGTCGAGATCCTGGATGCCTATAATGACATGAAGCTGGTCTGCATCGTGGAACTGGTTAGTCCCACGAACAAGGCTCCCGGACCGGGCCGCGAGTCCTATCACGGCAAGCAACAAGAAATCCTGACTCGCGACTGTCACCTCGTAGAGATCGACCTGTTGCGCGCCGGTCAACACGTGCTGAGTCTGCCGAAGTGGCGCGCGAGCCGGCTGGGTCCGTACGATTACCTGGCCTGTGTAAACCGCTGGCCGAATCGCCATCGTTTCGAGCTGTACCCGCGCCGCCTGTCGCAACGTCTGCCGCGTATCCGCCTCCCGTTGGCGGCTCCCGATCCCGACGCCACGCTAGATCTTCAGGCGACCTTGGAACAGGTTTACCTCCAAGGCCGCTACCTGCGACGAATTCGCTACGATCAGCCCTGCGAGCCGTCCCTGGCCGAACTCGACCAGCGTTGGGCAACCGACTGCTGGGAGACCCACCGCGCCTCGCATCCGGAGCTATTTCCTCCTGCGTAGGGCGATTTTTCGAACCATGATCCGACGCGAACTAGTGAGGGCGAAGCAATCTCTACTGACGGCGTGGCTGGGGCTGCTGTCTTTGACCAGCGGTTGCTGGTCGCCGACTGCCCAGGAAGTCGTGGTGTACTCGGCCCTCGACCGCGAGTTCTCCGAACCGATCCTGCAGGCCTTCGAAGCAGAGACCGGTATCAAAGTGCTGGCGAAATACGATATCGAGTCGACCAAGACGGTGGGGTTGGTCAATGAGATCTTGCAAGAACAGCGCCGTCCGCGGTGCGATCTGTTCTGGAATAACGAGATCCTGCATACCCTGCGTCTGCAGCAGCTCGGCCGGCTGGACGGCTACGTCAGCCCGGCAGCGCGCGACTTTCCGGCCGCCTATCGCTCGCCACAGGGCGACTGGCACGGTTTCGCCGCGCGGGTCCGGGTGTTGATCGTCAATACGCAGTTGGTGCCGCCCGAGCAACGTCCCAGCTCCATCCAGGATCTGATCGATCCGAAATGGCGCGGGCGGGTCGGCATCGCCAAGCCGCTGTTCGGCACCACGGCGACCCAGGCGGCGGTCCTGTTCTCGCACTGGGGCCGCGCGCGGGCGGAAGCCTTCTTCCGGCAATTGAAGGACAACGCGCAGGTCTTGTCGGGGAACAAACAAGTCGCGGTCTCCGTCGCCCAAGGGCAGCTGGCCTTCGGCCTGACCGACACGGACGATGCCATCGTGGAACGGGACCAAGCCGCCGCTGTGGAGCTCGTGTTCCCTGACCAAGGCGAGGATGACCTGGGCGCATTGTTCATTCCCAACACCTTGGCCCTGATCCAAGGCGCCGCCCATCCGGAAGCCGCGCGGCGGTTGGTGGACTACTTGTTGGGAGCATCCGTCGAGACGCAATTGGCCCAGGGAACGAGCGCCCAGTTTCCGCTAAACTCAGCGGTCCAGGTTCCGTCCCGAGCCGCGCCGGGCCAGCCGCTCAAGCGGATGCCCGTCGATTTCGCCGCGGCCGCCGAGCAGTGGGAAACAACCGCTGCGTTCCTACGGGACCTGTTCACCGACTAGTCGGTTCGCTGGGATCAGCCGCAGACACACCAACCGGTCGCGGCCGCGGACGTAGAGCAGGCCGTGGGACAGAATCGGCGCAGCCCAGCACGGGTATTGCAGCAGCGGTTCGCCGCGTTCGTCCCGCAGGCGTGCCTCGGACACCGGTTCGAACTTCCTCGGATTGGCCTTGAAGAGCCTCAGCACGCCGTCTTCTCCCAGGCAGACGAAGTGGCCGTCGACGTACAGTAACGACGTGCGTGTCAGCCCGGGAACACTCCACTGAACAGTGCCCGTCTTCCAGTCGAGGCAGCGCAGTTCCGCGTTCGCTGTGTGCCGGCCGCTGCAGCCGTACAGATATCCGTCGTGATGGATCGGCGTGTTCCAGTGGGCTTGCAGGGCTTTTTCGCGGCGGTGAGGATCGTCACGCCAGAGCACCTCATAGCCCCCGGGCCGCACGCGCAACAGGGAACTACCGGGACCATAGGTTTCGGAGATGAGCACTTGGTCGCTGACGACCACCGTCGTGCTGGCATTAACGCTCTCCAGCAGCTTGGCTCGCCACGGGTAGCGGAAGTCCACCTTGCCGGTGCTAGGTTCGAAGCCCACCAATCCGCCGCGGGCGAAGGCAAAGCACCAGCGGCGGCCTTGGATAGTGGCCAGCTTGAGCGTCGCGTAGCTGGCCAATTCGTCGGTGATGTGGTACACGACTTCTCCGGTCAGCTTGTCGAAGGCCACGATCCCGGAATCCTGACCGACGACCTGGTCCAGCTGGCCGCGCGGCACCTGCTGCGACTCCGGCGGGCTGCCGCCGACCATCACCAGCAGCAGCTGGCCCTCGACCACGGGCAGGCTGGCAACGCCGAAGAAGTTCTGGACCACGCCGAACCGTTGGGCGGTATCCACGCCCCAGATCGGCTGGCCGTCGGCCGCGCTAACGCATCGTAGTCGACCCTCGACGCCGAACAGGTACACGCGGTCGCCATCGATCACCGGCGAGCACCGCGGGCCACCGTTGTAGCCGAACAGGTCCTCGTAGTCCGTAGGATACTCCGACTTCCAGAGGTCCTTTCCGGTGCGGGCGTCCAAGCAGGTCAGGCGGACCTTCTCGCCGTGGCGGTCGAACTGGAAGAACTTGCCCTGGCTGACCGTGCCGATGCCGTAACTTTCGCCGAGTTTCCATTGCCAGACCACGGGAAGTCCGCCGTCCGACCAATTTGTGATGAGGCCCGTTTCCGGCGACTTACCGTCGGCGGTCGGCCCCAGGAACCACGGCCAATCAACACCGTGGTCGCGCGGGGAACGGCTGGCGGTCTCTGCCGGTGGCGGCGCGGCCGCCTGTGCGACGCTCACGCTCATACAATCAGCGCCAATGAGAAACGCCAATAGCCAAGACTTGTTGCGAGATTGCATGGCGGTCATTGTTCACAGTGCCCTCCGCAGGATGTCCGACAACGCCGCCTCGGACAGGACTACGGGATTGTAACGCATGCTGCTGGCCTGACGCGCCAAGCCGACCATTTCGGCGACTTGGTGCTCGCCAAGTCCAAATCGTCGCAGACCGGGGATTTCCAACCGGCGCACCAGTTCCTGGACGAAGTCCAGGCCGTTCTGGATGGCTTCGGGAACCGTCAAGCCAGCTTGGCCGGTCAAGGTTCGCCCGATTGCCGCGTAACGCTGGAGCCACGGATGATCGAGCTGCGCCGATCGCAGGGCCTGGACATTCGCCGCCATCACGTGCGGCAGCAAGGCGGCGCAGACCGTGCCATGCGGGACCGGGAAGTTCGCCCCCAGCGGCGCGGCAAAGCCGTGCACGGCGCCGAGGCCGACATTGGCCAACGCCATTCCGCTCCACAATGCGGCAAGGGCCAGGTCCTCCCGCGCCGCTAGATCCCGGCCATCCGCACAAGCGCGCGGCAAGGCCCGGGCGGCCAGCGCGATGCCCGGCAGCGCCAGGGCGTCGGTCAGCGGTTGCGCGCGGTTGGAAGTGTACGATTCAATCAGTTGGCACAACGCGTCCATACCACTGCTGGCGGTCACCTCGCGGCTGACGCCCACCGCCAGTTCCGCGTCGACCAACGCGACACTCGCCAACAGGTAGGCACTGCGCAGGCTGGCCTTGAAGCGTTTCTCCGGACAGCCGAGCACGGCATTGCGGGTGACTTCCGCGCCGGTGCCGGCCGTCGTGGGCACGGCAATCCACGGTGCCGCGGGACGCGACAGCTGCTGCCCGCGGCCGATCACTTCCAGATAGTCCAGCGGACTGCCGCCATTGGACAGCAGTCCGGCCACGGCTTTGGCCGCA
>JAPLNJ010000455.1 GCA_026692885.1 Planctomycetota bacterium | reverse complement strand
AATCATGGAAATGGCGGAATCGCCATAGTGCAAAAGACTTAGAGAATCCATCACCGGGATTCTACTTTGGCAGGGGCAAGCCCAGTGGGGAAAGTGGCGGAATAACAACGACTTACGCTTAACCTCGTACCATTCGGGGCAGGCCCAGTGGGGGAAGTGGCGGAATGACAACGACTTACGCTTAACCTCATGCCATTCGGAACGGGGCCGGTGGGGACCATGAAAACGCGCAACTTCAAAGACTCTTGACGGGGCCGAGCGTCTGGTCGAAATGGACGACGAGCGTCTGGCTGGGCGTGTCCTCCGCCTGGACCGACAGTTGCCCCGCCCAGGCGCTGGCGGCTGCGGCAGACAAGATGGCAGTTCGGTTCATCCCGCACGCCTCGTTCGTCCGATGCGGTTAAGGCTTGTTTCGCCCCTTCAGGGCTGGTGTTCTCAATCCGCTCATAACCCAGGGCGGCGTTACGCGGCTACGCCGCTCCGCTCTGGCGCTGGGCTGATTTGTGGCTGCCCCTACGGGGCGAAAACCTGCGGATCACCAGCAGGGGTGCCGTGAGGGGCCACTCGGTCATCCTTAATCTTGGTTCGACCGGTTTTCGAGAACTTCCAGGATGCTGCGCGGGATCAGTGCCCCGCTTGGCTTAGCGTCACGACGGCTTCGTCCAAATCTGTGCCGATTGGCAACACGCGGTCGAACTTGGTGATAGCGAAGGCCTCAGCCACTCGGGGTTGCACGCAGATCATCCACTTACGGCCTTGCACCTTGAAGTCCTTGGCCAGCGGCACCAAGAACCAGAGCCAATTGCGGGCAAACGGGAACCCTCGGATGTCCAGCAACAGCGGCCCCGCATCCGCATCCAAGAGCTGCCGCAGTTGGTCGCGGAACTCGACTGCTTCGGCCGGTCGGTCGTCTAAACCATCCCACGGCCCAAGTACCCGGACGAGGGGTCGGACAACCAAGACGTCGCCGACGTGCTGATAATTCAATCGCGAATAGTCGCCCACGGTCGCTCCCCTTCGCTGCCGAAAGATGTACTTCTACGGCCGGATTCGCACAGCCACCCGAAGCATTCTGGCACGGGCCGAGGATCTGCAACATGCAGGCCCAGGAATCGCGTCGAAGCCGCCGACCGAGATCGGATTTGGGAAGCGGCGGACGCTCGAGGTGGAATTCATGACGCCCATTCTACCGTTGCAGATCTCGCCGCGAAATCGCAAGGATGCGGACCATTCGCCTTCGGACAGCCACTTACCGCCACCCGTATCCGATCTACCCAGTTCACCGGCACCCATCGGCAGTCGTCGCCCGCCCGGTCGTCACCTACCCGCCGGTTGTCTATGACGCGACGTGCATCCGCATCGTGAATCCGGCCGACGGGTGCGTTCACGCAGCCATTTCTCCCTCCCTGGTAGCTTTCGCTTTCGGTTTCCATAGAATGGGTCTCGCCAACCGCCCGCGGCAGTAAGCGTCCGCCGAATCCATACTTGCCAGGCAGTGTAACCTTGGGTGGTCACACTACCAATCACCCTGGAGGCAAGTTATGGGTCGGCCACCGAGCGATCTGGATGATTATCTTGACTGGCAACAGCACGTCGAAGGTCAAAAGACGAGCGGCTTGAGCGTGGATGAGTTCTGTGCCCGCGAAGGACTCACCCGATCGAGCTTCTACCGTTGGATGCGGCGACTTCGGGACGGGATCCCAGACTCGGTCGCGGCCGAAGAGAAACCCCCAGTGGAAGCGGATGTCGTCAGGCCGAACTTCCTACCGGTCTCGCTCAAGGCCGCTCCCGTGGAGATCGAATTGCCCAACGGCGGCGTGATTCGTCTGCCCGTCGGCGTGGGCCAAGCCGTGCTGCTGGAAGTCATCCGCGTGGTGGGGACGCTACGTCCGGGAAGGGAGAACTCATGACACCCCTTTCCGACGTGCGCATCTTTCTGTGCACCACGCCGATCAATATGAGTCACAGCTTCGACCGTTTGATGAGCTTGGCCCGGGAGACCTTCGAGCAAGACCCGCTCTCCGGCCACCTGTTCTTGTTCCTGAACCGTGACCGTGATCGCCTCAAGATTCTGTTCTGGGATCGGGATGGCTGGAGTGTGCTCTACAGGCGGCTCGAAGTCGGCACTTTGCACATCGCTCGGAGCACGTTGTGCGACTGGGTGGCGGCCGTGGCGGAGTTATTCGAGCCGCTGTACGAACTGCAACGCCAGTTGACGATTCAGTCCGCGGTCCTGTGGACCGACGACACGCCGGTCACGGTGCTCTTGGGCGGGGAAGACGGCAGCTGCCAAGGTCGTTTCTGGACCTATGTGGGAGACGACCAGCATCCGTATTCGGTGTACGACTTCACGCTGAGCCGGGAGCGCGACGGACCGCAGCGATTCCTGCAAAACTTTCGCGGCTACCTCCAGGCCGACGCTTATGCGGGCTACGACGCGATCTTCGTGGGTTCCGCCACGGGCATTGTCGAAGTGGCGTGCTGGGCGCACGCGCGCCGAAAGTTCTTCGAGGCGCGCAAGAATTATCCGCGCGAAGCGAGTCAGGTGCTGGAGTGGATTCAGCAACTCTATGACTTGGAAGACCGTGCGCGATCGCTGACGGCCGTTGCGCGCTGCGCATTACGCGGCCAGGAGGCCAACCCGGTGTTGGATCGCATCGAGAGTTACCTTACGCAGCTGGCCTCGAAGACGCTACCCAAGAGCGGCTTGGGCAAGGCCGTGACCTATGCGCGCAATCAATGGGCCGCCTTGCGGTGCTATACCACCGATGGTCGTCTGACGATCGATAACAACACCGCGGAACGCACGCTTCGCCCGCAAGCGGTCGGCAAAAATTGGTTATTCATAGGGAGCCAGGAGGCGGGTCCGCGGGCGGCCATCCTGTACACGATCCTGGCCGGCGCCAAACGCCATCACCTGGAACCCTGGACCTACGTCCGGGACCTGTTGCTACGCCTCCACGCCGCCGACGCGCGGCTGGAAGAGATGCTTCCGGATCGCTGGGCTGTTCAGCATCCCGAAGCAATCTTGGTCCACCGGCTGGATGAATCCCGCGCCACTGCCGCCGCGAAACGCGACCGACGGCAACGGCGTCGTGCAGCAGCCCAGTGCCGCTAGGCCACGGCTAGCGCAGGCTTGGCGGTGCTGGAGCCGACGTCTCAGGCTGGCTAACGAAGGGGGGGCATGCCGCCTCGACACCGCGCGAACGCCAGCCGACTGCTGACCGTGACGAGGGTTCCTAGACCGCGGCCGGGAGACGCGTCCGCAACCTTCTCACCGCTCACGGTCACCGGGCGCGGTGTGATGGCGAGCCTCCTCAGCACGCGGGTAGAGATGGCTGGTCCCCAGGAGATCGCCAAGCCCTCACCGGAAGTTCCGGGGGGCGCTGTTGTCTCCAGGAGTCGCAACCCAAGCGGTATCCTTTTACCCCCACCCTCCGGTAGTCCACCGGACGGTCCAGTCATTCCGCGGGCCACGCTTACAGCTCTCCTCCGTCGTGCTTCCGCGCGCACGCCATAGCCCGTCATCAGTCGCACTCCTCGCGTGGACTTGACGGTGCAGCGTCTGACTCGGCCGGGCCAGCTAACGTAGAGGTAGCCTGCCGCCCCGGCACTGCGCGGAGGCCGACCGGACTCCTGACGGTGACGAGCACTCCTCCACCGCGGCCGGGAGACTCGCCCGCATCGTCCCCCCCGCACCGCTCGCCGTCGCAGAAGGGCCGAGCTATGCCAATCTCCGTCGGCACGCTGGTAGACGGAAGGCCAGGAGGTTAACCCGAGAAGCTGACCGGCAACCGGCTGCGGCG
>JAPLNJ010000454.1 GCA_026692885.1 Planctomycetota bacterium | reverse complement strand
GGCCGGCGTGCAGGACGTGTCGCGGGCCTACGTGGTCGGCGGACGGCCGCGCGTGGTGCAGGTGCTGATGGATCCGGACCGGATGGCGGCCTATCATGTCTCGCCCTTGGAGATCCAGCGAGCCATTCAAGGGGCCAACGTCCGTCAGACGGCCGGCGATTTCCGCAGCCAGGACCGCGTGATCCGGGTCGAGGCGGGAGCTGCCTTTGAAAACGCCCGGCAGCTAGGCGATCTGGTGCTGGGGGTTTTCGATGGCCATCCCGTGTTCCTCAAGGATGTCGCCGCCGTAGAGGATGGACCGGAGGAAGTCGAGAGCTACGTGCGCCATGGCTGGGGGCCGGCCCGCGGGTTTACGAAACACGAGTCGTTCCCTGGTACGGTGCTGGGCGAATCCTCGCACACAGAAAGGCCGTCGGCAAGCGAGCCTTCGTCGCAAGCGGCTGTCACCATCGCCATCGCCAAAAAGAAAGGCGCCAACGCGGTGTGGGTGGCCAACGCCGTGTTACGCCAAGCCGAAGCCTTGCAGGGAACCATTGTGCCCAGCGACATGGACCTGGTGCTCACCCGCAACTACGGCCTGACCGCGAATGAGAAAGTCAACGAACTCGTGGAAGGTTTGGCGGTGGCCATCCTGATCGTGGTGGCCCTGCTCACCTTGGGATTGGGCTGGCGCGAGGCGCTGATCGTGGCGGTCGCCGTGCCGGTCGTCTTTGGTTTGACCTTGGCGGTCAACCTGCTGTTGGGCTTCACGATCAACCGGGTCACGCTGTTTGCCTTGATTTTGTCTCGTGGATGTGGAGAACATCGTCCGGCATTTCGCCCTTCGCAAGAAGGCCACTCGACGCATCGTGTTGGAAGCGGTGGCCGAGATCCGTCCGCCCTTGATCACCGCTACCTTGGCCGTCATCGTCAGCTTCCTACCGATGTTCTTCATCACCGGGATGATGGGGCCGTACATGCGGCCCATGGCGCTCAATGTGCCGGTGACGATGCTCATGTCAATGCTCGTAGCGTTCACGATCACGCCCTGGATGGCGTACCACGTGCTACGGCACAAGTACAGCACCGGCGACGCGGGAGCGCACGCCGAGCACGCGGAGCCTGACCTCGAAACACTAAAGCAGTCGCGACTGTACAAGATCTTCTATCCCATGATGGCGCCGCTGCTCAACTCCCGGCTGGTAGCCTGGTCGTTCTTGATCGGCATGGCGCTGCTCACGGTAGGGGCCATGGGCCTGGCGGCCGTACGGAGCGTCCCGCTGAAGATGCTCCCCTTCGATAACAAGAACGAATTGCTGCTGGTGCTCGATTTCGATGAAGGCACGACGTTGGAACGATCCGACGCGGCGGTGCGCGAGTTCGAGGCGTTTCTGGCCGGCGTGCCCGAAGTGGCCGACTACACGAGCTACGTGGGGCTGGCATCGCCCATGGACTTCAACGGATTGGTGCGGCACTACTATCTCCGGCGGGGCGACAACGTTGCGGAGGTGCGGATCAACCTGGCGGGCAAGAAGAACCGCGAATTGCAGAGTCACGCCATCGGCCTGCGGATGCGGAACGAACTCCAATCGCTCGCGGATCGGCATCAAGCCCGCCTGAAGCTCGTCGAAACGCCGCCTGGCCCGCCAGTAATCGCCAGCGTCGTGGCGGAAGTGTACGGCCAGCCGGACCATCGCTACGAAGACTTGCTGCTGGGAGTCGACACGGTTCGGGCACGTCTGGCCGTCGAACCGGGCGTGGTGGATGTGGACGATGTGCGTGAGGCGGCCCAACAAAAGCTGACTTTCGTGACCGACAAAGAGAAGGCCGCCCTCAACGGCGTCACCACCGAACAGATCGCAGGTATCCTGCAGACGCTATTAGCCGGCGGCACGGTCGGCTTGCTGCGCAGCGAGACGGAACGGAATCCGCTGCGGATCGAATTGCGGATTCCCGTGGAGCGGCGGACCAGTGCGGCCGACTTGGCGAAGGTACAGGTCAAAGGCGACCAAGGCCAATTGGTTTCGATCGCCGAGTTAGGTCGCTGGGACACGACGCGCGTGGACCAGATGATCTACCACAAGAACTTGCAACCCGTGGCCTACGTCTTTGCCGAGACCGCGGGGCGGCCACCGGCGGACGTCGTGGTCGACATCCTGGCGGACAGGACTCCCGTCGCGAACGGAACCCCGCGCGTCGGCAACGGTTGGCTGGCGGAAGCCACGCCGCGGCCGGTCGGAGATCGCACCTTCGTGTCGAACGGGAGCGGCATCGCCTGGGGCGTGCCAGCCGGCCTCACGGTGGACTTTGCCGGCGAAGGGGAGTGGAAGATCACGCTGGATGTCTTCCGCGACCTCGGGCTGGCCTTTGCCGCTGCGATGATTGCGATCTACGTCCTGCTGGTAGCGCAGATGGGTTCCTTCACGGTGCCCCTGATCGTCATGCTGGCGATCCCTCTACCGAGTCTGGGCGTGATGCCGGGCTTCTGGCTGCTGAACAGTCTGAACGCTCAACAGGTGGGCGGCTTCCTCGATCCCGTGTATTTCACCGCGACCGGCATGATCGGCATGATTGCCCTGTCGGGGAT
>JAPLNJ010000453.1 GCA_026692885.1 Planctomycetota bacterium | reverse complement strand
TGCCAGCCCTGGGCGAAGGCGTCGTGGAGTTCCTGACGTGACACTCGGCGTGGGCCTTGGCCGGGCGGTTCCTGGTCGCTGAAACAGCACAAGAAAAGCCTGCCTCCAGGTTTGACGGCACTGGCCAGGGCGGTGACATAGCGTGCCCGGTCGGCATCCGAAAGAACGTGGAACAACCCGCAGTCGATCACCGAGTCAAATTGCTCCGGTATCTCGCCCAGGGCCAAGGCGTCCATCACGAGGAACGTGGCTCCCAGTCCCCGCTGCTGGGCCTTCTGGCTGGCCTCGGCAATCGGCTGCTCCAGGAAGTCGATGCCGGTGACTTTGTGGCCACGTTCGGCAAAGAACAGGGCGGTGAGCGATCTACCAGCCGATTCGGCCGGGGAATGGCTGGAGCGGAACTGCCCGGACCTCTGGCGAACGGCCCAACGGTAAGGACGCCGCCATGTCGCTCGACGAACCAACCTTGCTACCGATGAATCCCCGTCGCAGGATTCTCTGGCTGGCATTGGTGCATGTGGTGGGCGGACTGATACCCGCTTTCGTGGCGTATGTCGCTGGCCCTGGTCCTTCGCTGCGGGGAGCGTTCTTTATCGGCATCGTTTTCAGCCAAGCCAGTCTGTTGGGAATCTGGACCGGTCTTGGATCAAGTCCGTGGTGGAGAAGACTGCTCGGTGTCGTTCTCGGTATCGGCTATCTCGGCGTATTACTGGGAGTGTGCTTTTCGAGGCTCGACAGTGGTACTTTCCTTGTCGTTGCCGTGGCCACGACGTTCATGACGACGCTGCTAATGCTGATCATGCGTCTTTTGAAGGTTGCCATTCACCTGGGTTCTTTGCCCGTTGCTTCGATGGGTCGCATTCAGTTCTCCATCCGTCACCTGATGATCCTAACCTTCGTCGTTGCCTGCTTGATTACCATCGGGAAATGGGTGCAGCCGTACTTCACTCACGGTGAAATACTCTTCCCGGTGCTCCTGATGGCCGTTATGTTTGGACTGGTTGGCGTCCTCCCCGTTTGGTTCGTCTTGGCTACGAAGCAGCCTCTGCTGTACAGCGTCGGCTTGGTGGCCGTGGGAGCCTGTGCAGGCTACTGCTTTGCACGGATTAGCACTGCTGCCAGTAACGAAGGAATCTGGATGACCGTCATGGCTACGGAGGCGATGGCAGTGGTTGTCTCGCTGCTTGTCGTCCGGTCCTGTGGATATCGGCTGGTGCGGTTGCCGCCACGTTGCCAAAGGGGGCGGTAGTCTGAGATGCGATTCTCCATCCTGATCCCAGCCCGAAACGAAGAGCGATGCCTGCCCGGCTGCTTGCAGTCGATCAAGGCCGCTGCCGCCCCGTTTCCAGATCAGGTCGAAGTCATCGTCGCCGTCAACCGCTGCACCGACCGAACAGAGGGAATCGCTGTGGCTCATGGTGCCAAGGTGGTCCATGACGACAGCCGGAACCTGGCGAAGATCCGCAATGCCGCAGCACGGGCAGCCACGGGCGAAGTGATCGTCACCATCGACGCCGACAGTCGCATGTCCGCCAAGATGCTGACCGAAATCGACCGGCTGCTGCGCACAGGAAAGTACATCGGCGGCGGCGTGGCGGTTTGGCCGGAACGATGGTCGCTGGGCATCGTCGTCACGGCCTTGATGCTGGGCGTCATCATGCTGCGGCACTGGGTATCCGGGGGACTGTTCTGGTGCCTGCTGGGAGACTTCGAGGCCATTGACGGCTTCAGCGAGAACTGGGTGAGCGTCGAAGACCTGGACTTCGCCAAGCGACTCAAAGCTCACGGTCGAAGCCAAGGGAAGCGGTTCAAGACCATCACGAAAGCGCACATCGTCACGTCATGCCGGAAGTTCGATACGTTCGGCGATTGGTACTTGATCCGAAACCCAGGCTTCGTCTGGCGGATCTTCAGTGGCAAGTCGCAGGAGGATGCCGACAACTTCTACTACGACGTGCGGCGGTAGGACTTCACCCAGGTTCCAAGATTCGTCCGGCGACGGCGAATACACTGACTGGGAGTTGGGCAATTCGTTTCAAGGACCAGACCATGCACGAACAACAGGCATTCTTCGTCGGCTGGGGGACATTATCCCTGATCAATGCTGGCTTGGCTCAGTCGAAGGGACGCAGCGGCCTACTGTGGTGGTTTGCTTCGTTGTTCATCGGGCCGATTGCCACGTTGCTGATCGTCGTCCTGCCCAACGTGTCGCCTGTGCCATGAAGCCAGACCGACGTTACTTACCCTTGATCACCATGCCCACGCCGGATGTGGCAGCGGTCTGTTCTCGACGTTCACCACATGTTGCCTTCACGTTCTGATACATCTGCTCAAGTTCCCGTTTGAGCGTATCCACGTCCGCCATCAGCGTCGGCAAAGAACCATTCTGCGGCCGTTCCATTTTGCGTTCTCCGTGGTGTCGTTCTCGGTGATGGGGAAGTAAATCGGCAGGCTCACCACGGGACTTTTCCAGCCGAAAATCGGGGGGCAACGGTTCACGGATTCGTCCCAGTTTCCCTGACCTGCTGTGTGTAAATCGGGCAAGATGTTCCGGTGATGCGGCTCGAAGTGAAGCTGGACGATGGTTGCAGACGATACCTTCGCCGCTGATCGGTACAGGCTGCCTGCTGGCAGTCCGCAGCGTCATCATCTGAGCCGGAATGCCCTACGAACCGGCAACGTCACCGGCCGATTTCTATCAGGACCAAACCGTCACCGACTCGCATCTGGAGATACTGATGGACAACGAAATTCACATCCAAGATTTGGCTACCGACGAGATCCGTGAGTTGCTGCTGGAAGAAGGCAGCGAACTGGACGAGCAGCAAGCCGCCGCCCTGAAGGAATTCATCCACGAGATCGGGGGCATGGAGAACGCCCTCGCCGCCATCGCCATGTTGGACCAGTTGGAAGAGGCGGCGTGAGTATCAACATGGCCCACCACACCGGAACACGGCGTGGTGGGCTTCGTCGAACAGGTCTCAGTCCAAAATTTGCGCCAGAGCGTCAATCGCCGCCTTGGCTTCTTTGATGCTGCCGAATTGTGAGGCCAACTTCTTCGCCTTTTGCAACAGAGCCAGCGACACGGCATCCTTGGGCAAGGCGGGAGCGGCGGCTTTGGTGGCGGGTGCAGGGGCGGCCTTGGCCTTCTTCTTGCGTTTTTCCTTCATGTTGAATTTGGCCATGCTGACGGCGGTATTGGTGACTTCTATTCCTTGTTCCTTCAGCACTGCAACGATTTCCCTTGGCTCCTTGCCGGGATTCGCCTGCAAGGCATCTCGGATGGCTTGGGCTTTGGCTCCCCTGGGAAGTTCGGGCGTGGCTTCAACGGGCGTGGCTTCGGGTTCGGTCACTTTGGTTTTCCTGGGCATTGACTGGTCTCGCTA
>JAPLNJ010000452.1 GCA_026692885.1 Planctomycetota bacterium | reverse complement strand
CTGAAAGCCGGTCATACTCGTCCGCTACCTGAAGATCCACGCCAATTGAAATTCTTCTAAACCCCGTTTTTTCCAATGTTTCTTGACTTAGCACCAAAGGAGAGCATCATGTCGCGCACGCTGGAGCGTGACGACTACTATACTTGCGACAGTTATTGATTCGCCGGTCCTAAGCATGCCTTCCCGCCGTGACCAGCGATGTGTGTTGAGTGTCAAGTGCGAATGAGCTAGGATGGGCCTCGGCTTACGGTGGCGTATCCGTGGGCTGCGAGTAGGTAACCCCGGTTGAAAGGAACTAGGAATCATGGTTCAAGGTTGCTCACGACGTAGATTTCTCAAGGGTTCTGCGGCCGCGATCGGCGTCGCCGCACTGACGCGCGTCTCCGGCTCGCCCCGCGTGCTGGCTCAGCAGTCGCCGGGTGACAAGTTGCGTGTGGCCGTGATCGGTGCGGCGGGCATGGGCGGCTACAGCATGGGCTGCGCCCTGGGCGAGCAGCTGGTCGCTTTGGCGGATGTGGACGATAAGAACATCGCCAAGGTCATGAGCGAGAGCGTCAAGGACGCGGCCAAGCCCAAAATCTTTCACGACTATCGAAAGCTGCTCGACGAGTGCCACAAGGAAATCGACGTGGTCCTGATCGCCACTCCCGATCACCACCATGCTCCGGCGGCCATCCGCGCCATCCACTACGGCAAGCATGTCTTCTGCCAGAAACCGCTGGCTCATAACATCGCCGAGTGTTATGCCTTGGCCAAGGCCGCCAAGGAACAGAAGGTCCTGACGCAGATGGGCAACCAGGGCTATTGCGGCGAGGCGATCCGCCGCGTCGCCGAATACGTCGCTGCCGGCGCCATCGGCACGGTTCTTGAAACCCACACGCTCTTGGACCGCAACTTTGGCGGTACGGGCGGCCGGCCTGCCTCCAAGCCCGTTCCGGCCGGCCTGCACTGGGATGAATGGATCGGCCCGGCGCCCTTTCGCGACTACCACGACGGTCTGCACCCCTTCTCGTGGCGCGATTGGAAAGCTTTCGGCACAGGCACCATCGGCGACATGGCCTGCCATCGCTTGTGCACCCCGTTCATGGCGCTCCGGCTCTGGGAGGTCAAGAAGTTCACCGTCGAGTGCATCAATACCAAGGGCGGCAGCGACGAGAAGTATCCCCAGGACAACGTGGTTTGCTATCACATCCCGGCCCGCGACAGCTTCCCGGCCTGCAAGTGCTACGTCTACGATCACGAGGCGCTGCGTCCCGAGGTGATGAAGGAGCTGGAGAAGCAACACGCGATCAAGTGGTCCGAGGCCACGCTCTTCGTCGGCACGAAGGGCTATCTCAACAACCATTCCCGCATCATCCCCGAGGCCGAGCACCAGAAGTTCCCGGTCCCGCCTAAGACGCTGGTGCGACCCAAGGCTGGCGGACCGATCGAGGACCTGTACGCCTGCATCCGCACCGGGGGCACCCCCGTATCCAATTTCATCGACGCGGGCGGCCCGCTCACGGCGATGGCCTTGACCGGGCACCTCGCTCAGTATGCCGGCATCGGCGGGAAGATCGAGTGGGACGTCGACAAGATGCAATGCACCAACCAGCCGGAGTTCAACAAGTTCGTACGGCGTGAATATCGCAGCGGCTGGGAGGTCTAGTCTGCCCAGCGAAATGGCTCAGACAGACTACTTCACGATCACGTGATCGATCCCCATCAGGTAGCCCTTGGATTGGGGATTGTTCCGAATCGCCTGGAACCGCAACACGTGGCGCCCGGCGGTCAGCTCCACCTGGCCCAGCGTCAGCGGCTCGGCCGACACCACCGTGGGTGCGTAGGTATCGACTACGGACCCGCACGGCTGACCGTCCAGGAAGGCTTGGATGCACGCATAGTCCCACGATTTTGTGTACTTCACCAGCAACTCGTAGGAGCCGGCTCGGGGGATCTCCAACGCGATGTCCACCCAGGCGTTGAGTGCACTGGGACTCACCCATAACTGATGACCGTCCGAGTAGGCCGGCCCCAGATCCTGAGGACGGTACTCGCAGCCGTGGGTGCCGATCACATGGGCCCAGATACCCTCGGCGGTACCGGCTCCCACAAGGCTCGGCTCCCACCGTAGATAGTCCAGCTCCACGTCGTGCCCCTGCGACCGCTCGTTACAGCCGACAACCCGGATCTCGACCTCAGTGACTTTGGCGGGGACGGCTCCCAGGGGCAGCATGGACGGTCCGAGCTGCCGAGCGCTGGCGTACAGATCGAACTTTGGTCCGATCGGTTGATCGCCGACGAAGGCTTGGATGATCGGGGCCTGCGGGCCGACCAGCGGCCGGACGCCCAGCGTGTACGGCAAAGCCGGGCGCTTGCCCAGGTTGAACACGTAGCCTTGGCCCACCCGGTCGGCGTGGAACTTCAGGACGCGGCCGGAACTGGCTCCGGCCACGGGCTCGCTCGGCCGCGGCACAGCGGCCCCGCCGGTGGCCCGGACGACGGTCAGCTCCTCGGCTTCAATGGCCACTGCGACCCGCGCCGCCGGCTCCAGTTGCAAGCAGTCGAAGATCGCGCGCCCGGCCGTCTGCGTCACGAGCCCCAAGGCGTGTTCACCCTTGGTCAGGAACAGGCCCCCGAGCTGCAGCACTTGCGGCTTGGGCCTCCCCGCGATCGGCAGTGTCTGACCACCGATCTCGAACGAGAGGTCTGCCACGCCCGCTTCCGGGGCCGTGTAGATGCGTGGGTAGTAGACGGTGTCTGCGTCGACCGTGAGCTTCACCGTTGCCAGCTTCTGCTGCGCCGCGACTGTGCCGAAATCGACGGCCCGCTCGCGATCGAACTCATAGGGGCGCAGGGCGTCGGTCACCAGCGTGGCCGTGCCGGCCTTCACGACATCGGCCAGCAGCACCTCGGCCTGCCGCGCGAAGGTGATGCCCAGGCCATAGGTGCGTAGACGATCGGCGTCTAGATCCGGAAACGCCTGCGGGTTGTACTCCAACGCCGTCGGCTTGCCGGCCGGATCGTCTCCGCCGGTGTATTTGACGCCACGCAGTTCCGCCCACGGCGGCGTCAGTTCGGCCTGATACCAGAACGCCGTGGAGCTGTAAGCGTATTGGCCCCGCGGCCCCTGACCGTTGGGGCCGTAGTTCTCGATGGTCATCCGCATGCGCTTCGTGAACGGAATGAAGTCCGTAAAGTGCCAGCGGTAATTGCAGGTACGGTGGCCCTTCAGCAAGGAGGCGCCAAAGCTGGGGCCGGACAGGTAGCGGATGCCCCAAGCGTCGCCGAAATAGTCCTCGGAGCCTGTGCCGATGTAGGGCGGGAAGTCGTCGTCGTCCACCCAGACCTTCTCGTCACCCTCGCCCCACCAGCCGCCCAGCGGATGGTCGATGGGCATCGACACACCGACGAAATGCCCGTGCCCCGCGGTCTCCAAGAACGGGTAGTCGAACGTCAGCGAGTCGGGTTCGTGCCGCCAGCGGGCAAAGAAGTAGGTCGAGTCCGCGGGCCAGGGGGTCAGCGGCGCCCATTCGATTTCGTATTCCACGGTGGCCGGTTGTTCGAGGTAACTGACCAAGGACAGCTTGGCCGACTTGCGAAATGGCATCGGGAAATACTGATAGGCCTGGCCGTCGTGGCAGCCCGTCGTGACGGACCCGTACTCCGCCGTCTCCCAATCAAAACCGAAGAACGGCCCCAGCGGCGTCAAGATCTGAGGCCACGGGGCGTCATCCCATTGGCCCTGCAGGACCAGCTTGCGCCACGCATACCGCTGGTCCGACTGGACGCGGACGCGGATGGCCCGGATGCTTCCGGTGGTGGCCAGCGCGCAGAGTTCCGCCGTCTGGCCGGGCGCGACGGTGATGGTCTTGCAGATCGTCTGTTGGCCCGGCAGCGACGGCTTAGGATCGCGTCCCGGCTGCGACCACACCTCCGCGGCGGCTGACAAAGCGGCTTGTTCCGCGGCGGTCAACGGCAAGCGAAAGCTGGCTACCGCCCGGTCCTTGGGGAACAGGACGTAGTTGAAATGGTAGTACTGGCCGTGCTTCTTGTCGGCCGTGATCTTGATATGCTTGGCGAACGGGACGGGCAGATAGCAGTCGGAAGCCGACTGGGCTTTGTCGCGCCGGTACACCAGCGGCTTGATGAAAGGTGGCAGGTTGCCGTCGAACAGGTCGGGAAAGTCCCATTCGTAGCTGGGGGCCGCAGCGCCGTCCAGGTAGATCCGGAGCTTGCCCATTGGGTTGGCGGACCAGGTCCGGTAGATCACGCCGGGACCGTCGCTGTCCATCATCACGGCTTCGCCGTTCGGATCGATTCGCAGGTACTGGCCCGCGTCGCCGTTCGCGCCCCAGACGGTCTTGGAGTTGCGGTCCCAACTGGAACAGATCCCCGCCGCGCAGCCCGTCTGCAGGCGTGTGAGTCGATCCAAGTCGGTCAGTTGGTGCAGGATCTCCACGTAAGTCACAGGTTCGGCGGCCAGCGCCGCCGCGTCGCCCACCCACATG
>JAPLNJ010000451.1 GCA_026692885.1 Planctomycetota bacterium | reverse complement strand
GCAGGCGGCGGTGAATGCGGCGAAGGGGACGGGATGTGGTTGCGGTACGCGGCCTTGGTTTTCAAACCTCTTGTCCACTGGGGCAAGCCCAGTGGGGATGGGCGGTGACGCTTAACCTCGTGCCATTCGGGACAAGCCCCGTCGTGGCGGGAAATCGCTCCTGCTGTCCTTAACCTCGTACCATTCGGGCTTGCCCCGGTGGAATTGGGTTTCGTACACTACGTAGAAACACGAGGGTATCATGACTTCGGCAACAGATCGCCAGCAACAGGTGGCGGAGGTTTTCCAGCGACGCTTTGGGACCATGCCGCAGCTGTGGGCGCGGGCACCGGGCCGCGTGGATCTGATGGGCAGCCACACCGATTACAACCTGGGCTATGTGCTGACCTTGCCCATCGGACGCGACACGTGGATCGCGGCCCGGCCCCGCGTCGATCGCCACGTGCGGCTCTACACCCTGAACCTGGACGCCGAGAGCACGTTCGACCTCGACCAGCTTGTGCCTGCTGCCGACCCGCGGTGGAGCAACTACGTGCGCGGCGTGGCCGCGGAGCTACAAATCGCGGGTTATGAACTGTGCGGATTCGATGGTGTGATCCACAGCACGGTGCCGATCAGCAGCGGACTCAGTTCCTCAGCGGCTTTGGAATGTGTCACGGCCGTCGTGTTTCAGGCCCTGGCAGGCTGGACGCTGGACCCCGTGAAGATGGCCCAGTTGTGTCAACGGGCCGAGAATCGATTCGTGGGCGTCCATTGCGGGATTCTCGACCAGTACACGTCGTGCGTCGGCCGAGCGGGCTGTGCACTGCTGCTCGATTGCCGCGATCTGTCGAGTCGCCCCGTGTTGCTGGCGGCAGGGTTGCAGGTGGTGATTTGTGATACGCGTTCGAAACGCGAGTTGTCCGGCTCGGAATACGGCCTGCGCCGGGCTCAATGCGAACAGGGCGCGCAACTGCTGGGCGTGCGGGCCTTGCGCGAAGTGTCGCTCGCCCAATTCGAACAGGCAGTGGACTGCTTGCCCGCCGAAGTGGCCAAGCGCTGTCGGTTCATCGTCGAAGAAAACGCGCGCGTGTTGGCGCTGGCCGACGCATTGGTGGCGGGCCAGCGGGCGGCGATTCGGCGGTTGATGGCCGACTCGTTCCGCGGGGCCAGTGAGCTGTACGAAATCGGTGCGCCGGCGATGGACGCGATGCTGGACGCCATGGGGAACGCCCCAGGGGTGATCGGCGCTCGCCAAGCAGGGGCCGGCTTTGGCGGTTGCCTGGTGGCCTTGGTCGAGCAGCCGCAGGTGGACGCGTTCACCCAGGCGGTGCAGGAAGTCTACTTCCGCGCGACGCAGATCCAACCGGAGGTCTTTGCCGTGGAGGCCGCCGCCGGGGCGGGCTTGCTGTCGTGACGAACATCAGTCCAGCTTTTGCATCACCAGGGTGGCGTTGGTACCGCCGAAGCCGAAGCTGTTGGACATGGCCGTGCGAAGCCCGGCGTGATCCTTGCGCTCGCGGATGATCGGAAAGCCGGCGGCGCCCGGATCGAGCGTTTCGATATGCGCGGAAGCCGCGATGAAATCGTCCTGCAGCATCAGGAGACAGTAAATGGCTTCGTGTACCCCGGCGGCGCCGAGCGAGTGACCGCTCAACGGTTTCGTCGAGCTGAGCGGCGGAACCTTACCGCCGAACACGGCCTCGATCGCCTGTAACTCCACGATGTCACCCGCGGGTGTACTGGTACCGTGGGTATTGATGTAGTCGATAGGGGCCTGGACCGTCGCTAGGGCCTGCTGCATACAGCGGAGCCCACCCTCACCTGAGGGAGCCACCATGTCATCACCGTCGGAGGTGGCCCCATAGCCGACCACTTCCGCATAAACCTTGGCGCCACGAGCCTTGGCGTGTTCGTACTCTTCCAGCACCACGACACCGCCGCCGCCGGCAATCACAAAGCCGTCGCGATTCGCATCGTAGGCGCGGGACGCGCGGGTCGGCGCTGTTTCGTTGTAGGCGGAGGACAGCGCGCCCATGGCATCAAACAGGCAGCTTAGGGTCCAATGCTCCTCTTCCGCGCCTCCCGCGAAGATCACGTCCTGCTTGCCCCACTGGATCAGCTCTGCCGCATTGCCGATGCAGTGGGCACTGGTGGCGCAGGCGGAGCTGATGCTGTAATTCACACCCTTGATCTGGAAAGGCACGGCCAGACAGGCGGCTGCGGAGTTACCCATCGAGCGGGGAACCATGTAGGGACGAATGCGATTGACACCCTTGGTGCGGGCGATTTCATGGGCCTCGATCAGATTCGATGTGGAGCAGCCGCCGGTGCCCACGATGATCCCGGTCCGGGGCTGGGAGACCTCGGCAGCGGTCAGCCCGGAATCTTGGACGGCTGCCTGCATCGCCAGATAAGCGTAGGCCGCGGCGTCGCCCATGAAGCGGCGAACCTTGCGGTCGATCAAGGCTTCGTAGTCGACCTGGATCTTGCCACAGACCTGGCTGCGGAAACCCTGTGCTTTGTAGATCTCGTTAAAGGCGATGCCTGAGCGGCCTGCTTTTAGCGATTCCGACACCGCTGCTGGGTGGTTGCCCAACGGTGAAATAATGCCAATGCCTGTAATGACGACACGTCGATTCATGAATTCACCTGTAGGTCGCCCGTTGGCGTAAGAATCCAGAGCGACTGAACGATCTTCGAGAATCCGCTCGCGGTGGCCGCCACCAAGTCGCTCCTAAGCTTGTTCGAAACCAGCGGCCTCACCGCTCGATCCGGTAGAGATGTGTCTTGGTGCGGAGGATGAAGGCCTCGCCAATCACGGCCGGCGACGCCATGCAACCGGCGTCCAAGGGGTTTTCGGCCAGCAGTCGGAACTGCTGGGGATTGGCCTCGATCACGCGCGACTTGTTTTCTTCATCGAAGAAATAGATGCGGCCATCGGCGTGGATGGGCGACGCGCTGTGCCGGCCTCCCATCCGCTCCGTCCACGTGACCTGGCCGGTCTTCACGTCCAAACACGAGACAATCCCCGCATCGCTGACGATGTACAGGTGATCCTGTACGATCAGTGGAGACGGGCGTGTGGGCGTGGCCTTGCCGTAGCTCCAGGCAATGTGCGTCTTGGTCACGTCGCCAGTTCCGTCCGGTCGCACGGCCAACAGTTTCAGGCCACCTTCGATGCTGATGATCACCAAACCGTGACTGTACAGGGGCCGGGCCGCGGCGTTGTAACCGCCGTGCTGGACCTTCCACAGTTCCGCGCCGGTCAGCGGGTCATAGGCGACCGTGCCGACCGCGGCCGGGCTGACCAGCTGCAGGCGTCCGTTGTGCTCCAGGACCTTCGGCGTGCAGTAGGCCTTCTTCATGTCACCGTCGTCGCTGCCGTAGTCGATGCTGCGGTCTGTCTTCCAGACCGTCTGGCCGGTACGCTTGTCCAAGGCCACGACGTACTGCAGGTCGTAGCCGTCAAAGTTGACGATCAGCAGATCGCGAAATACGATCGGCGACGAACCCGCCCCCCGCCAATGATCGCAGGGAAGATCTTGGCGGGCCCACAGGACTTGACCAGTTGCCGTGTCGAGGCAGGCGGTGCCGGCGCTGCCGAAATGGACCCACAGTCGCCCTTCCTCGACGACCGGTGTCGGACTGGCGTAGCTGTTGTAGGGGTAGCAGAACATGGGTTCGGCGATCGCGAAGACCGTGATATCGTGCACGATCTTGCCGGTGGCGGCCTCCACGCAGATGGCGAATAGCTGCTTGCCATCCGTCGTGGCTGAGGTCAGCCAGATCTGCTGGCCCCAGACCACCGGCGACGACCAAGCCTTGCCATGCATGGCCGTCTTCCAGGAGACGTGCTTGGTCTCGCTCCAGTCAATCGGCAGCGATTTGGCAGGCGTCTGGCCGTCGCCGTGCGGCCCGCGGAATTGGTTCCAGTCATCGGCGGCGGAGCGAGGACCAGCGATCGCCGCTGCCACCAGGATGCTCAGGAGCCAAGCAAATCTTGCATTTGTCATGATTGTTCTCGTTGTCAGTAACAGCCAGATCGACGGCCAACGGATCCTGTTCAAGCGTCAAAATACTCATGCCAGTGGATTGGGAGGGCGACGCTCCTGCGGAGCCGTGGGCCGTCCCTGACGGCCCACTCCGGCTCGGCAGGAGCCTCGCCCTCCCAGGAGCCTCGCCCTCCCATGCCATTGGCAACCTAGGACTCAATCGGCGAGCGAACTTCGCAATTCTGTGGCCGAATTTGCCTGGCCATGCGGCGTATCTTAGCACAGGCCAGGGCCCTGCAACATTCAGGGGGCAAGAATCATGTCGAGACCGCCTGGCGAGATCCGTACCGGCTTGACGTAGCAAAGAGGGCCGAAACAACTTGCCTGATTTAGGCTCGGCATGGGCGACGGGGTCGGACTACTCTTCCGCCCCAAAGGGGCAAAACAAATCAGCCCAGCGGCAGAACGTCGCGGCGACAGCCGCAGAGTGACGCCCTGGGTACGGGTTCGATTCAGCACGGTAGCCCTGAAAGGGCGAAACAAATCGGTTCATCCCGCACGCATCGTTCGTCCGATGCGGCCAAGGCTTGTTTCGCCCTTTCAGGGCTCGTGTTCTCAATCCTCTCATAACCCAGGGCGGCGCTGCGCGGCTACGCCGCTCCGCTTTGCCCTGGGCTGATTTGTGGCTGCCCCGTTGCGGCGAAACCCTGTGGATCACGAGGTGCGGTAGCCCCAGGGCCCACTCGGTCATCTTTGATTTCGTAATCACCCCGCGAAACAAATCAGCAGGTAGGCCACCGGCCCGTCAAGGTCAGGGGCTCAACGGGCCAGGGTGGGGTTCCTGCAGAGCCGGTCACGGCACGCGGCTCGGCGGGAGCCTCGCCCTCCCTCCGGCGACCAGATTCTCTGGAAACAACCTGCAGAATTGACGCGAGAACGCCGATCTAGGCAAGTGCGACGCAGTGGTGCTAGGCAGCCGCTCGGTCGCGAACGCTCCTCGTCTTCTCTTTTTCCCAAAGCGTCTTGTCACGACTCCTGACACGGTGGACGATAGCATGGTTGCCGACAATCGATCGACCACTGCTAGCGAGGATCTCGTGATTCTTGTCCATGGCACGTTCGCCGCGCGCGACGCCGACGAGGGCAGCGACTGGTGGCAGACGGGCAGCGAGACTTGGAAGCAGATGAGCCAGCGACTCCCTCGCGGCGTGCGGTTGCCCCAACACGGCGAAGTTTTTCACTGGCCCGGGGACAACAGCGAACGAGCCCGGATCAAGGCCGCGGGGGACTTGCTGACGCGTCTGCGGGACTTGGAATCCCAAGGCCGACATTACCACTTGGTCGGCCATAGCCACGGCGGATCGCTGATCTGGCAGGCGCTCCGCTTGGCAACCATGGAGCGACAGCCCCTCGAACATCTGCGCAGCTGGGCCACCGTCGGCACGCCGTTCCTGCACCATCGGACGCGGGGGGCCTGGAGCTTCGTCAACCTGGTGAACATCCTGCTGGCGCTGGTGCTTTTCAAGCCCGCCTATGCCACGCTCCGCAAACTGGTCCAGACCATGCTCGGTCCCTTGGTTGGACTCGACGGCGCGGGCACCGTGGTGGCCGAGCACGTGCCCAGAAAGATCACGTTGTTCCGGACGCCGGTCTTGTGGGTTATGGAGCATCTGGGCATCACGGTGGCCACGCTGCAGGATGGAATTCGCATCGGCAGTTTCGACTCCTCCCGCGGCGACTCGTTCTACCAGTTCCTGTTTTGCGACCCGGAAGGCTGGCTGTTAATCGGCATCTCGCTGTTGGTGATCTACGTGTACTTGAACCTGGGCGCCTTCTTCCTCAGCCCGGTATTGGAATCGCTGCGAATTCGGAAGGAAGAGAGTCTGGAACGGAATGTCCTGCAGACCTATCGCGGCCGTTGGCTGGGGATCTGGTCGCCTGACGACGAGGCGATCAACGGGCTGCGTGCGACGCTGGACCTATCGATCTCGTTCGTCGCCCGCATGGCGCCGCACGAGCGCGTGTGGCTTTCGGATTACTTCGCACTCGTCTCACGCCCCTATTACTGGGTGCTGGCACCCCTGTTCAACACCTTCCTGCGCCCGCTGTTGGATGGGATGGTCCGTTCGTTTGTGGTCAAGACGGCCCAGGGCAACAATCGTCCCGCCGCCGAGGTGGTGGCGGTCTCGCCGGTACCGGCGCACACGGAGTCTGCGGATCAGTATCCGCCCCTGCCCGCATGGCTCAACCGAGAGCTTGTCCAGACCGCCAACCGGCATGCCCGCGACATCGCTCCCAAGCTTCGGCAACTGCTTGCCGAACCGTCGTTCATCAGTGGTCTGGAGACCTTCGGACAGACCATGTCCGGCCGAGAACTGGTGCATACGTCTTACTTCGACCATGCCGAGATTCTGGATCTGCTGGTTCTGCACATCCTCTGGGCGACGGGCGCGGCGGCCGAGTTGGCGGGCCGTTGGTCCGCGAACGAAGAGCTGCTGGTCTGGCTGAGCGAATTCAAAGAGCGGGTGGGCGTGGAGCTGCCGCGGGGATCGACTTCGCTGCTTCGCAAGGATGGGCCGCAACCGGAACTGATCCGGCCCAGACGCCGGGTCGGACTGGCCCGCGGCAGTGGGATTCAACAGGCCCCTGTGGCCCCGTTGCATCAGGGGCCAAGGTCCAAGCCGGCCAACCGATCACCGAGCCGGGCTTGATCCGCACTGGCTTGACGGAAGACGGGCAGGAGCCGCTGGTAGATGCGGACGCGGCGCGCATCGGGCAGCGCCGTGTCGGCCAGTTGATGCACCTGGTCGATCCGCTGGAAATCGGGCCACAAACCGGCGGCGACCGCGGCAACTGCGGCGGCGCCCAACGAACCGGCCTCCTGACCGATGTTGGTCTTGACGATGTTGATCTCCAAGGCATCGGCGAAGATCTGACGCCACAGACGGCTCTGGCTGGCGCCGCCCACGACCACCATCTCCGGACCGACGTGGCCCAGCTGCCGCAACTCGTCCAAGATCACGCGCAAGTTCAGCGCGATGCCCTCTAACGCTGCGCGGACCACATCGGCCTGGGAATGGCCCAAGTCCAGCCCTAACAGCGCGCCGCGGATGTGCGGACTGGCGTCCAGCGAGGAACCGCCGGCCAGACTCGGATTGAACAACAATCGATTAGCCCCCACCGGCGATTGGGCTGCCAGCTCGGTCATCACCTCGTACGGGTCTCGGCCTGCGAGCCGGGCTTGGGCCACCAGGTTCCCGCACAGATTGTCGCGCACCCATTTCAGCGACGTGCCGCCGGAGAACAGGCCCACGGCCGAGGTGAACATGCCCGGGATCACGTGCGTGAACACATAGGGCTTGGCCCGTTCGTCCAACAGCGGCTGGCCGGAGGACACGGCGATCCAGAACGACGAGCCCAGCGACGCATAGGTCCGGCCCTCGGCGATGTTCCGCGCGCCCAGGGCCATGCACGAATTGTCCACGCCTCCGCAGGCGACCTGCAGCTGGCGCGGCAGTCCCAACTGCTCGGCCGCCGCCGCCGTCAGCTCACCCAGAATCCCCGTCGACGGCACGATCTCGGGCAACAGTTCGCGGGGCAAGTCGGCCGCAGCCAGCAGTTCGTCGGAGTAGTCCCAGCCGAGCAGATCGTACACGCCGCATCCGGAGGCGTACGAGTAGTCGGTCGCGAGTCGGCCGGTGAGCTTGTAGTTGATGTAGTCCTTGGTGCCGACGATCTTGTGCACGCGAGCGAACATCTCCGGCTCCTGATCGCGATACCACATGATCTTGAACACGGTGTAGTGAGGTGCCGGGAAACCGTTGCCGGTCCGGCGATACCACACGGCCGGGTCGATCTTCTCGAAGAAGCGGGCCGCCTGGGCGGCCGGGCGTTTGTCCGACCAGATCGGTGTCGCGGAACGCAACAGACTGCCGTCGGCCGCCAACGGCACGCACCCCAGGCTGTGGCCGGAGATGGCTGCGCAGACGATGCTTGCCGGATCCGCCACGCCCGAGGTCAACAGTTCCCGCGTGCTGCGGACCACAGAGTCCCACCACGCCGCCGGCCGCTGTTCGTGCCAGCCCGCCTGCGGATAGTCCGTCTCGTACGGGACAAACGCCGTGGCCAGACAACGACCGTGGATGTCGTACAAGGAAGCCTTGTTGCCGCCGGTTCCCAGATCGTAGGCGAGGATGGTCTCGTTCATGCGCCCTCCACCTCCACCGCGCCGCCGGGCAACGCAGCGCACTCGTTCAAGATCTTCGTTCCTGACGCCAACCCGATGCCGAACCGCTGGACACCCAGCCGGATCATTTCGACCACCGTCTGCAGATCGCGGACACCGCCAGCCGCCTTGACTTGGGCCGACTGGCCGATGGCCGACTTGATCAAAGCGACGTTGTGCAGGGTGGCTCCGGTCGGCGCCCAGCCGGTTCCGGTCTTCACAAACGCGGCTCCCGCGCGCACGCAGATCCGGCTGGCCCGCAGGATCTGTTCGTCGCTCAGGTAATGGGCCTCCAGGATCACCTTGACCGGGACGCCTGAGGCCGCCCGAACCACCGCTCGGATATCGTCCTCGACGAACTGCTCGCGGCCCGAGCGGAGCATACCGACATTCAGCACCATGTCCACCTCGGTGGCGCCTTGCCCGATTTGCTCGCGGGTTTCAGCCACCTTGCTGGCCGTGCTGACGGCGCCCGAGGGAAAGCCGACCACCGCGCCGACGCCC
>JAPLNJ010000450.1 GCA_026692885.1 Planctomycetota bacterium | reverse complement strand
CTGAAAGCCGGTCATACTCGTCCGCTACCTGAAGATCCACGCCAATTGAAATTCTTCTAAACCCCGTTTTTTCCAATGTTTCTTGACTTAGCACCAAAGGAGAGCATCATGTCGCGCACGCTGGAGCGTGACGACTACTATCTTCTTCGCCGATTCAGGGGAGTGCGGCCATGCGAACGATTCTCTGTGCCATTGCAGCACTTGGCTTGTGGCTATCCGGTGTGCCGTCCCCAGCGGGAGAGGGGAAGTGGAAGCCCGCGCCGTCGCCGCTTACCACGAGATATGCGGAAAGCGTCTCGCCTCGGGAACTCCCGCTCTACGAGTTCTACCCGCGGCCGATGATGACTCGGCATCACGACGGTAAGAACCTAGCGGGTTTGTGGGACTACGCCGTGACCGAGGCCGCCGTCGCGCAACCGCCGGCCGTATACCAGGGCCAGATCATGGCGCCGTTTCCCATCGAGTCGGCCCTCTCGGGCGTCAAGCGAACTGTCGCTCCGCACGAGAAACTTTGGTATCGCCTCGCGGTGGAACTCCCCTGGGGCACCGACTGGCTGAAAGGCCAAAACGCTGGACTGCTGCTGCGCTTCGGTGGGGTGAGCGGCACCGCCTCGGTCTTCGTCAACGGCAAGGCACTCGGTTCGCATCAGGGAAGCAACGACGGCTTCAGCTTCGACGTGACGCACGTGGTCACGGAGCAGGGGAAACACACCCTGGAGATCGTCGTCGCGGCCACGCCCGCTGCTGCGCCGCCGGGCGTTTCGGCCGCCACCGGCATCTGCAAGCCGGCGTGGATCGAGGCCGTCCGCAACAGCCACATCGAAGCGCTGAAGTTCGTGCCCGCGCTGGATACGTCCACTGTCCGCGTCACGCCCACCGGTACGGCCGCGGCACAGGATACCATCGAAGTGATCGCGTACGACCGCAACTTTGAGGTCGCGCGCGCCAGCGGAAGGATGGGCGAGGAACTGACGCTGAAGATCGAGAGACTCAAACCGTGGACTCCCGACAGGCCGTTCACCTATGAGTACCGCGCCACGGTCACACGCGGCAAACAGGTCCTGGATTCGGTGTTCGGTCTGTTCGCGGTGCGCAAGGTGTCACTGGGCAAAGGCGAAAACGGTAACGCCGTACTGCTCAACAACACCTCGGTGTTCCTCACTGGCGTCCTGGACGCCGGCTGGTGGCCGGACGGCGGTGCCACGGCGCCGTACATCGAAGCCATCCGGCGCGACATCGAGAAGATCAAGCAACTCGGGTTCAACACGGTCCGCAAGGCCTTCCGTACGGACCAGTCCCAGTGGTACTTCTGGGCCGACCGCCTGGGCGTGCTGGTCCTGCAGGAGTTGCCGTCAGGCGACACGCCGCAATTGCTCCAGGAATACCCGCGCATCGTCGCGGAGTTGTTCAACCATCCGTCGGTTGTCGCGTGGGTCCTGCCGGCAGGCCTGAACGCGGACGCGGCGAAGCAGTTGACGGAGACGATCCGCCAGGCCGATCCCACACGGTTGGTTCTGGGCGGTCCCGCGGGCGATATCCGTGAGATCGCGTTGGCCGATATCGAAAAAGCCGGCCCGTCGCAGCAGGCCACGATGCTCTCGCCCATCGGCGACATCCAGGCCCCGCTGCCCGGGCACGCCTGGACGGCCGATGCGGTGTCCTCGCCGGTGAATCTGACCACGAACTACCTGGAACTCGCCCAGCAGCTGGCAGCCTGGAAGACGAAGACGGGTCTGAGCGGGTTCATCTACAAACAGTTCGCGGACGCCGACACCGACCATTCCGGCCTGATCGCCAGTGACCGTCAGGGGATCAAGCTGGACCTGGAACAGGTGGCGTGCGTCAATCCGCGATTCTTCGCGGTTCCTCGGCTCACGCAGGTCGTGCCGTCAGGGTTGGCGCATTCCCCGCTGTCTCAGCAAGGGGCCGGGGCAGCCGCTGGCAGCCAATGGCAGTACGCCTCGACACCGCCGCAGGGCGACTGGCTCAAACCGTCGTTCGATGCCTCGGCCTGGAACAAGGGACCCGCAGCGTTTGGCGCCAAGACGCAGGCGCCCGCCGTCGCCCGAACGCCGTGGACCGGCACCGACATCTGGATCCGCCGCGAGTTCGCGCTGGACACCGCCAAACTGTACGAGCCGTGGGTGGTCCTGCGGCGTGCGGGCGAGGCGAGCGTGTTTCTGAACGGCGCCCCGGTGGCGGAACGGCGCGGGGCTTCCGGTGGCTGCGAACTGCTCCGCTGTGCCAACGGCCTGCTGGGGCAGAACGTCCTGGCGGCTCATGGTCATGCCGAGGCCGGACAAGGTTGGCTGGATGTGGGCCTTGTCGATCTGCAGCCGCAGCGCGACCTGCGTCTGCCGCTGGGCATTCGGCCCATCATTGACACGTGGATGCGTGATCCCTGCGTGTGTTTGGGCCCGGATGGCATCTACTACCTGGTCGGCACGGGCACGACGGCGCCCTGGAAATGCGACGGCGTGCCGCTGTACAAGTCGGCGGACCTCAAGACCTGGGAGCTGGTGAAAGTCATTGTCTGGCGAGATCAGTTCCAAGGCACGTGGCTGCTGAAAGACCGCAAGAGCGTGTCCCTCTGGGCGCCGGAACTGCATTACCTCAAAGGCAACTATTGGCTGACCTTCTGCACGGACTGGGCCCGGGAAGGCGGCGTGTCCGGAACGGGCTTCCTGAAGAGCCGCACGGGTAAAGTCGAGGGGCCGTACGAGTTGGTCAACACGGACGGGCCCCTCATCCCTGGCCACCTGGACGCAACGTTTTTCCAGGATGACGACGGCAGGGTCTACTTCCTCGACGGCGGTTGCAGCATCGCGCGCATGAAGGATGACATGAGCGGCCTGGCGGAGCCGGTGCGGCGCGTTGGCACAGAAGGCGGCGGCACCGTCGGGTTTGAAGGCATCTTCCTGTTCAAGCGGAACGGCACGTATTATCTCTCGGTCACGGACTGTAAGATGCCGTACAAGACCTACGACTGCATGGTTGGCATGTCGGACAACGTCTATGGTCCGTACAAGAACGTGCACATCGCGGTGCCGCACGGCGGGCACAACATGTTCTTTAAGGACCAGGCCGGCAACTGGTGGAGCACGCTCTTCGGCGGCGATACGCCGGACGTCTTGGGGCCGCTGAAAGAACAGCCCAGCCTGCTGCGCGTCGAATTCGCGCCGGACGGAACGATTCACCCGGTGGATCCGCGGCTGCAGTAGACGGGCGCCGCTTCCACCCACCTGCGTACAAAGGAGAATTCGCCCATGAACAGCACACCCTGGATCAACTACCGGCCAAGAGTATCACTCACCGGCTCAAGGCTGCGATGTGCCGCGCGAGGTGACGGCGAAACGTGTCGTACTCGCCGGCGGAGAGTCGGGCTAGGGTGATGCAAAGTCGGGGTTGACAGAGGACCGCCATCGGGCAGGTTTCGTTGACGGAAGTTGCGCCGCCAAGGCGGTGGATGTTCCTGGTTTTTTCGCCCCGCAGGGGCAGCCACAAATCAGCCCAGGGCAACGCCCTGGGTGCCGAAACCACGAAGTCCCGGTAGCCCCACTGCTGTGAACATTTTCACGCCTCTCTCGTTCCCACGCTCCGCGTGGGAACGCAAGTGTTTTGACGCTCCGCGTCGTCTGCCCAAGGACGCAGAGCGTCCGTGGCTTGCGTTCCGACGCAGAGCGTCGGAACGAGAAAAATTCAGGACTTGGACAACCGCAAGATGTTCACAGCAGTGCCCGGTAGCCCTGAAAGGGCGAAACAGGGAAAGAACCGCGGCCGTGTCACCAGCTTGTTGCGCCCCTTCAGGGAAGGAATTCTCGCGGCTGTCACGACCCAGGGCGGCGCTCCGCGGTATCAGCCTCCGCAGCCGATCGACC
>JAPLNJ010000449.1 GCA_026692885.1 Planctomycetota bacterium | reverse complement strand
CGGGTGGACGGCGACGACGAGTTTGTCATTTATCTCGCCCCGGTGGGCAAGATTCCGACTGTCTAGCCCCTCGTTGCCTTGTCGGGTCTTCCAGCCAGTGGTTGTCCAGCCACTGCCGTTCGGCGTCCAGGGCTTCACTTCGGGACCGGTACGGCCCCAGCAGCGGACCGCCGACCGGAGAAAGGTCGGCCGACCAGCGTCCCTGGTGATCGGGTTCGACGTGTGACGCTCGCGTGATGACGGGGCTGCCCAGGGCGGTGAGGTCGATCTCCTCGGAGTACACGCACCGGACAACCCCGCTGGACGTGATGACGAGCTGCATGATGATCATCCTCACTTGGGCCGACGCAAGATGTTGCGGCGGGGACGGTCCGTCAGCAGCGTATCCAGCACATTCTCGACCTGCGACAACTGGGTCGCCACACGCTGCCGTACTCCCTGGCTGTCCCGCAGCAACTGCGGCTCCACGCCGCGGACGATCTGCTGGCACTGGGCAACCAAGGCGTCGAGCTGGTCGTTTGACCGGACGTTCAGCTCGCGGAACCGCTGGAAGAACTCGGTCAGGTTGTTGATGGCCGAGTCCCTGAATACCTTCGGCCGATTATCGGCCTGGCCGGCGAGTCGCTCCGTCAGATGCGAGACCAAGTCCTGCAACTCCTCGATGAACGCCTGCTCTGCCAACTGCACCGCCTCGTCGAAGCGGGCGGCGACCCGTTCGCACTCCTGCCGGTAGATTTCCGGGTTGAGCTGGGCCAGAAAGTCTGCTGGCTCCACCGAAGGATAATCCCAGGCGACCTGGAATAGCCCCAACAGGCCGCCCGGATAGTCGGCGGGGTTGTAGAGTGAACCCAGCCGGTCGCGAGCAGCCGACTTCAGTTCGGCGTAGTGCTGATCGAGTTGCCGGACGGCTTCGTCGAGTTCGCCCTTCAGGGATTCGATCTGGGTGTTGAACGCCTCGATCTGGTCTTGGCGGATCAGGCGGATGCCGGGTTCGGGATACGGCAGGGACATGGACTTCCACAAGGCGACGATGCGGCCCTTGACGGCGGTGACCGCCTTGAAGGCCGGGTGCGTGGTGTCTAGCAGCTTCTTGCCGGCCGACAGGAAGGCTCCCTCGGCACCGAACGTGTCGGCGGCTTGGGTCTTCTGTTCGGCCGTCAGCGTCTTGCGGACGCCGAGCCAGCTGAGCGACACGCGGACGGCCGCCATCGTCGTCCGCAGTCGCTGCGACGGCGAGGTCGAGGGACGGACGATGGGTTCTTCGAGCAGGGTAGTGGTCATTGACTGGGGTCTCCGTGATCATGGGTCAGGGTTTAGGGGTTAGGCTTGCGTTGGACAAGCGTCTGGCAACGGCTCCATCACCGCGTCCAGCCGCTTCGCCAGTTCCAGCAACTGCTCTGGCGTGCCGGTGACCTGCTGCCGTTTCACGACCAGATCCACCCACGAAGCCATCTCGTGATCGCCAAGCAGGACTGCGGCAGACAACATTCGGATGGGGAGTTTGGGACGTCTCACCCGCCGCTTCCTCTCCTTTACGACGGGGCGAGGCTTCGGCTTCAGCAGGTGCTTCGGCCAGAATTCGATGGTCATGGTTGGGCTCCCAAGAAACGAAAAAACACCGGCAGGCGATTCGCTGATGGACCTCTTGCCGGTGTTGTGGTTGTTGAGCGACCGTCAGCCGGTCGCGATGCGAGAATGCGGTACCGCAGCTCAGTTGCTGAGCGGATTGCGGCTGACCTTCCGCCGCGTGGTGGACTTGGTACCGTTGCCCTGATAGATGCCACCGCGATCCGCATCCAGGCAACGGCCGCTCGCCCAGGTCCGCAGCCGCTCCACGGATTCGGCGGCCGTCACCGCCACCGGCACGACGTTCTGGGCAGCCTGGATCAACGGCACGTCGAGCAAAGCAGCCAGGCGACTGCAAGCCCTGATCTCGGCACCAGACCACTGGTCATCCGGTGGCAACTTCTGGTCGCGGTCAATCTCGAACAGGTCCAGGTAAATGTTCCAAATCGCCAGCTTCTGTTCGCGGCTGGGGAAGTCCAGGAAGAAAATCGCGTCGAACCTC
>JAPLNJ010000448.1 GCA_026692885.1 Planctomycetota bacterium | reverse complement strand
TTGGTCGAAGTGGGCAAGGACGATCCCCGGTACGTGGCGCATGACAATGCGGCGGGTTGGCTCCGGGTCATCGACCGGTACGTCAGCGCCGACGGCTTGAAGTGGACCGATCGCCGCCGGGTGATCGAGCGGGACACGCAGGACCGCACAGACCTGCAGTTCTACTATCTCGCCGTCACCCACACGTCCCAAGGCCGGATCGGCCTGCTGGGGCATTACCGCGTCGAGGCCCAGACGATGGATCTCGAGTGGTGCTTCTCGGCGGACGGGATTACATGGCAGCGCCCGGCGCGTCGGGCCTGGCTTCCGCGCGGCCAACCGGATGAGGCGGACTGCTACGGAATCTACGCGTCGCACGCCCTGGTCTGCTCGGAAGGCCGTTGGCACCTGTTCTACACGGCCACCAACGCGTCCCATAACCACAAACAGTCGTACGGCCGTCCCACCCAAGTCGTCATGCACGCCGTCACCGACAGTCTCTGGACTTAGCATGACAGACATGCAACGAGGACGTGTCAGCGTCACCCTTGGGGGGCTGATGATGCCTTGATTCCCACCTCGCAGTAGGCAGGATGACAAACAAGCAATGACAGGGGTCGAAAGGACATGCCATGCAACCAACGATCTTGACCGCCTGGGCGATGTCGCTGGCGGTTGTCGGCGCGCACTCGGACGAGCCGTGGCAATCGGTGGGACTTGGGGGCAGCGGCGGCATGTTCGCCCTGGCCATGTCTCCACTGGACCCGCAGTTGATGATGTTGAACTGCGATATGAGTGGAGCGTACATCACGCGCGACGGCGGCCAGACGTGGCACATGATTCACCACCGGATGATGCACAGCAATACGCGCTGCTCACCTAGGTTCCATCCGACCGTGCCTGGCCGAATTTTCGCGGTCAGTGGGGACACGAACGAGCTTCGCCTCAGCGAGGATGCTGGCATTACTTGGCGGTTGCTGCTGAAAGACCCGCCCCCGTGGCGCGGCCCGATTTGGCTACTGCAGGCTGCGGCCGGCGAACCGGACAGCCTGTTCGTCGGTGCCGGAGACGAGACCTTCGTGACCCTCGACGGCGGTTTGATCTGGCATCGGTGCGAGGGAGTCAAGGGCCGCGTGGTCGGAATCATCGCCCATGGCGCCCACGCATCTTCGACCGTGGGAGACTACAACTTCATTGCCACCAGCGATGGCCTCTTTCGCAGCCGGAATCCGTACAAGGATTACGTCGCCTGCGGCAAGGGACTGCCGCCGGGGGCCATCACGAGCTTTTCCGGCGCAATCGCAAAGGGACCAGGTCTGCGCCTGTACCTGACCGTCGAGTGTTCGCTGGTAGCGGGCCAGTTGTCAGGAGGAGTGTTTGCCTCGGAGGATGCTGGCCTAACTTGGCGAAGTTGCTTTTCAGGCGGGCTGAATACCCAGACTCGGCGCACCGATCAGTGGGCCCAGGGTGACATCCCCCAATACCGGTTCATTGCCACGACGGACGAGAACCCGCTCCGCGTGTATGTGTATTGTGCGGGGACGAGCTACTGGCCGCCGAACCACTTGACTGTGTACCGTAGCGATGACGGCGGCACCACCTGGACGCCTGTGTTCTTCTCCGATCCTCGCTTCGCCAGACTGAAGCTATACAATGTGGAAGACGATTACGTCTCCCGAAAATGGGGCCAACGGGAGCAAGCCCCGCCGTACAGTATGGTCGTCAACGGCCATGAACCCGACCTCGTGGTCATGTGCACGAGCGCCTGGGTCGTGCGCACCGAAAACGGTGGGCGTACGTGGCGGGTCTGCCACACCGGTCCGGCGGTGGACGGCGACGCTGGCGGGCAGGCTTGGCCGTGCAATGGCTTGGTCGTGACCACAACCTGGAACTACTACATCGACCCGCACGAGCCGACGCGGCACTACATCTGCTACACGGACATCGGCTTCACCCGCAGCCTCGACGCCGGCCGGACCTGGATCTGGCAGGGGCCGAGTCTGCCCTGGAGGAACACGGTGTACGAACTGGCGTTCGACCCGGTCGTACCGGGTCGAATCTGGGGCGCCATGTCCAACACCCACGACATCCCAAACGACAATGCGATCAGCGGCCGCCATCGTGTGATCATGGACGGCGGAGTGGCGTTCAGTGACGACTTTGGCATCTCCTGGAAAAAGTGCGACCTGTCGGCGGCCCCGGCACTCTCGGTCGTATTGGACTCCAACAGCCCGGCAGACCGACGCGTACTGTATGCACCCTTGTTTGAAAAGGGTGTCTATAAGTCCACAGACGGCGGGGCGACATGGGTGTCCGCCAGCGAGGGCTTGTGGCACCCCCGGAACCTGCGCTGCTGCAAG
>JAPLNJ010000447.1 GCA_026692885.1 Planctomycetota bacterium | reverse complement strand
ATTGTGATCTCTCCTGACTTGTTTGGGAACATGGGAAGCTGCACACTACTAACCAAGAAATAGCAGCAGTCTCACGAATTAGGACACGACTTCTCTTGATCGGGAGCCGCGATGTGGTCCCCGGGAGTCTCTTTCGCCCGACAACTACGCCACAAGATAGCGGAATTCAGCGGGCTTACCGGCAAGAAAGGTGTGTTTCATGGAGCCGTCCTTTTACTCACTTGAATCGTTACCGGGCCGAGGAGGCCGGACGACGCCAGTGGTGAATTCTTTTTGTAATGCCGGGAGGACGTGAAGGTGTACCGGCCCGACGGGCGTGGCTTGTCGGTCTTGAACCACTCGGGCCACTCCAAAAGCGTCTCGAAGTCCTTCCACTTGGCGTCAAGCTGGAGTTGTTCGTCGCCGATCAAACAGTTGATCCAGAGGTTGACGACGTCGATCTCCAACTCGTTTTAACCCCCTCGGACGTAGTCAGTGATGTCCACTCGATACGGCGGCTTCCACGCGATGCCGCAATCTCTGCCGTTGAGCTTCACTCGCGCCATCACTTCCACCGCGCCGAGGTCGAGGAAGGTGCATGAAGCATGGAGCGTGAAACGTGTCCGGTAGATGGCCGTGCCGGAATAGTACTTGATGCCGGGTTCGGGTCGTTTGCTCCAGTCATCAAGTTTGTCGAACGGCACCGGCCTATCGGGGCCGCCCCATTTCGGATCGAAGCTGACTTGCCACGGGCCCGACTCTTGCAGCACGCGTGCCTCGGTTCGGCGATCCACCGCTACGGAAGACGCGTGTGCAAGCCGCTCTTCCTTGGCCAGCCCCCCCCCCGCTGCCTCCACGATAGACCTAAACAACGGCCACGTCAACGGCGGCTCCCCTGACCGGACATCGGGTCCCAAGACAAGCTGACGGGCAAGTTCCTGACCGAACTGACCAGCCCGTCAGCGACGACGCGGGCCTGCTCTTGGGACCACCAGCGCAGGGATTGCGGGCGATCCCGGCACGCGATCGGGTCTGAGTTGCAACGCCACTCAGTGCGGCATGACTGGCAGACTGCCTCGTAGATGAAGCCGCCACCGCTCGCACCGTCCCAGAAGCCCACCCGACCACACGGCTCAAAGTCCGAACCGCCGCAATTCTGGCAAACCGACGGGGCTACTTGCTCATAGTCACGGCCTCACAACATCGGGCAGCCCTCCGCGCCGAACGACAGGGATTACGCGGGCAGCGCGAGTGACCCAACCTTCATCCAGGACGCGACCGCCGCGTCGTGTGCATCCCTCTTGTTCTGTTGCGAATCGTTCAATTGGGAGTCGATGTGCTTCGGTAGGCAACGATTAACCGTGCGCGATCAATCCCAAGCTCAGTCCCTGATTTGCGATACCATTCCGTGATTCCCTCTCTTTCAATCGAGCCTGGCAAATCTCGCAACCACTGTGGTGGGGAACCGTCTTTCTTCTCGACATCGGTGGGAATCCAACCATCCACATCCGTTGGCAGAACCGCAGCGATCAACCGAATATCCCAGTCAGACGGACCAGGCACCATGCCGCCACCGTTGTTTTGGTACGTCACGTCGTAATCGAGTTTTTCGTACTTGCGCCTGAAGGTGACATAGTGTTCGATGAATCGAACGCGGTCGGCGAGGTCCGCACGTGCAACACTCGTTTCTGCGACGGATGTCGGCCCGGATGGGGTTCTTGAGCAACCAGCCAACGCAAAGGCGATTAGCAGCGGAACGAGTATTTTTCCGACGGAGTTGTTCATCGCGACAAGTCTCTTAGAACAGAACGTTCGAGCCAAGCGGGCGACAATGGCTGGACGCCAGGCCCGGGCTGGCGAAAATGTACCGCGTACCGCCAGACCGGGCCTGGTGGCCTGCCGTTGGCGCTCCGCTTGAGCGAGGGGTTAGGCGTCACAGGGCGCGGACCCACGCGGGTTGCTTTGAAGAATCGCCGCAACAAAGTTTTCGATTCGTTCTTGCTCGGCGGCTCTATCGGCAGATCTGTAGTTGTAGCTTGGTTCAGCGTTAAGCAGCCTGAATCCTTGCTTGGTGTACCGGGAAATCAGAGCAGCTTCGTCGCCGCGGCGATTGCTTGAGGGTTGGTGGCTCACGAATACCTTGCACCCTGCGTTCCTGAGCGCTCGAACTGCGACGCCGACCTTGAAATCAGTGGCGGCGGCAAACTGCGCGCTTACATATTCCCCGATCCGTCGTGTTCCGCGGCCCGATTCGCCGACGTAGAAGGGGCTCATTTCCGATTCGCTCGGTCGCTGGAAGCGCAGCACGTAGACGATGTCCTCGTCTTCTGGAAAGGAAACGGTGCTGAACTTGTCTTCTTGCATTTCTGCGGTCGGTGAAGTGCGGAAGGGTTGCTTTGTGACGCCGGAACTTATTCAATTCTCCCGCCGGCCCGCGTCATTCTCGGGCGCGGCGAGATGTCAAGCATTTGCGACACAGCCCCTCAGATTGAGACTCGCAGTATTTGTTGGCCATAATGCTGCGCGCTAGACCCCCTCATGTGCGCAGGTGTGGATACGCGGCCGTTTCGGGCGGCAGATCCCTCAGATCGTCAACGACCGAATCGCTGGTAAAACCCGCGTGTCGGTGCGGAGTTACGCCGACGACCAAGGCGAACAGCCTCGGGGATATCCCGCCGGCTCAGGCGGCAGAACGCGCCGCAAGCCTGGAAAACGACCTCAGTAGGCAGGCTGGGAAACCCGCGTCGATGCAGCAAGAGACAAAGACGCGATGTCGGCCTTGATGGCGTTGATCGTAACACGGCGAAATGCCGTCACTGCTAGCTGGTCCCGTCCGAGAAGCTCCCGACGTAAGTCGGTGCGAGCAGTCCCGCCAACTCCTAACACCGCGGCGCCTCACCGAGTTCTCCCGACGAGTCGGGCCGGTCAGATATGGGGCTCCGGGTTAGGCACAGCGCGGGAACACTCCCACCGACTTACGTCGGGAGCTTCTCAGGGGCGATCACGCCGGGAGGCAGCGGCAACGGGGTCTTGTCTCCGCGGCGGGGGCCGCCCTCGCCTGGTCCAATCGCGTCGGCGACGGCCGCCTCCAACTCGTCCAGATCGATCGGCTTCGAAAGGTAGTCATCCGCGCCGCTCTTCATGGCCGCCACCGCCTGACGAAGGTCGGCAAACGCGGTGATCAGCAACACAGGCAGATCGGCCGCGATGCGGCGGATTTCGCCGAGGGCCTCAATGCCGCTCATCCCCGGCAAACGCACGTCCAGCAGCACCATGCCCGGGGCCGCGTGTCGAATGGCCGCTAGGGCTTCTTCGGCGGACGCGGCTTCGGTCACACAGAAGCCCAACGATTGCAGAAAACTGCCCAACAAGTGGCGTTGAGCCGCTTCGTCGTCGACTACCAGGATGCTGCGTTGCCGCTCAGTCATGGATCCCGTCCACCCAGAAAATCGCTCCGCCACCGGATCGCGGCGTATAGCCTACTTCCCAACCGTGGGCCGCGGCAATGCGCCGCACGATGGCCAATCCCAACCCCGTGCCGTTGACGCGGGTGGTGAAATAGGGCGAGAACAGCCGGGAGGCCGCGTCGGCCAGAACGCCTGGCCCGCGGTCGGCCACTTCGATGCGGTGGCGTCCGGCATGACCTCGTTGTAGAGCTACTTCGATCGTCCCGCCTTCCGGCGACCATTGGACAGCGTTCTGCAGGAGATTAAACAAGGCCTGACGTAACATCTCGCGATCAGCGGCCACCCATTCGCCATTCCCCGACACAAAACGCTGGAGTGTCAACTGCTTGGCATCCAAGTCCGGCTCCAACAGCACCGCTAACTCGTCTGCCACTTGTCCGAGATTGATCGACTCGATTTTGGGATCACTGGGCCGGGCGAAGGTGAGGAATTGATTGATCCGCGACGTAACGCGATCACACTCTTCGACCAGAGATTGGACCTGTTGCTGCTGTTCCCCAGATCCCAAGTCCGCCTGGGCCAGACGCTGAGCCCAACCACGAATCAGCCCGAGGGGATTTCGGGTCTCGTGGGCGAGACCGGCGGCGGCCTGATTCAACTCTCGCAGATGCCGAGCCTCAGCCTCCAGTACAGCCTTGGCGGCAGCCAGACGGACCGTCATCCGCCACACGAGCGCCACACAGAGCAGCAGCAGATTTCCGGCCAGAGCCACGGAAACACGCGACCAAGCGGCCCGGCGGCAGTGCTCGTCAGCGCGCGTTCGATCCAAGAAGAGGATGGCGGAGTACTGCTTGCCAGGCAGAAACAGACTCGGCTTGTCTGCTTCCGCTTGCCACCGGGCACCAAAGCCTCGTCCGCGTCCGCCGCCCAAACCACCTCCGGGTCCAGGTCCGGAGACCTCCGCGGGCAGGCGGAAATCAGCTACCAAACGATACCCGGCCGGTTCCCACGATTCTGCACCGCCAACCAGGGGAGCCGGATGCAGTTGTTCGATACTGCCGGAGGACAGTAACAGCTGTCCTTGGGGCGACGCGACGCCTGCCGCCAGCACATCCTTGGATTTCACCAACTCCTCCATCACGCCTTGGACCTGTTCTTCGAAGAATTGTCCAAGTCGCCGATGGGATCGGATGCCGCTAACCAGTGCGTTCATCACGGACTCCCCTTGCCGCCGCAGGGTTTCCTGGGCAGCTTCGCGCTCGTGACAGTACTCGTGGTACTGCCATGTGGCCAGGACGCACCAGCCCGCCAGTACCGCACCCCAGGTTGTCAGTCGCTGCCGGAACATCAAGAACCCCTTACCGAACTGATAGCGTTTCGCCGTCGCAAGGGCAAGGTAGGACTCCGATGCGGCAACGTCTTGTGGTGTAGGTTGGGTATCCGACCCGACCGCCTGTCGCCTTCACCATCTCTTCGCCGCGTTCCTCCAGTCCTCGGAAGACCGTAGGGAGGAAGATGGGTCGGGTCGGAGACCCAACCTACTCGGGAGCCAAGCGTTCGCAACCCGGATGCCAATCGGGCCCCCGGGCAAGCGGGATTCTGTCCCGCACGTGAGGGATTGCGTCCGGGATTCATGCTGGCGGGCTCGGGTGGCGCGTAACTGCGCAATAATTTCACAGTCCTGGGCGGCGATTGTGAAGTTTCTTGCAGCCTTTGCCCTTGCAGCGTCCGGTTCTCGCTCAATAGAACGTGGCCGTGCATAGCGGCATGTTGTTCGCAAGAGTTGGGATGGGGACCGCGATGGAATGCGGATACAATCCCCTCTGACTTGCCTGGTCACGGATCCTTCTGCCTGTCTGAAAAAGGGTAGCCTATGACGCCTCCTAGAGATGCCGTGAGACAATGGACTCGCTGGGGCGGGCTCACCGCCGTCTTCCTGACCTTTGCTGCGGGCGTCGTCGTGCTGATGCTGTGGCTGGCTGGCAAGTTTGCGCCGAAGGTCCCTGAGCTTCCTGGCCTCGACCACGCCCAGGCCACGGAGGCGCACGGGCTGGTAGTGCCGGTGCGGATGGTCCGACTAGATCGCTCGGAATCCGCCGTCGGGACGATCCGGGCGGTACATGAAACCAGCATCGGCTCCCGGTTGCTTTCCCGGGTGGTCGAGGTCGATCTGAAGGCCGGCCAGCAGGTCCAGGCGGGTGCCATCCTGATTCGGCTGGACGATACGGATCTGCGGGCCAAACTGCAGCAGGCCAAGGCGGGTGTGGCCTCCGCGGAAGCCCTCCAGACACAGTTGATTGCCGATGAGAAACGTTATGCCGAACTGTTGAAGACCAGTGCGATCAGTCGGCAGCAATACGAAAAAGCGGCTGCCGCCCTGCAAACGGCCCAAGCTGACCTGAACCGGGCCCAGGAAGCCGTCAAGGAAACCCAGGCCATGTTGGACTGGGCCACCATCCGGTCTCCCATGGACGGCACGGTGATCGACAAGAAAGTCGACGTGGGCGACATGGTTACGCCCGGGCAGATGCTGGTCACGCTGCTGGATCCCAAACGCATGCAACTGGTCGCCAGCGTGCGCGAGTCCTTGACCCGGCAACTCCAAGTCGGCCAAGACATCGGCGTGCAGGTGGAAGGACTCCAGAAGCAGTGCACCGGGACCGTCAGCGAGATCGTGCCGGAAGCTCAGTCCGCCAGCCGCTCGTTTCAAGTCAAAGTCACGGGACCTTGCCCACCCGGGATGTATTCTGGCATGTTTGGGCGCATCCTAGTCCCCTTGGGGGAAGAGTCGATCCTGGTCATTCCTCGCCAAGCGGTGCAGCAGGTAGGTCAGTTGGAACTGGTGGCAGTGGTCGATCACGGCCAGACCCGCCAGCGGGCCATCCGTACGGGACGGACGCTTGATACCGACGTAGAAGTACTGTCCGGCTTGCGCGAGGGCGAGCAGGTCGTGGTGCCCGCGGTGACGAAACCGGCGCAGGAGGCCAAGCATGACTGAGCACGCCGCCCACACCGCGGCTCCGGAACACAATTTCACGAATCGGATTGTGAAAGTCTTCCTGGAGTCCAACCTGTCGTTGATCCTGATTCTGCTGGCCACGGTCCTGGGCCTGGCGGCCTTGGGCCTGACGCCGCGCGAGGAAGACCCGCAGATCATCGTGCCCCTGGCCGACGTGTACGTCAACTTCCCCGGCCATTCCGCGGCGGAAGTCGAGCAGTTGGTCACTACGCCTTTGGAGAAGATCCTGTATCAGATCGACGGCGTCGAGTACGTGTACTCGATGAGCCGCGAGAACCAGGCGATCATTACGGTGCGCTACTATGTAGGCGAAGACCGAGAACGGAGCCTGGTCAAGCTCTCCAAGAAACTCGCTGAGAACGTGGATCTCGTCCCACCCGGTGTCAGTGGCTGGGTCATCAAACCGGTCGAGATCGACGATGTCCCGATCGTGACGCTTACCCTGACCAGCCGGTCGAGCGACGATACCAGTCTGCGCCGGGTGGCCGAAGAAGTCACGCAGCGTCTGGCCGGCGTGCAGGACGTGTCGCGGGCCTACGTGGTCGGCGGACGGCCGCGCGTGGTGCAGGTGCTGATGGATCCGGACCGGATGGCGGCCTATCATGTCTCGCCCTTGGAGATCCAGCGAGCCATTCAAGGGGCCAACGT
>JAPLNJ010000446.1 GCA_026692885.1 Planctomycetota bacterium | reverse complement strand
TTCTGGTTTGCTTCGCGGAGCGATTACGAAATCACGGATGACCGAGTGGCCCCTGGGGCACCCCTGCTGGTGATCCACAGGTTTTCGCCCCAACGGGGCAGCCACAAATCAGCCCAGGGCAGAGCGGAGCGGCGTAGCCGCATAGCGCCGCCCTGGGTTATGAGCGGATTGAGAACACCAGCCCTGAAGGGGCGAAACAAGCCTTGGCCGCATCGGACGAACGATGCGTGCGGGATGAGTCGATTTGTTTCGCCCTTTCAGGGCTACCGTGCTGAATCGAACCCGTACCCAGGGCGGCGCTCTGCGGCTGTCGCCGCGACGCTCTGCCCTGGGCTGATTTGTTTTGCCCCTTTGGGGCGGAAGAGTAGCGGATCACGCCGACCTCCGCCGGGAAGCCTTCCCCAGCCCCAAACGCGGAGTAGAAACGGGATCAAATCAATTGGCCTTGACAGGCACAAACTGAACACGCCAAAGCACGGATGTCTTTCTTGTGTCTTTGCTTGTTCGGTCTTCATCCGTGCTCTGGCTCTGCCATCCGTGCGAATAGCAGAACCTGGCAGACCCGAGCCGTGGCCCGCACGGTGCGCGCAGCTTGTCGGGTGGGGTGTTCCCACCAGACACAAGCAGTTGTGGTGGGCACAGCCCACCCTACGACTTCTTCAGCAGGCTCCTCCGGCTTGCGGCTGAATGGCTTGGTCCGTTAAGCTCTGACTTTACATCACCCCAGCCCCACGCTCCTATGACGGTCAAGTCCTCGCAGAACGAGATCGACACAATTCACGCAGATCGCCGCGTTTGGCGCATCGGTTTGCTGGCGCTGGCGGTGGCGATCCGCGGCGGACTGCTGTGGGGCGAAACGGACCGTCTGCAGGCGGACCCGGACAGCTATCGCCAACTCGCACTCGCCGTCCAGGATCACGGGGTCTTCGGCTATCCGGCGGGGCCAACGGACTCGTCGGAAGGTCAAACCATCCGCCCCACCGCCTATCGGCCGCCACTCTATCCGCTGGTGTTGACGATGGTTGGCTGGGGCACTCACGTGTCTCCAGGCTCGGTGGCCATACTGCATTTGTTGCTCGGTGTGGCCACCGTCGACTTGATTTATGTCCTCGGCCGTCGGTGGGCCTCCGAGACCAGCGGACTACTGGCGGCCGTCTTGGTGGCTGCCGATCCGATCTTACTGAGCCAGTCCGTGCTGGTGATGACCGAGACTCTGGCCACGTTCTTGGCCGTCGTGGGGCTGTGCTTCCTTGGACGGCTTGGCCGCGATGACGCGCGGAACGGAACTGGCGATCCTCTTTCGGCGGGGCTGGCCGGCGGCACCCTGGCCCTGGCGACACTCTGCCGCCCAACATTTCTCCTGGGATTGGCCGCCGTGTGGATCGTGTTGCTCTGCCGGGCGTGGAGCCGACAACGGCGTCTCTGGGAACCGGCGGCGTTTCTGGTGTTGCCGCTCTTGGTGCTACTCCCCTGGGCCTTGCGGAACCAAGCGTGCCTCGGCCGGCCCGTGCTGACGACAACGCACGGCGGATACACGCTGTGGCTGGCGAACAACGAGGACTACTACCAGTTTCTCGCCACGTCCCGTTGGGGCGATGTGTGGGACTCACGCGACTTGGACAGGGCCTACAGCCAAGTGCGGGAGGAACTCCACGATGAGCTGCAAGCCGATCGGTGGGCGCGTCTGCAAGCCTGGGCCACGATCCGCCGCCATCCGGGCACGTTCGCCTCGGCGTGTCTGGTCCGACTCGGCTCGTTGTGGGGCTTGATACCGCATCAGGTGGCCGATCACGAGTCGTCCGCGCGGCGCTGGCTGCGATACGCGGTCGGCATCTGGTATGCAGGCGTGTTCTTGTTGGCAGTGGCCGGCCTGTGGACGTTGGGCAGACAGGCCTGGCGCCCGCCATGGCTGTGGGGCCTGCTGCTTGTGGCCGCGTTTTCGGCCGCGCACACGGTCTACTGGACCAACCTGAGAATGCGCGCCCCGTTGATGCCGGTCGTCTGCTTGTTGGCAGCCGTAGCAACGGTGGCCGAAATAACTTCCCGGTTTCCGGCGCGGGCCAAGGGGGCGGCACCGGGGACGAATCGAGTAGCACGGATGGCAAAGCCGGGGCACGGATGAAAACCCCGGAATCTTCACGACTTGTCCGACACCGCGCTGCTCATCCGTGCCCCGGCTTTGCCATCCGTGCTAGGTTTGGGTTGCGGGCTTCGGGCGTCCTCTCAACCCGTCGCTCCACAGCCCCGATTTTGCGCGGCCCACCCCAGGCACTACAAATGGTTCTTCGCCGCGGCCGGGGGCTTGATCTTGGACATTTCCTCGGCGGTGAAGCGGCTCTCGGCGGCGGAACCCGGCTCCCAGCATTGTTCCAACTGGCTCGGCTTGGGCGTCTGCTCCGGGATCACGAAAACGTCCTCGCCATGTCCGTTCTTCTCGATCCGTCCGCCAGATTTTATCACCACCTTGCGGGCCAACATCTCGCAGACTTCGTAAACCTTGGGCAGGGTGTACGTCGAGTAACTGAACTTGTCGTCCAGCTTCAGTTTCTCGGTGAATCGCGCCGGCACCTGCGCCGCGCCCAGCGTGGTGAACAGCACACCGCCGGCGTTGGCCGGGTTGCAATCGCTGTCCTGCCCGCAGCGGCAGGCAATGACCATGGTTGGATCCGGCTCGCCGCGGCCATACAGCAGGCCGGCCACGATGTACGCGCCGTTAATCTTCGCGTCGATGTTGAAATCGCCCTTGTCGCATGAGGCCTGCCGGTAGGCTTTGTTCTTCTGGTACTTGTCCTCGATCTTCTGCCAACACTGCTCCCAGTCGTTGGGTTCTTCCGCATGCCAGCGGACGACGTCGCGGATACACTCGGCATACTGGCTCTGTGCCGGGATGCAGCGCAGGCCCGCCTGGACGATCTGCTGCGGGTCGGATTCGAAGAAAGCCTCGGAGTACATCCCGCCGACGAACTGCCCGCCGTACAACCCATCGCCGTAGTTCATCAGCCGCCCGAAGATCTCGCCCAAGGCGATCGGTACGTTGGGGAGCCCCGGCGCGATCAGCCCCGAGTAGTCGGCCTCGATCTGATAGTCGATGTCGTCGGCATGCCGGTTGAACTTCGGATGGCCGCTGTCCGGCGGCGCAAGGCCCTTCCACAGGTTCTGGCGGCCGGCCGCGTTGGCGTGCCAGAGTTGGTAGCCGCTGTTGGCAAAATCGATCCCGGCTTGGCGGATCGAGACTTCCAGGCCGTAGTCCTCCAACGTCTTGAGGAACGTCATCTCGACGTACAAGTCGTCGTTCCCATGCTGATTGACCCAAGCGGGATTCCACGGTGGCATTTTGTCCGTCGGGATGATGTGCGCCTTCCATTTGAATTCCGTGGGCTGGCCCCAGCCCACGCCGGCCATCTGCCCCAGCCAGCCACCGCGCATCTTGTCGCGATAGACGGAAAGCGGCAGGCGGCGTTCCGCTGCGGCGACGAAAACTGCCGACCCGCCGGCGCCGAGCAGGGTCGCCAGCAGGACGGCGGTTCGAAACGAGACATGTCGCAGGTTGGAAGCCATCGATTTCTCCCTGATCTCATGGATGCGTGAAGTCTCTCTCCGCTCGGCCAAGTGCGTCCGTTGCCGCCGCGCGAAGTACTGTGGCGATGCTCAGTCTACCGAAATGCCGGACTATTTCAACGAACTCAGGCGAAGATCCGCTGCTAGCACCAAACGGTTTTTTGGGGCTGGTGTGTCAAGCATGAGATTTTATGGTTCTGTGAATTGGATGCCACGGGCTTGCCCCGTGGAGGCTCACGTTCGCAGCTACACGAGGCGATCCACCCCACAACCTTCCTCCCCT
>JAPLNJ010000445.1 GCA_026692885.1 Planctomycetota bacterium | reverse complement strand
TTGTGAGCGAGATCGCGAACGCAGCAATACCCCTCCCTTCCCCAGCCTGCCGCCGGAGGCGGCAGGCTGGGGAAGGGAGGAAGGCGGTGAACGTCGGTCGCGATCTCGCTTACAAGACTTCTCTCACCGTCCAGGCGAGCTCCCCAGGAACTCAAACTTGTTTACATCTAAGGTTGCACACCTTAAGGGGGGGCGTTCTCTTTTCAGCGACGATACTGAGTGACACAAAAAATGCCGTGCTCCCGTGGTTGGAGGGCATGATCGGCGCATAATCTCCACCCAGCTGGCTCGGCCAGCTTCAAAAGCTTCAGTGCGATACCACCACGCGAGGGCGATTACTGAGCCAACCCGAGGGGAACCAAGTCGAGTCCCAGGTCCTTCGCCCGGCGGCGAAGATGTTCCACCACGCGTTGGCGGTATTTTTCTTCGTAGTAGGCCGCTCCCTGGTCCTTGTACGGGCGGCGCTCTTTGAGCATGTGGTACACGATGATCGCCAGCTTGCGGGCCACCGCCGTCACTGCATGGGCTCCCCCTTTCTTAGCACGCATGCGACGGCCAAAGGCACCCAAGGCACAGCCCGCGTTCAGCAGCGACTGGGCACACATCCGAAGCACCGCTGCAGCACGGTTCTTGCTCGGTTGCGTGCGGCTCCCCATGCTCTTCCGACTCCCGCCAGACAGATGCAATTCTGGGCACAGACACAACCAACTCACGAAGTGCTTGTCCGTCTCCCACTTGCTCATGTCCGTGCCGATCTCGCCCACGAGCTGCAGGGCCGCATTCCCGCCGATCCCGTCCACCTCCGTTAAGTCGCCCCCCGTCATCTTGTGCACGAGGTCGCGCAGGTTGAGACCCGGCTCCAACGCCCGCTTCCGACGCGACGCCTTCAACTCTTGGCCGTCGCTCTGATCCTCAAACGTCTGCAGGTACGTTCCGATCTGCTGGTCCAGGTCGGCCAGCTTCTGCAGATAGACCTCATACAACTCCCACGCTTGACGCAAGGCAAACAGATGCTCGTCCCGCCAATTCCCCTGGAGCGCCAAGGCAATCGTCCGGGCGTCATTCTTGCACCCCGCTTGACGCAACTCCGCCAAACGCTGCGGATCCCGTTCGCCTCCCAGAATCGCGCGGATGATCGCCGTCCCGGTCAGCCCCATAATGTCGCTGATCACGTGCGTCAGCTTCGCGTTCATCTGCTCCAAGGCCTTCTGCATCCGCCGCACCTCGTCGTTCGCACACTTCACCAAATTGTCCCGGTGACGCAGGTAGGCCCGCAACGTCACGATGTTCTCCTCCGGCCGGAAGGAACCCCGCAACAAGCCAAATGTGTGCAGGGTCTGCAACCATTGGCAATCTGACACATCCGTCTTGCGGCGGAACTTCTTGAAGTCCGCCGGATTGATCAGCAGCACCTCGAAGCCCCGCTGCTCCAACAACTCGTACAGCGGAATCCAATACACGCCCGTCGACTCCATGGCCAACTACCGCATTGAAAAGGAGCAAGCTGCGCTGTATGGACCGGGCACGGTGTACCGCAAAGTCGGGGAGTACGCACAGGCTGCGTAGCGAGATTGGCGAGTTACGCCCTATCGGGAAACATGCGGCCGAACGATTGGAGGAACGGGGCATCATGGAATGGCAGGTGGTTGCAGGTTTGGACGATGGAGAACTGCTCACCGAACGCCCTGACGCTCTACCAAACGCGGCCGTGGAAGTACGCGAGACTCTGGCGGACGGCACGGAATTCAAGGCGGTATGGTCTTGCCTTCGGCAAAGCGGTGTCGCGAAGTTGGTCACCACTCATTTCTTTGACGAGGATTGATGATGCGCATTCCAGGTCAACGGATGAAACGCACTCGTTTGGTATCCTCTCAAACTCTAGCTTTCAGTGGCGAAAGAGTTCGAGGGGCGGCGGATTGGATGAGGGTGGCGAGCGATGGTAGGGCCATTCGATGCGTGAGGCGGTCACGCAGATATTCGCAGGTTCGCACACTCAACTTTTTGGCGGTTTGCACGATCGAGGTCAGCGTGTCCAAGGCGCGCGTGCCGCGGATGTTTTTCGTCTGCAGGCTGACGTCTCGGCGGCGGGCATTCACCCGTGCCCCAAGTTCCGCCGGATTGTTGTGCAACGGCACCTCGGGATGACGCAGCACCGTCAGTAACTCGGCCTTCTTCTCCCGCGTCTTGGCGATGCGGTCGTCCAGGTCGTCGTAACCCGTGTGGGTCGTGAACAGGCGGTCGAATTCCGCCGACAGTCGCTCCGCCGCAGCAACTGTCGGCTCCCGGCGGAAGGCTTGGAGCTCGGCGTAGTAGTCCCAGAACTGTCGCCGGAAATCGTCGAGCAACCGCTGATGCGGCGGCGCGACTGGGGTCAGTTTTTTATAATGCCGGCCCTGGTGAATCCAGCACAAGGCCAACTCCCGCGTCAGCAGCTTGAATTGCGCGGCGTCGTCGCACACCAGGATCGGCAGGGGCCAAGCGGTTTGGGCGTGATACGCCGCGATCGCCGTCGCTTCCAGCACGTGGGTCCGCAGCGGTGAGGAAGGGGCCGACACCGCGGAGGACAATTTTTCCGGAAATCCGTCGCCGACCGAGGTGGACACTTGGGCAGGCCAGATTTCGTCGAGCAATCGATCCATCTCCGCCTGTGACCAATCTCGCTCCGGCTCGCGGCTGACCCGCGTGTGCAGTTGCACCAGCCACTTCTCCGCCACCCCCAGGGCCCGCAGCAGTCGCCAGGTTTCGTCGTTCCAGCGGTACGTCCGCGGCGCGAAATTGCGCAGCACGTCCAGCACCGTCAGCCGATCCTTGCGGGGCGTCGTGAAGTACGCCGTGTAGAATTCGTTGCCGAGATTGTGGGTGTGCCAGTGTTGGCCGTTCACCGTCGCCGATGTGTCGTCGAGATGTTGGTACGTCGTGGATGCCAGCCCCGCCAGGAAGAGTTCCCGCTTCTCGTCGTGAAACAGGTCCGCCGCTTCCAGCAGAATGTTGGACACGCTGGCGGGCGAGATCTGCACACCGAAGCCCTCCAACAGCTCGCGCGCGCCCGGCTCGCTGGTTCCGGCTACGAACTTCAGCGAGACCAGCAGCGTGCGCAGTTCCGGCCCGAATTCGCCGACAAATCCCGGCGGCAGCGAGGCGTGAATATTGTGAGGCTCAATCCGCAACTCTTGCACGACCACGTCATCGTACCCGACGAACTGCGAGTCTGGCGGCAACTGAGAGGGATCGACCAGGCAGATTCTCTCCTCTTGCACGGGGATATCCGCAAACGTGCGGCGGTCTGGCTGTATCCTCTCAAACGCTAGCATTCCGAAGTAGACGTGGTGCGTAAGATTAGAGCATGGACGGCAACGAGATCAAGGTATTGATTGAGGAACTACAGCACGACGTGGAGGCTGGCCGGGAGGGAGCACTCCGGGAAAGCCTACGCCGTTTGTTGAATCTGGTCGAGCGCGTGGTTGCTGAGAACGCGCGGCTGCGGGCAGAAAACGACCTGTTGCGGAAACAACTGAAGCTGCCCGGGCCGCCAGCCGCCGTCGCGTCGTCCAAGTCAGTGACGCACAACGTGTCGTCGGAAAAGGAACGGCAACAACGCGAACGTAAACCGCCACAGAAGCCAGACCGCCGCACGTTTGCGGATATCCCCGTGCAAGAGGAGAGAATCTGCCTGGTCGATCCCTCTCAGTTGCCGCCAGACTCGCAGTTCGTCGGGTACGATGACGTGGTCGTGCAAGAGTTGCGG
>JAPLNJ010000444.1 GCA_026692885.1 Planctomycetota bacterium | reverse complement strand
TTCGCCGCAGGACATGAATATCCTCGGCCAACTCCGGCGGAAAGTCACGCCTTGATGGATGCAGTCTCAACGCAAGGCTACTGCGTCTTCAAGGCTAAATTTTCGGGTGCCACTGGCTCTGCCAGTGCTGGCCAAAAGTCCGGCCTTGCTCCCGTCATCGCGTCCGACGTCGCCGAGTGATCCGATCGCGATTGACCTCGGCACTGGCGGAGCCAGTGGCACCCAAGCCAACCCCAACATTAAGTCTTGACGACGCACTAGGTTGCCAATGGAAGACGAGAGAACGTGGATTGGGAGGGCGACGCTCCCGCGGAGCCGTGGGCCGTTGCTGACGGCCCGTTCCAGCTCGGCGGGGTGCCCACTGGGCCCCTCGCCCTCCCATGCCATTGGCAACTAGGTCGGCCTTCCCGAGCCAATCGGGACGGTCTGGGAAGACCATCCTAAATGGCCCAGGCCTACATTGCCCAGGCAGGCACTTGCACGAGACCCGCCGGATGCTGGATACTGATTCCCGATAACGTTCCAGCTTCGAGGGGAACGCCGCTCACGCACGTCGAACGGCGGGTCGACGGTCAGGCGAGCGGCAGGAAATAACTTACTCGTAGGTCGGCCTTTCCAGGCCGATCGGGACGGTCTTGGAAGACCATCCTACAGTAAGTCGGGTAAGCTATTTCCTGCCGCTCGCTTCAGGCCACTGCGTTCCCCCACTACGCCTAGAAAATGAGAGAGGACCATGGCAATCGATCTTCGCGCGAACTGTGCCACGTCGCTACTTGTGCCCACCAGCATGGGCGTTCGGATCACGCCTGTCGAGGGTCAGCCGGTCCATTGCAGCGACACCTACCGCATGCAGGCGACCAGTGCCGAGACCAACGTGGCGAGCATCGCCGCCTACCTGGGCCTGCCCGTCAAGGTGCTGACCACGTTCGTCAAGGGGAGCCCGATTGCACGCTTCATCAAGGACAACTTGGCGAGCCGGCGGATGACCTACGAGGGCCCGGAGGTCGAGCAAGGTGACCCGTGGGGCTATCGACACCAGTTCAATATCGCCGATTCCGGCTTCGGTTCGCGCGGACCTCGGGTCCATAACGACCGCGCCGGAGAGGTGGGCCGCACCCTGAATGCCAAGCATTTCGACCTCGACCGGATCTTTGGAAGTGAGGGCGTGCAGATCGTGCATCTGTCCGGGCTGATCGGTGCGCTCTCGCCGGAAACCAGCACGTTCTGCCTGGAACTGGCTCGGGCGGCGAAAAAATACGGCACCCGTATCTCCTTCGACCTGAACTACCGCGCTTCGTTCTGGAAAGGCCGGGACAAGGAGCTGCGCACGATCTTCTCGGAGATCGCCTCCGTGGCGGATATCCTGGTCGGCAACGAGGAAGATTTTCAGCTTTGCCTCGGCATCCAGGGTCCGGAGGAAGGCGGCCAAGATCTGGCCGAGAAGATCGAGAGCTTCAAAGTCATGATCGATCGTGTGAAACAGGCGTACCCCAAGGCCTCCGTGTTCGCGACGACGCTCCGTGAAGTCATCAACGCCAACTGCCATCGGTGGGGCGCCATCCTGGCCGCGGGCGACCAGTGGCATGTCGCCCAGCCGCGGGAGATTACCGTCCTGGATCGGATCGGCGGCGGCGACGGCTTCGTCGGCGGACTGCTGCACGCCATCCTGCGCGGTTGGGAACCGGAGCAGTGGCTTCAGTTCGGTTGGGCCTGCGGCGCGCTGGCCACCACGCAACTGACGGATTATGCCCAGCCCGCGGATGAAGAACAGGTCTGGAGCATTTGGAAGGGTAATGCCCGGGTGCAACGCTGAACTAGGAGATCGTCTAATGCACAGGAGCCAAGGAGATAAGATGAAAACAAGCTACGGTAACTACGTCTGGTTTGGCCTATTGCTCACGCTGATAACGGTGAATGTCCGGGGGGCAGAGCCAACGGAATATCGCCGCCTGCCCGTGAAGGAGTTCGCGGACAAGATGCAAGGCGCGTGGCTCGGCCAGATGATCGGCGTTGGTTGGGGCGCGCCCACCGAGTTCCAGGTCAGGGGCGAGATCATCCCGGAAGACAAAATGCCGCCGTGGAAACCGGAGATGGTCAACCAGCACAACAATGACGACTGTTACGTCGAGATGACGTTCCTGCGGACGCTCGAAGAACACGGCTTCGACGCCTCCATCCGACAGGCGGGCATTGACTTCGCCAACAGCGGCTATCCGCTTTGGTGCGCCAACCAGGCCGGCCGGGAGAACCTCCGCAAAGGCATCGCCCCGCCCGACAGCAGTCATCCGAAGTTTTCGGCGCACGGCGACGACATTGACTACCAGATCGAAGCCGACTTCTCCGGCATCATCGCGCCCGGCTTGCCGAACGTGGCCATTGCGCTCGGCGAGAAGTTCGGTCGGCTGATGAATTACGGCGACGGACTCTGCGCCGGCCAGTTCATCGGCGGCATGTATGCCGAGGCGTATTTCGAGTCCGACCCTCGGCACTTGATCGAGGCCGGCCTCCAGTGCATCCCACCCGACAGCCAATACGCCGAGATGGTCCGCGACCTTCTGGCGTGGTCGAAGGAAAACGCCGACTGGACCAAAACCTGGCAGATCGTTGAGAAGAAGTATCACCAGGATCCGGGTTACAGCCACGGGTTGTCGGGCAAGCCGGGCGGCAAAGGCGACGGCAGCATTGACGTCAAGCTCAACGGCGCCTATGTCCTGATGGGCTTGCTCTACGGCCAGGGTGATCCCGACAAGACGATGGTCATCTCCTGCCGTTGCGGTCAGGACAGCGACTGCAATCCCGCCAACGCCGGCGGTGTGTTCTTCGCAGCCCTGGGTGCGTCGAGAATCCCAACGCGTTTCACCGAGAAGCTGGACCTCACACGCAAGTTCAGTTTTTCCGACTACACGCTGCCGAAGGTCTATGAGGTGAGCGAGAAACTCGCCCGTGGAGCTGTCGTTCGCGCTGGTGGTCGCGTCGAGAAGGATGCCAATGGCGAAGAAGTGTTCGTGATCCCGGTGCAGACGCCGAAGCCGAGCGCGCTGGAGCGGAGCTGGGAGCCGGGCCCCATCGCCAACTCGACGTTCACGCCCGAGGAAATGGCGAAGATCAAAGGCACTCGTGAGTACCGCAAAGCGAACCGCTCGCAGACCGCCTCCATCAAGCCTCTACCCTACCAGGTCGCCGCACGGCTACCCGATGTCGCCGAAATGTTGTCGCCGTCGGCGGTCTGCATCGAGGGCTGGCTTGGCGCACGCGTTGATGCCAACGAAGCGAATCGTCTGCTCGTCGTGGACACCGAGCCGTTGCTCGCCGGTTTCCGCAAGAAGCCGGGCACTCATCCGTGGATCGGCGAGCACGTCGGCAAGTGGATGCACGCCGCCACGCTCGCGTGGGTCAACACCGGCGACGCCGCGCTGCGGGAGAAGCTCGACCGCGTCGCCGCCGAGCTGATCGCGACGCAGGAACCGGACGGTTATCTTGGCACCTACGTGCCGGAGCAGCGGTTCGGTCTATTCAACGGCGCCGACTGGGACGTATGGTCGCACAAGTACAACCTCATCGGCCTGCTCACCTACTACCAGTTCACCGGCAACGAAGCCGCGCTCAACGCCTGTCGTAAGATCGGCGACCTGCTGATCGCAACATTCCCGGCCAAGAGAAGCATCCTGGCGGCCGGCACGCACTTCGGCATGGCCGCCACCAGCGTGCTGGAGCCGGTCGTGTTGCTCTACCGGTTGACGGGCGACGAGCGCTACCTCGACTTCGCGCGCTACATCGTGAAGTCGTGGGATGAGCCCAAGGGACCGGCGATCCTCCAGACGCTGCTCACCGAGAAGCAGGTCAACAAGGTCGCCAACGCCAAAGCTTACGAAATGCTCTCCAACCTCGTCGGCCTCTGCGAATTAGTGCGAGTCACCGGGGACCGCGCAATGCTGCAGGCCGTGCTCAACGCCTGGCAGGACATCGCGGACAAGCGACTCTACATCACCGGCAGCGCCAGCCAGGGAGAGTGTTTCCAAGCCGACCACGAATTGCGCAACGACGCGGTCGCCCACATCGGCGAGACGTGCGTGACGACGACCTGGATCCAGTTCAACCTCCAACTGCTGCGGCTCACCGGTGAGGCGAAGTTCGGCGACGAACTGGAACGCGCGTTCTACAACCACCTCGCTGCAGCGCAGCATCCGCAGGGTCACGACTGGTGCTATTACACCGCACTCGAAGGCCGTAAGCCCTACGACAAGGGCATCAGCTGCTGCCACTCCAGCGGACCGCGAGCGATGGCGCTCGTGCCGCAGTCGGCGTATCTCGTCAGCCGCGACGCGCTGTTGGTGAGCACGTTTGAAACGTCGTCCGCCATGCTGGAACTCGATGGCCAGCATGTGACCGTCGAGCAACAAAGTCAGTTCCCGCGACGCGGGGAGTCCGTGCTGACGTTGCGTCTGGCGAAGCCCGCGGCCTTTGCCGTCAAAATCCGTGTCCCGGCATGGGCCGCGCCCGTGACGGTGGAATCAGCCGTCGTCCAATCCGGCTGGGCCGTTCTGCCGGTGCGCGAGTGGAAGGACGGCGACCGCATCGCCATCAAATTTAACCTCGCCGCGAGTCTCGTTGTCGGCGACCACGGCAACGCTGGCCGCGCTGCGCTCAACTGGGGGCCATTCGTGCTCGCTTGCGACCGGAAACTGAATCCCGATCTTCCTGCGCCAAGCGCGCTCGGCTTCGTCGAGTCGCAGCCGCCCGTGACGTTGAAGCCCGGCACCGAACTGGCATTTGGCACAAAAGTGGTCGGGTCGACGGGGAGCAAGCCAACGCCGGCGACGCTCAGCACGTTCGCCGATGCAGGTGCCGAGGGTGGCGTCTATCGTGTCTGGCTGCGCGCGCCGGGTGTGGCGGCCGCGCAAAGTGATTCCCTGCTTGCCGACGGCAGCGAGAGTCGCTCACGCCAAGGTAACCAACACGGCTCCATCAACGACGACGACTTCGACAGTATCGTCGTGACCTTCGACGGCAACACGGCGAAGGAAGACTGGTTTGCCGTCACGCTTGCTGCGCCGGTGAGCGTGCGGCGCGTCGTTTTCGCGCACGGAACAAACTTTCCCGACGGCGGCTGGTTCGATGCCAGTGCCGGCAAGCCGCGCGTGCAAGTCCAGCGCAACAAAGGCGGCGAGTGGGAAACCGTCGGCGAGTTGAGCGACTATCCTGCCACCACCGCGACCGACAACAAGAAGTTGAAGCCGGGCCAAACGTTCACCCTACGCCTGTCGAACCCGGAGAAAGTCCTGTCCGTGCGCGTCCTCGGCGTGCCGACGAGTGGCGTCAACCCGAAACAGGCATTCTCCTCGTGCGCCGAGTTGCAGGCGTTCGAGAAGTAAGAGTAGTGAGTGATAGGAAAATGCGGCCTTGATCATAACGTTGCGAAATGCTAGCAGTGTCGTGATCGCCCTCGAGAAGCTCCCGACGTAAGTCGGTGGGAGTGTTCCCGCCCTGTGCCTAACCCGGAGCCCCCTATCCGACCGGCCCGACACGTCGGCTGCCCGCCGCCTCC
>JAPLNJ010000443.1 GCA_026692885.1 Planctomycetota bacterium | reverse complement strand
CCAAGACCGGCGTCAGCGGCTGGTACGTCTCTCGTGCGCGCAGGGCGAACAGCGCGGCACCCAGGGCTCCCGTGTAGATCGAGTCAGCCGAGAGGTTCAGCTTCATCCGGCCGTAGTTCTCGGCGACCAGGTTGAGCAAGGCATCCACGGCGGCCGGGTTCTTGGCGACGCCGCCGGTAAAGGTGAACTCGTTGCGGACCCCGCCGGACCGGGCCAGCAAGGACATGGCTTTGAGGATGATCGCCCGATGCAAGCCGGCGAGGATATCCTCCCGCCGTTGCCCCAGCGAGAGCCGCTCCCGGACCTCGGTGCCGGCGAAGACCGTGCAGGTGGAGTTGATGCAAACGGGGTGCTTGGATTTTGCGGCCAAGAGTCCGATCTCGTGCAGGCCGAGGTTCATCTCGTCGGCGATATAGCCGAGGTATCTTCCGCAGCCGGCAGCGCAGCGGTCGTTCATCTGGAAGGAGGTCACGATGCCTTGCTCATCGATCTGGATCGCCTTGGTGTCCTGCCCGCCGATGTCGAGGACCGTGGCAGTGCCCGGAAAAATCCTATGGGCACCGAGGCCGTGGCAGAGGATTTCGGAGCGGATCCGGTCTTTGGGGAACGGCAGCCGCAGGCGCCCATAACCGGTGCCGACGCCGGAGACCTGATGGAGCTCGACCTGGGCCGCCCGCTCCACCGCCTCGCGAAGCTCGGGGACCGGGTCGTCCATAACCTGCAGCACGGTGCAGACGTATTGCTGGAAACTCCCGGCTTCCGAGGGGGTATTCTCGACTTCGAGAATGGCCTTGTCGTAGAGTCCCGCCAGTAGGTCGAAGCTGGCGCCGCCACTGGCCGCCTCCTGTTCGGCCAGTTGCAGGTAGCAGCTGCCGACGAGATCACGGAAGAAATCGCTCTTGAGCCTGGCCCCTTCCGCGAAGAGCTTGGCAGCCTCCCTTTCCGTCCGTTCGAGGATCCGTTCGACCGCGGCGCGGACCTCGGCGCCAAGCCCTTGCTTGTCGACCAAGGCCTGCAGAACTTGGCCCAAATTGCGGAGCTGTGCCACGTACTGCTGCTGCCGAAATCGCCGTTCGAGTTTGGCCAGCAGGCGCTTGGTGCGTTTGGAGTCGATTCCGGCCCGGCCCAGCTCCGAGGCGATAATCCAGAACCTGGTGCTGATCAGGGCCTCGGTCAAGGCAATCTGGCAGGCCACATCGTAGCTGCAGCGGCTGTTGGTAATGCCTCGGCCGACGATCGCCCCGTTCTCGTCGAGGGCCACGGCCTTGGTGGTCGTGGAACCGAGATCAATTCCCAGGTAGTAGTTCACGAGGCCCGGCCTCCCTGCCTCTTTTGCTCGATCATTTGGAAGTAGGACTCCAGGCGGTTCTTGATGTTGGCCGCCGAGAAGTAGCGGGGATCGACCAGGTCGCTCTCGATGAAACCTCCCGGCTTGCCGGTCCGCCGTTCGACCTCCCGGAGGATCAGCAGTTGGCCGGCGCTGAACGAGTTGCAGCTCTTGATGGAGTTGACCAGAAAGCCGTCCGCCTGGTACTGCTCGACGCAGCGGGCGAGCATCTCCACCCGGGAGGGAAGGTTCAGATTGGTGTAGCAGCCCAGGCAATACTCCGCCAACGTCTCCAGCGGTCGGGAAGAGTCGTGCCGGAAGCCGTCGTCGTAGACCCCGCCGACCTTGGTATAGCTGCAAGCGACCACGACGGCCCCCTCGTCCGCAAACATCTTCCAGAACTCCCGGAAGCTGGTCCAGTTGGGCGGCCCGTCGACGACGACCCGGAAACGTTCCACCGCGATCTCGCCGTCCGGCGTGACCGGGCCCTTGCCGAGCCGCAGGCGTTCTTGGATTTCCTGCCGCAGCTCGCGGTAGTAGGCAACCGCCTCCTGAGTCCCGCGGAACGCAGTGAAGATGGGCCCCACATAGTAGACTCCTCCGAAGTAGGCGTCGATCGGCGAGGGGATCTGCTTGGCCGACTGGAGCACCCAGACGAAGTCGTCCTCGGCCTGGGCGGATAGCGTCAGCAGTCCCCGCAACCGCTGTTCGTCATACGCCTTGCCCGTGATCTGCTCCAGGGCGGGAATCACCTTCTGGCGGAGTTGCTCGACCACGTACTGCCGCATCGAGTCGGTGATGCGGCCGTTGGCCTGATAGGGAACATGGAGCATCACCATCGGGCAATGGTACTGCTCCCGCAGCAACTCGAACCACTTCATGAACGTGAAGCAGCCCGTGTAGGAGAGCAGTAGGAGGTCCGGCGGCGGAAGAGGTTGCCCGGTCGGGCCGATATTGCCCGACTTCAGCATGCCGATGTCGCACTTGACATAGGTGCAGACGTCCTCGGAGTGGCCGAGCTTCTCGGCCAAAGCAATGTACTCCCGCGACTTGCCGCGCATCCCCGACTGCAAGGCGTTGATTTCGGGCAGGACCGGCAGGACGTCGAACGAGAGCAACAGTTCGGTGAGATTCCCGGGCACAAACGTGTAGACGCACTTGGTGCCCGTTTCGGGGGCTTGCGCCAACCGAGTGAAATACTCGGCGAGCATCTGCTTCTGACGCACTTGACTCACGTCCTTGTGGATCGGCGTCGCGGCTGGTGGTTGGTTCATCGTCACCCTCACGGTATCTGCCAGAGCCGGATCGAATCGGCGAAGGTCCCGGCCTGCTCCCGAATGACCTGGAACTGGCCGGTGTTCTCGCTGTACTTGAAAGCGGTCCACGGGATGCCGGCCTCCTCGACGGCGGCCACCGCCATGGGCTGGTCTAGCAGGGCGGGGTCGCAGAAACTGGCGCCGCAAAAGAGCACTCCCTCGGCGCCGCTGTGTCGCGCGCGCTGGACCAGGTCCTGGCCTTTCTCCTGCCGGTCAATATAGCGAGTTGGGCTGGCGATGGAGTTTTCGAGAAAGGCCACGACACAGTTTTGCAGAGGATCCCCCTCGATCGGAATGTCGCCGCGGATCCAGCGGTGGATCTGCACCAAGTCGTCATCGACGATGTAGCAACCCGCCCGCTCCAGCGTCTTGAGCAGCCCCAGCGGAGGCTGCTCGCAGAAACAGCCGGCCACCAGGACCCGGGCTTGGTCCAGCGGCTTTCGATCGGCGTCGGTAGCGACCTGCTGCCGGTAGCTTGCAAGCATCTGCGTGTGCTGCTCGACCGGCAGGACCAACCCTGCACGCATGAGCAGGTAGAACTCCGAGGCCGGGACCTTCCACGGTTCGCTGTGGCGCAGCTCGCAGAGTTGCCGGACTAGCCTGCGATTGTCGTTGTAGACCGCGATGGACTGACGCAAGGCAGCTTCGTCGAGAGGCCGAGCGCCGCGTGCTACCAAGTCGGCGGATAGCTCCTCAAGTTCGCGCCGGAAGAACGCCCCCCCGAGTTCGCGGTCGAAGTTCTGGGGCAGGTCCAGATAACGAACTAACTTGTCCGGAAAGAGCAGCTGCCACATGCCCGACAGGTTGCGGATCACGTCGCAGATCGCCGGGAAGAGCATCCCGTCCAGGCAGTCCAGGCTGCCGTTCAAGCCGAGTTCGAGCGTGCTGCGTGGCATGCGGCAGATGTAAGACTGGTAGTAGGCGTCCCCCCGAATCACTTCCAGGTCATCACCCCCGCCCATCACGCCAACGGGCAGTACCCCTTGGGCGTGCAGCAACTCCCGGGGGACGTAAATCGGCAGGTAGCCGATGGCCAGCCCGCCGTTGTGCTGCTTCCAGTCACGCACGAGCTCCAGGCGGCGGTCCCGGTACAGGGCCTCCGCTCGCCCCAGCAATTCATCGAGACCTTCCGAACTACTTGGCGTGGGCACGGGCCAGGACCTCCTCAATAAGTTCGTGGCCCCACACCTGACCCTCGGCCAGTCGCCGCCGCAGTAACAGGAAGTCAGTCTCGCGGCAGGTCTTCGTCCCTTCGTGGAAGGCGCGGAAGCCGGTCCGCCCCTCCGTCATCATGTTCAGCGCCAGCCAGGCGCGGTTGCTTTCCTTGTTCCGGTCCCAGTGCTCGAGCTTGTGCTTCCGTACACTCTCGATGGTCTTCGTGAGGCAGCCCGGCATGGTCATCGCCAGAGAGAGAATCAGCGAGTCAACCTCCCGGTCGAGCCAGCCGAGGTCGATCTCGCCCCGTGCCAAGAGCTCTTTGCCGACGGCCCGCTCGGGGCCTTCGTGGAACTCCCCGTAAACGATTTGGCCCCCATGGTCGATCCAACGGTCGGTAATCACCAGGGGGTTGGCCGTGAACTTCCCCTCGACCTTCAGAGCCGGCACGACCTTGGTCAGCAGGCCGAGCCGCAGGGCTTTGTAGGCGCTCCAGTGCGGGCAGAGGGTGCAGCTCTCCATAGCCGCCTCAATGCCGACGAACAAGGGCAGGAAGTCGGTGCTGCCGCCATCGGGGGCCGAGCCGTGCCGCGGTCCGGCCTGGCCGAAAAGGGCCAGATCCTGGGCGATCGAGAAGTCGCAGGCCATCCCGATCTCCTGGCCCCCGGCGATCCGCATCCCGTTGACGCGGCAAATCACCGGCTTGTCGCAGTGCAGGATCGCGCTGATCATGTCGTTGAACAAACGCATGTATTGGCGGTACTCTTCCGGCCGTCCGGCGTAATACTCGGCGTATTCGGCCGTGTTCCCGCCTGTGCAAAAGGCGCGATTGCCCGTCGCCGTAAAGACCACGGCCACACAGGCCCGGTCGTTCGAGGCCCGCCCCAGGCTGCGGATGACTCCCTTGACCATCTCGGTCGTGTAGGAGTTGAGTTGGCGGGGGTTGTCCAGGGCCATCCGCACCGCGTGCAAACCCTCGACGGCATTTCCCTCCTGATCCTTCAACTGGATCTCTTCATAAAGGACGCCGGGCTGGGATGCGAGTTCCGTCAGGTCGTGGTTCTTCAGTTCCATGAATAAATCCCGAATCTCTTGAGTCCTAGGTTGTCAATGGCCTGGGAGGGCGAGGCTCCTGCCGAGCCGGGGAGAGCCGTCGGGAACCGCCCACGGCTCCGCGGGAGCGTCGCCCTCCCAAGCCACGTTCTATCGTTTTCCCTTGGCAACCTAGGACTCCGGAATGAGAATGACGCGCTTCGACAGCCGCCGGGCATGTGCCTCCGCGAAGGTTGCGTTGATCGACGCCAGGGGACGCTGTTCTACGAACGGAGCAAGGGCCACCTTACCCGACAATACCAAGTCAAGAACCGCCGGATAGTGCTCAGGCAAGCAGCCCCAATTCCCCTGGGCGATAGCATCCAGGGCCATCAGGTTCGAGAGACGCAGTTCCACCTTGGCCGGAGTGTAACCGACCACCGACAGGTAACCGCCGCGTCCGAGCAACCCGAAGGCCGTGGACTGCCCCTGCGGGGTCCCCGAGGTCTCGAAGATCCGCTGACGCCAACTGGGGATTCCCTGCTTGGCGGCGAAGCCGTTGACTTGCCGGCGCAGATCGCGAAACTCCATCGCGTCGGGCCGGAGGGTCAGGCATGCGCCATGAGCGGCCAACCGATCCAATCGCTCCTGGCTCACATCCAGAGCGATGACCACGGCGCCGAGGGCCGCGGCAATCTGCACGCCGAAGCCGCCCAACCCGCCGGCCCCGACGAAGACCGCGAGATCCCCCGGCTGGAGTCCGCTTTTCAGAATCGCCTGATAGGGCGTGGCGACGGCGTCGGCGATCACCGACAGGTCAGCCAAGGCATAGCCCGACGGGTTGATGGCCCGATCGGTGAGGTCGGGTATCGGACAAAGTCCCCGGGCTGGCACACGAACATGCGTAGAGAAGCCACCGTGCACGTCGTTTCCGGGGAAGATCTGGCTCGGACAGATCTCGCCCCGACCGGTCTGGCAGGCTGCGCATTGCCCGCAAGGGATCACCGCCGAAACGATGACCTCCTGCCCGACCCAGGCTTCGGCTCCGGCCCCAGCCTCCACCACGCGGCCACTCACCTCGTGACCGAGGGCTAAGGGGAACGGATGGCGTGTCGGAACGCCGCCATAATAGAACGCCAAATCCGTGTGGCAGACCCCGCAGCCCCGGACCTCGACGAGAACCTCGCCTGCCCCCGCAATCTCCTCCCGTTGCTCAAGCACCATCGGCTCGGCTGGCTGGCGAACGATCCAGGAGCTGATACGCATGACGGTTCTCTCCGCAGCTTGTAGCGCTGGATCTTCCCCGTCGCTGTCTTCGGCAGTTCGGCTACAGTCATGGGCTTGGCGTTCCAATCCAGTTGTGGCCGAAATTGTACCGCCGCCCAAACGAAAGGTCCAGAGCCAGCCTCCCCCCGTCCCATTTTCCTCCCCGGCGAGTGTGGCCGTAGCATCCCGCCACGCCTCAGTGTCAACAGCTAAGCGTACGCCACTGTGGGCATGGCCTCGATCAATGCGCGCAAGACCTTGTTGACCGCGTCTGGCGTGGTGAACACCTTGGATACGTCGGGATCCAGGGCCACCACGACGCAGGATCGATCCACGCGCGATGCAAAGCGGTTCGGCTTCGCCTTCGAATAGTCGAACCGGTATTCGTCGCGAAGCTGGTCGGTTGTACCGCGTTTCGATTTACGGGCGGGTGCCTTCTTCATAGTCCTTTCGCTCCCTCTCGTTTGCCTTCCTCGCGCTGATGAGTTGCTTGCGAAACATCAACATAGACTTCGCGCAGGGACGCGCCAACTAGGGGGGCAAGACTGTGAAAGGCGCGGAGACCAGCACGTCAACTGCAACCGCTAGTTGGACTGCTCTACCGGGAAGCTAAGCCCTTGGGGATTGGTCTGCGAGACGGCCTGTCCACGGGATTCAGCGACGGGGAGAAATCGCCGACCTGGAGCCGTGGGGAATACCGCAGACCCGGCTCTGGCTGGGATCGCAGGGCGATTTGCTGCACAACGATGACACCCCGATGCGCGTGCTGGAACTGAAGGGCAAGATCCAACGCCAGGAGCCGCTGGCAGGAAGTACCGCGAAGCGGTTGTGTCGCATAGCCCAGGGTTGCCGCGCAGCGACTACCCTGGGATGCGGGGGTCTCTGCATTTGCCCCGTACCCCAACGGGGTTGCGTCGCACCGTGGCCCCCCAGTGACATAACCCCGTTGGGGTAGAGGCGGGAACTCGGACGACCGAACCCAGGGTAGCTGCGCAACCCTGGGCTGTGAGACACATTCCCTGGCGGTGCCGTCAGCGGCAGCTACCTCGCGCAAGGCGAAGGGGCTATAATCACCAAGGCCAAGCTGGCCGTCCGCCGATTCCCGGAGAACCGGCGGAAGCCGGCGCGAATATCTGGGGGAACTGCAAATGACTGCGATTGCCAGTCCCGTCACGACGAACACCTTGTTGCCGCACGTCGACTATCCCACCGCGGACGGAAAACCTATGGCCGAGACCGATCTGCACCGGTGCGTTATGGTCGCTACCATTGACACGCTGAAGACCTACTACACCGGCCAGCGCGTGTACGTCTCGGGCAATATCCT
>JAPLNJ010000442.1 GCA_026692885.1 Planctomycetota bacterium | reverse complement strand
ATTTATCCCGGTAGCCCTGAAGGGGCGAAACAAATCGGTTCCTCTCACGCGCATCGTTCGTCAGATGGGCCAAGGCTTGTTTCGCCCCTTCAGGGCTGGCGTTCCCGATACTCCCCTAACCCAGGGCGGCGCTACGCGGCTAACGCCGCTCCGCTCTGCCCTGGGCTGTTATGTGGCTGCCCCTATCGGGGCGAAAACTTGTGCTGCTATGTGGCTGCCCCTATCAGAGCGAAAACTTGTGTATAACGACGAGCGGGCAAGCCGGGGGCATTCGTCAAATACCAAAGTGAATGCCGACACCTGGAAAAATCGTTTGGTGCTAGCGCCGTTCCGCTCAAAATAAGTGGCATTGGGCTGGACGCCCGGGGTTACAACCTGCCGCCCGTCTGGGACTTTGAACGACTACTCACATCGAATCTCGACGACGCCACAGGAAATCGGCGGCAGCGTGAAGCGTAGCGTTGCGCCTGCCTGCTGCACGGCGGCCGGTTTGGGCTGGACTGCGTCACGGGCTTCCAGCGTATTGCGGGCGGCTACGTCGCCGGGGGCGACCACTTGTAGCGTCGCCTTAGCAGCGGCGCCATTGGCCAACTTCAATTGCACTGGCACGGCCTCGTCCGACGGATTGACCGCCTTGACGTACAGCGTCTTGCCGTCTGCGGACTTGGTCGCCACGGCGTTCAGCGGGTCCGTCTGCCCTTCCAGAGCAATCCGCTGCGGAGCGTAGTGCTCGCGCCACAGCTTCATGACCACATAGTTGGGCGCCGGGAACCAGGTGCGATGATCGAAGTTGACGAAGGCATTGTCCCACCCAGTGGCCGAGACGTGGCGGAGGAACAAGGCCGGGCCGCCGATCTCCAGCACGTCGCCGCACCGTTCGAAGGCGTTCAGCAGGCCGCCGCAATACAGGCCCGTCCGCCAATCGGTGCTCTGCGCATTCCACTCCGAGACGTAGAGCTTCAGCTGGGGATTTTTCGACGCCGCGATCAAGTCGCCCGTCTTACGAAAGAACTGCTCGTAAGCCCGCGGGCCGTCGGCGTAGCGCTTCGGATCCTCATAGTGGTGGATGCTGAGGTAGTCGATCTGGTCCGCGCAACGCTCGATCAGGACGCGGTTCCAGGGCAAGCCATGGCCGCTGTCGCCATAGCCGGCGCTGCCGCAGGCGGCGAGCTTGATCGACGGGTCGGCCTTGCGCATCGCCGGGGCGAATCGATTGACCCACTCGGCGTAGGTCTCCGCGCCTTGCCCCCAAGTTTCGTTGTCGATCTCCCAATACTTCACGCGGTATGGCTCGGGATACCCGTTGGCCGCCCGGACCTTACCCCATTTCGAATCGGCCGTCCCGTTGCAGTATTCGATCCAATCGAGGACCTCTTGCAGGAAGTCGTTGTCCATCACGTCTCGGTTCCACTGCGGCGTGCCGATGTTGATGACGATCAGCGGTTCCGCCCCGACTCGGCGGCACATGGCGACAAACTCGTCGGTGCCGAAGGAATTCACTTCCTTGTCATCCCACATGTTCTTCGGGTGCGGTCCGCGTTTGTGTTGCGGCCCGATGCCGTCCTTCCAGCGATAGGGCGAAGCATAGCAGCCGCCCGGCCAGCGGATGACCGGCGGTCGCAGGCCGGCGATGGCCTGCAGCAAGTCGGGCCGACAGCCGCCGGCCTGTCGCCAGGACTCGGGCATCAGGCTTACCTGGTCGAGCCAGATCTTGCCCGGCCCGCGCATGCCGATTTGCAGTTCCCCGTTATCCGATGAGGCCATGGGCTTCAACTCCACGGGAAACTCCTTCCAATCCGACGCCGGAGCGGGAATGGCCTGCTCGGCCAGAACCTTGCCATCGGCCACGAACCGCACGGCCAGACCGCCCGTGGCTTCGCCACGAGCCCAGATCGAACCGCGGTAGACCTCGCCGGCGCGAATGGCCAGCGGTTGCTGCACCAGCCCGCCCAAGTCCCCGGCCGACTCGATCTGTTGGCACTGGGCTCCGTTCAGCGGGTGATCCTTCGAGGCGGCGACCTTCGCGTTTCCGAACGGCCGCCAAGCCGGCGCGACGCCCGTTTCCTGCTTGGGCAGCGGCGGGAGGCCCTCGTGCAGGACTTTCCCGTCCAGCGACGTGACTTGGAAATTTCGGAACTGCGTCTGAGTCTGCCAGGTGCCCACGCCGGGTCGGCCGCGAGCCGGTCCGTTGCCGTCGTCGGTGTAGTCGATGACCAGTTCGCCGTCGAGCCAGAACTGAACGCGTGGCCCTTCGCAGCGAGCCCGGACGCGATACCAGCGGCCGGTCTCGATCTGGCCGTTGTGGCGCCGCGTGACCCCGCCCCAGCGGTTCTGACCTTTGATCCCGCGTTCGAGGGCATGGCCGACGTTCCCCCAGCCGCCGACGTTGGCCCAGTAGAACTCCTTGCCGCTCAGCGCCCGTACGAGAATGAGAAACCCTTCCGCGCCGCCCGTCTTGCGGGCTTCGACCGTGAATTCATAATCTGTCCACTGGGGATCGCCGAACAGCAGCCGCACATCCGCCGCCGCACCTTCCTGCGCGATGCAGCCGTCCTGCCGCGTCCAGGCGACGCCAGCCCCGCCGCCCTCGAAGCTGCGGTCCCAAACCAGTTCGCCCCACAGCCCGCCGTTGCAGGAGTGATAGATGTGTTCGAGGAAATGGCCGTAGACCTTCTCGTCGATGCGGTTGACGACGCGCTCGGGATGCACGGTCAGCGAGACGTCGGCCGCGGGCGCATGGGCCACGGCCAGGCAAGCGGTCAGGCAGGAAAGCAGGATGCGTCGGGTCATGGGTGGGATTCCTTGGGGTGGGTGAGGCAGGACCGAGGCCCGGCAGCGTGGTAACCTGGCGGTGGCAACCGAGCTTGCCGACAAGAATACCCGCTGGCGTCTGCGCCCGCTAGAACACGATTGCGCAAAACAAGCAATGACCAAGAGGCCCCTGGGTTTACCCCACGGGAGACAATGGCTTCCGCCCCCGCCGAGCTTGCCTCGGTGGAGCGATGATTTTGCACTACGAGCTCAGAAAGAAGCTGTTTTCCCTGCCTCCGCCCCCGCCGCTTCGCGGCGGGGGCGGAGGCAAGGAAAACAGGGGATGGGCTTCTGTGCGGCCGTTGGTGTAGTGCAAAATCACGGGCTCCACCG
>JAPLNJ010000441.1 GCA_026692885.1 Planctomycetota bacterium | reverse complement strand
GCAGGCCGTGGGCCTGCAGGTAGATGGCGCCCGCCGCCGGGCTTTCCGGAATGCCGGCCGGCGTCGAGTGTTTGATTTCCACATCGTCCAGGATCACCACGCCGTTGAACTTGACGGTACACCGGGCGCCCTTGGTCTTCTGGCCCTCGGCATCATACCGGGCAGCGGTGAAGTCGATGTCGTTGGTCTTCCAGGTCAGGGGCGGGTAGCACATATTGATCGTCGGCGTGACCTGCGCATAGAGCACGCCGCAGTCGTGGGCGCCCATGGTCACTCCAAAGGAATCCAGGATCTGAATCTCGTAGCGTTGCTGGAGGTAGACGCCGCGGTTCGGCCGCTGGCCGATGTCCTGGGTGTGCGGCACGTGTGAGATCATAAACTCGGCGTGCAAGGTGAAATCCTGAAACTTCCGAGCCGTGGTCGCGTCGGGCCCCAACAGTTTCTGAGGCGTCAGCTGGGACCCTTTTTCCCACTGTTCTACGTTCGTGCCATCGAACAGGACGAGGGCCTCCACAGGCGGCTTGGCGCCCCGTGTCGGGCTGCTGCGTTCGACCCGCTTCAGCTCGAATCGCGCGTCGGTGTCGGTTTGCCCGACGGCGACTTGTCCGTCCACGGTGGCCTTGTAGACGTGCTCGACGACGACCTTATCTCCTACGCGTTTTGCGTCGGCCGGCACCGTCGCATCCGTACTGGGACTTTTCTGGATGATCGTCTTGCCATCCCAACCGGCACCGGGCAGGCCACCCGCGAAGAACATTGTCCGGAACGCTCCATCGCCCAACGCCCGCACCTGCAGGCCCAAGCCGGCCTTGGTGCCGTCGGCCCGTAGGATCTGGCCCATGTACTCACCCTGAAACTTGAAGTCTTCGTCCACCTGGTGCGGGTCGCTATAGACCTTCAAGTGGCCCTCTTGCGTCGTCGCGACAACGACCTGGCCCACGTTCCCAGCCAGGCCAACGGCGAAGCCACCGACGACCGACCACACCACACATTTGAGGAATCTCGACGGCAAGCAACACATGATTCTCCTCCACAGGTATCAGATTGGGCGGCGAAGCCGCAGGCAAAAGGGGACAGGTGCGCACGATTCTATGCTCTGGGGTTCCGGCTCGCTATCAGCGGTGGACGCGGTCGACTCCAAGACACTTGCTGCCGTAGCAACACCCTGCGGTGCACGTTAGCACAGGGCTAGTTCTTCTCCGTCAGTTCACGGTAGATGACTTCGACCAGGCTCGGCCAGCGCCGCCCGCCAGCCGGCTGGTCGGTCAGTCCGAACGCTTCTTTCACTTCGCTGAACGTCTTTCCTTCCGCGACGAGAGTTTTCACTTTGGCCTGCTTCTGCTCAATCTCGGTGAGCAGCCTTTCGATAGCCTGCTTATCCACGGCTTCCGCGTGGCCGCTGAGATAGAGGTCCGCATCGAGCTGCAGCAGCGATTTCAATAGGGCCACCAAACCGACCGATGAGCCACCTTTCTGTCGATGAATGAGCGGATCGCGCCCGACGAACACGAGGTCACCGACAATGGCCAGTTTCTCGCTGGGAATGAAGATCACGGCATCGCCGTTCGTGTGGGCTGGACCGAAATAGAGCACGCGGATCTCCGTGTCGCCCAGGTAGAGCGAGAGCTGCTGAGAAAAGGTTTCGTTGGGAAGCGGCAACTTGTTTGATGCGGTTGCGTTTGCCTGTGCCATGTGCAGCCGGGAGTTCGCGTGGGAGATGATTGTCGGGACGGGCATCAGCCCCGCCAATCCGTTGACATGGTCACCGTCGCTATGAGTCAGAATCACGCGGCGTACCGGCTTGTCGGTGACCTTTTTGACTTCTGCCAGCATCTGACGCGCAGCGTCCGGGGTCATTTTGGCGTCCACGACCAACACTTCGTCCGGTCCGACATAGAAAAACGTGTTGGCCACGCCGCCGCTCACCTGATACAAATTGCCCCGCACCTGCTTCGTGGCCAGCGGCTCGGACGCAGGTACGTTCTGCCAGGGTTGATTTGGCGCCTCGGCTGCTCGGAGCGATCCCAAGACGAGTAAACTGACAGCGGATGTGAACACAAGCGTTTTGCGGCAGAACATGGAACCCCCCTTCGGTTTGTCTGAGAGACTGGGACGCAATGGACCAATGTGGCTATCCGTTTTGTTACATCGTGGTTTACTGTTCCAGCGGCCGATAGTGGAAGTAGCTGAACCGGGCCTGCCCCTTGCCGCTCGCGAACAACGCCGGACGGACAGCGTGCCAGCCTCCGATCGCGTTGTGATGAGCTCCAGAAATCTCCATGCTGGGCTGCATGATCCGCCAAGTGCCGGCGTCATCCCGGTAGTAGAAGCGGACATCCTGCTTATCGTTGATGATGCGAATCGCTACCCGACTGCGGCCGACCCTCGATTCCTCCGTCCCGCCGTACCGCTGAAACGCCTCCTGCACGCGGCGTACGATTCCGTCCTCGGAGATGGCCAGTCCGATGTAGACCTGGGGCGAGAAGAACAGTAGGAGGCCCGCCGTTGCCTGGCCTTGGACCTCGACTTCCGTCTCGACCTCGTAGGCCCGATCGAGTGGCATCACGCACAACGGCAGGGAGTCGCCGGGGTGTGTCCCCAACGCCTGCAACGTCAGATTGCCATCCGCGACCTTGAAGCGATCGGCGTCATAGTGCCGGAAAAACTGCCACTGGATGCCCAACCGGTCACCGTCGAACTCGTCGTTCATGGGCATTTCGACCTTCACCGGCGTGTCCCAGCCGGACGGCCAGCGATCCGCCGTCTGGAACCAGCCGTCCTTCGTCCATTGGATCGGCTCGATCAGCGTGCAACGCCCGAGCGTGGTGTACCCGTTCATCCAGCCGTGGAGCACACAGTACCACTGTCCGCCGGGCCCCTCGACGAGTGTCCCGTGCCCCTTAGACCACCAGCGTTCATCGCGGCTCCAGGTGCGGATGATCGGGTTGTGGGGCGAGTTTTCCCAAGGTCCGAGTGGATTCCGCGAACGGGCCGACACTACCATGTGACTGGTCGAGACGCCGGCCGTTCCGCCCTCAGCGCTGGTCAGGTAGTACCAGCCGTTGCGTTTGGTCAACTTGGGCGACTCCAGGCAGAAGCACTCCACAGCCCAGTCCTGCGGGATCGGCCATCCAGCGTAAACTACCTTCGGCGCTGTGATCGCCTGCAATCCGTCCGCCGACATTTCCACCGCGTGTCCACCGGACAGGTGCACGTACCGTTTGCCATCGTCCCCGACAACGTGCCCCGGGTCGATATGTCCAACCCCAAGCGATCGCGGCGGGGACCACGGCCCGTGGGGCGTGTCGGCCGTGACGACCCAGTTCGTGCCGACCGCAGGGTAGTAGAGGTAGAATCGCCCCTGATGCTTGACGAGGTCCGGCGCCCAGATCGAGCCTTCCTGGTTCACCACGGCATGGCTGATCGGCCTCCAGGTGCGCAGGTCCTTCGAGTGCCAGACGAGCAGCCCCGGCTGAAAGTCGAAGCTGGAGTGGGGGCGATGATATTCGTGGACATGCGATGCCTCCCGGGGACCCGGCCCCTGTCACGGCTTTTCGGTACGTCGGTCACTTGACGAAAATCTGGTACTCTCGTTCCAGAGACGCTTGATCGCCCAGCCCGGGATGGACGAGGATGCGGTACTTGAGCGTGAACGTCTCTCCCGCCTTGAGCGTCAGCGGCTGAGAGAATAACAACGCCGGCCCGAAGTATGGCAGGCCCGAGTTGTCCGAAAGGTACCAGGGCGTCGGGTGGCGTGGGCTGGATGGGTGGTCGAAGATGGTGATGCCAGCTGGCGTGGACTTCTCGCCCACCTCGCCAAAAACGCCGCTGAAGTCCATCCAGGTGGCCTGCTTGCCGTGGGCCTGTTGCCGGCCGGACCGGCCCTCGCTATCGATGGCCCGAAACTCCCTCATCGTTTTGGCCGCTCGGAAGCCCAGGCCACCGTAGCCGCCCCAGGACGCCTGCTCCGGCGGTGTTCGCTCGAAGACGACGTCCTTCTCCTGCGCCGTAAATGAAGACTTCCAGTCGATCGTGTAACTGCCGTCGGCCCGCGGCAAGGAGCCGATCCATTCCCGCTCCTCGGCAAGAACTGGCTGACCTTTGGAGTACGCCAGTTTGAGCCGAATCGTCACATTGGACTCACCAACTTGAACGGAGGGTGGAGCGATGACAGCAGTTTTGCCATCCGGTTGATTCGGCCGGTCCTGGGGAAACTCCCAGTAATTCACGCCGTTGAGGTACTTCCAGGAGAACCAAACCCCACGGTGCCAAGGGTGATCTGCCGGGGCGAAGGCGGTCATCACCGGCCCGCCGGCCAGGCTGACGGGGTGGAGGTACGGATAGCCCGCGTCACTGACGAACTCATAGCAGTAGACGACCTTCCCATCGGCCGAAAGGCAGACGCGGTCCTTCTCGGTCTTCCACTGGTAGGCCGGAGCGTCGGCTCGTGCGGGCATCGCGGAAACAGAGAACACGGCAACTGCCGCCGTCAGTATCAGCCGGTCGAGCATGGCGATTCTCCTTCGACATAAGCGATCATCGTGTTCTGTGGCATTGTACCAAAGTCTGGGCGGCGATGGTCAGCATGACCGGGCCATCTCCACGTCATGCCTGCTATCGGCTGGCCGGTGCCTTGAGGATAGCGGTGGTGGGGATGCTCACCCTGCCCGCCGCAGTCGCTCCACCAAAGCCTTGACACTCACATGGCGGTGGCCCAGTCGATGTCGTTTATGTGCCACGAGAAAGAGTTGATCGGCTTTTCGCTAGGGTGTAGGATGATCGCCACGCAGTTTCCGTTCTGCTGGAGGTTGCAGCCATGCCGTGGTTTTCGATTATCATTTTGCTTGGCGGCGTGTTCATCGTCGGCATAATCGTCCAGGGGGTATACGGATTCATGTCGTGGTGCAACGAGCGTCGTGTCTGCGCTCAGCTACAAAAAGAGGCGAGAGAGCGGCGACGGCAATCGCATCATGGCAATTCTCCCAGCCCATCGTAAACACGCTCAGCTTAACCGGACCGCTCACGGGCTTCTCGATGACGTGGGCTAAGTGACCAGTAACGCCAGCGATAGACAAGAAACTGCACTGCCTCTATACTTCCCGCGTCCATTTTTTCACCACTCTAGCGAGAGATCGATCAATGCCCAGGAAAGCCAAAGTAACCGAACC
>JAPLNJ010000440.1 GCA_026692885.1 Planctomycetota bacterium | reverse complement strand
CTCCTAACACCGCGGCGCCTCGCCGCGTTCCCCCGACGAGTCGGGCTGGTCGGATATGGGGCTCCGGGTTAGGCACAGGGCGGGAACACTCCCACCGACTTACGTCGGGAGCTTCTCGGACGGGACCAGCTGGTTTGTTACGTTACAAGGGATCGTCTCTTGGCCGACTAAGTATAGAGAGTGCCTATATTTACCCGCCCCTGTCCGCCATGAAATCTACGCTTCCATCAGGAATCCGTGCATAACTACGAGCCAACCTGGGGTGTTCAGTTAGTCTGATTCTGCTTTGAATTGGTGTTTTCCCGAATGCCTGATTTTGTTCCATTCTGGTTTGCCTCGCGGAGCGATTACGAAATCAAGGATGACCGAGTGGCCCCTGGGGCACCCCTGCTCGTGATCCACAAGTTGATGCCCCAAAGGGGCAGCCACATAGCAGCCGGCGCAGCCCTGGGATCACAAGGTCCCCCGAAATCCCTGCCCTGAAGGGGCGCAATCTGGAACGGGTGGTGCCCTTTCAGGGCACGTGATCGGGGTCGGCCCCTTTCCCAGGGCTGCGCTGGGCTGATTTGTCTTGGCCCCTTCGGGCTGGAAGAGTAGCGGATCACGCCCGCCTCCGCCGGGAAGCCTTCCCCAGACCCAAACGCAGAATAGAACCGGGATCAAATCAACTGGTCTTGACGAGCACAAACTGAACACCCCAGGGCAGGACTCTTCTTTCCCCCAAGAAAAGTGTCCTGACCTGGCGTGTTCAGTTTGTTTGGTTTTGCCGTGAATTGGTATTTTTCCGGATGCCTGATTCTGTTCCATTCTGATTTGTCTCGCGGAGCGGTCACGAAATCACGGAGGTAATGGAAGCATGGCTCAGTTTGAGTTTCGAAGTCCCCTGCGGAAACTGGCTGCCTTCTTCAAAGAGAGCCGTGACAAGTGGAAAGAGAAATGCCAACAAGCCAAATATGAAATCAAGCTCCTCAAACGCAGATTCGAGAATCTACAGATCAGTCGCGACCAGTGGCAGCAAAGCTATCAACAAGCCGAGGCCCAACGCGAGCAACTTCAGGCCCGAGGCGAACATCTCGAAGCCCAGCATCAGCAACTTCAAGCTCAGGTCGAAGGCCTGTTAAGAAAGGGGGCATCTTCAGCTAGATTTGCCAGCACCGCAAGTGGTCAACGAGACCACACCCACCGGACTGCCGCTTGTCGAATGCATCGCACCGGGAGACTGGGACACGCCGGTTGCGAACCATCACTATTCTCTGGGACAGATCGCCGGGGCCCTGTCGTTGAAGCTGGACTGTCGCGACTCGTTGCGTGGCACCGCCTTGGCGACGGGATTGATCAACCGGCTGCTCGGCGGAGAACAAGAAGTACCCAGCCCGACCAGCATCCGCAGTTGGCTGCTGCGCATCGGCTTGTACCAACTTCAACGGCCACTGGAGAAGGCCGGCGACTGGGTATGGATCGTGGATCACACCGTCCAGATCGGCGAACTCAAGTGCATGATCATCGTCGGATTTCGACTCGGTGTCTGGCAGCAACGAGAAGACCGCACGCTGACGTATGCGGATGTCGAGTTGATTGGTCTGTGGCCGGTGCGTACCTCGACGGGGGAGGTCGTCGACGGGCAACTCGAATCCGCCATCGCTCGCACGGGACTTCCAAGGCTGATCATCAGCGACGATGGCCGCGACCTGCATCGCGGTTTGGCGCTGTTCCAAGAACGGCACGGCGAGGTCGTTTGGATTTATGACATCAAGCACAAAACGGCCAGTCTGCTGAAGCGCGAGTTGGAAGGCGATCCGGTGTGGACGGCGTTCGCGCAGCGAGCCAACCAGATGAAGCGGCAGGTGTACCAGACAGAGCTGGCATTCAGCAATCCGCCTCAACAGCGTGGCAAGGCGCGCTGTATGAGCGTGGACACGTTGGTCGCCTGGGGTGTGAAGGTCCTCAAGTGGCTGGACGAGCCACGGCCCACGGGGCGAGAACTGGACGCGGATCGGATCGCAGAAAAACTGGGTTGGCCGCGTGACTACTGCGAACCGCTCCGACATTGGGTGCAAGCGATGCAGGTGATCGAAACGGCCGAGACGCTGATTCGCCGGGAAGGCCATCATGCGGAAAGTGAAGCGGAACTTCGCGAGCGGTTGCCACCCGTGGAAGCGGGTTCGTTGGCGGATCGTCTGCAACGGAAGTTGCTGGAATTCATGAAGGAACAAGCTTTGCGAGTGTCCGAGACCGAGCGGTTGCCGGGTAGCAGCGAAGTGTTAGAATCAATCATCGGAAAATACAAGACAATGCAAGATGAGCAGGGTCAGTTTGGTGCGACGAGCATGTTGCTAGCCATCGGTGCATTCGTCGGTCGTCTCACGGTCGGCGGCATCCGCACGGCGCTACAAACGATCCAAGGAGTGGCGTTGAGCAAGTGGGAGAAAATCAATCTCGGATCGACCATCCCGTCCCAACGTAAGCAAGCCTTCCCCAGCCCCAAACGCGGAATAGAAACGGGATCAAATCAATCGGCCTTGACAGGCACAAACTGAACACGCCAGG
>JAPLNJ010000439.1 GCA_026692885.1 Planctomycetota bacterium | reverse complement strand
GACTTCGATGGGAGAATGTCAGTTGTCAGTTGTCAGTTGTCCGTAGCAGAAGACCAGAAACCACGGACCACGGAGCAAGGACCAAGGACATCGCCACCACTCGCCGAAGTCCAGCTGTTGACCGTTTCCCGCCTGGCGGATATTGCCCGGCAGGACCCGAATTTCATGCAGGTCGCCGAGGTCTACCGCGACGATCAAGCATTCGATGTGGACCGACTGGTGACGGGTTTGGTCGAGGCCGAGAGCGTCCCCCTGCTGCCGGTCCTGCGTTACAAGCCCAGCGGACTGCGAAAGCGGGCCGAGTGGGAGCAGACTTGGGAACTGCAACGGGAAGAAGACCGAAGAGCGTCATTGGTCACTGGTCATTTGTCATTGGTCACTGGTCCGCAAACAAATGACAAGGGACAAATGACAAATGACAAGCTGGTGATCGCCTGGGCCGGGTACGACCATCTGCAACTCGCCCGGTCGATCAGCGCCTACTACGTGGACATCCAGGAACGCCTCGGTGGCCGCGACGATCCGCGTCTGATCCCGCTGCTGGCCTGCCTGCTGGAACTGCTTCCTTGGCTAAAGCAGTGGCACAACGAGGTGGACCCCGAGTTCGGCGAGCGCATGGGCGATTATTTTCAAGGCTACGTGAACGAAGAGGCCCGGCAACTTGGCAAGACAGTCCCCGAGATCAAAGCGTGGGAGCCGCCGAAGAAGACCGGCGGGAGGAAGAAGAAGTAGTCCTCGTCAGTTGTCAGTTGTCAGTTGTCAGTTGCAGCGGACCACGCAACAGGGTGTACAATACCACGATGAACGCGAAAGCGGGTGTGGAGCCACAAAAGCATGGCGAAGAAAAGCGAAGCGACTGAGCAAGCGGGTGAGCAGCCAGCGGCGAAACCGCGGATCTTCGAAGCGAGCCTTCGCGCCGACGGCGGTGTCGTGAAAGGCAGCGAGATCACCGAGACGGAGGCCATCGGACAACGCCAGGCGCAACGCGAGGTGGTGGTCTGCGGGAACGATCCAGACTCGAATAACGAGTTGGCGAAGCAGATCGAGCACGCAGCCAGCGGCAGCTACGTGCGGCACGGGAAGCATCGACCCAATGGACTCAATCACTACCAGCCGCTGGCAAGACCGCCAGCGGGGCACACGTTCTACGAGACGAAGAACAGTCGGGCGAGGAAAAAATGAAGTACTTCAAACCAGAACTCTTTGTGGCGTTCAATTCCGGGGACGCCCGCGCGGCCAACCGAGCTTCCCAGGCGTGGGACGAGGCGGTAACCGCGTATGACCAGTACTTGAAGTCGATTCGCAGGAGGCTGCCTGCGGCGGTGCAGAAGCTGTCCAAACTGTATCTGCACGACGCAACCTACCTGGATTTCGGCGAAGACTCGCCGTCCCCAGAGAACCGCGTTGCGCATCTCACGGTCAGGCGGGACGGTCAGCCGTTGCTGCTCCTGTATTTCCTTCTGGATACGCCGAGCGTCACGCCAGCGGTAACCGACCCCGTGTTTTCGGAACATTCGGTCCATTGGCTGTACGACGAACTTGAGCTGCGGGGGCCTGGGGACGTCAGCCACGAAATCTTGTTCAGCAACGGCTGCATCTACCGCTTCCGTTTCCATCACTTGGCACTCCTGACGATCGCCGCAGACTCCGAACGCACCGATGTTCATGGCCAGCAGCGACGTTCGTTGCTGCCCGCACGGCGCAGGCGGAAGGCGGCAACGGCGTAAAGCAGTCCGTTGTCCTTTGTCAGTTGCAGCGGGCTACGGACCAAGAACCAATGACCGAACCAAATCCCAACCTGATCGTCGTGTCCGGGCCGAATGGGGCCGGTAAGTCCACGGCTGCGCCCAGCCTATTGCAGGATCTGTTGGAAGTGACCGAGTTCGTCAACGCAGACGTAATCGCACAGGGATTAGCAGCATTCGATCCCGATAGTGTCGCGTTCGAAGCCGGGTCAATCATGCACACCCGCCTCCGGAGCCTGGCCAGTAAGCGGCGGAATTTTGCCTTCGAGACGACGCTGGCAAGTCGCTCGTTGGCCCCCTGGCTCCGAGAATTGCTTGCGTCCCACTACTCCTTCCATCTTGTTTTCCTGTGGTTGCCTTCTGCTGATTTCGCCGTGGCACGCGTCGCGGATCGCGTGCGATTGGGCGGCCACAACGTGCCGGAAGACACCATCCGCCGGCGCTATCGGCGCGGATTGCGGAACTTCTTTCAGTTGTACCAGCCTCTGGCAACGGCCTGGCGCGTGTACGATAACTCCCATGAATCCGGAATTCGATTGATCGCCGCCGGTGCGGGGACGAACGTCACTCGCATGGGCGATGAAGAAACGTGGACACACTTGCAGCGGGAATACGGTCATGAGCACTGATCTGAAGCAAAACATTGGCGATGTCTTTCGCGAAGGGACGCCGATTGATCGAGCGCTGGAAGCGGCAACACGCGCGGCGATCGTCCGACACAAGCAGTCCGGCCAGCCAATGCCAGTCTGGCGCGACGGCAAAACGATCATGATCTCGGCCGAGGAATTGGAGCAGCGATTCAACGTGATAGCAGACAATGCTCCCGAACAATCACGGACAACTGACCAAGGAATGGCCGAGAAATAACTTCGGCATTTGCATTTCGGCCCCTCACCCCAACCCTCTCCCCGGAGTACCGGGGCGAGGGAGTTATCTTTTCGGCCGCACCCACGGACAACGGACAACGGACAACTGACAACTGACCAAGAACCAATGACCACCCTCATCAAAGAACTGATCGACATCCCGGAACGTGTTCAGAAGGGCGACTACGTCCTGAAGCTGGTCGAGGACATCAAACGCCCTGAGGTGGTGCTCGACAACTACGTGGTCACGCCCGAGCTGGCCAAGAACTTCGATGCTGCGCTGACGTTCATTCGCAGCGCGTTGGAGGGCCGGACCAGCAAGGCGACCTACCTGCACGGCAGTTTCGGTAGCGGCAAGAGCCATTTCATGGCCGTGCTGGACCTGATCCTAGAAGGTAACCCGGCCGCCCGCGGTATTCCGGAGTTGGCCTGGGTAATCCAAAAGCACAACGATTGGCTCGCGGGCAAGAAGTTCTTGCTGGTGCCCTATCACATGATCAACTCGCACGACATGGAGTCGGGAGTGCTCGGCGGTTATGTCGATTTCACTCGGCAAGATCACCCCGAGGCGCCGGTCCCGCCGGTCTACATGTCGGCGTCGATCGTTGCTCAGGCGGGGCGGGAACGGGAGAGCTACGGCAACGAGCCGTTTTTCAAGCGGCTCAACGCTGGCCAAGGCGGCGGAGGTAGCGGGGGTAGCGGGGGTAAGGATGGCTGGGGCGAGCTGGAGACGCCCTGGGATGCGGCGTCGTTTGAGGCTGCGGCCAGTTCGCCTCCGGACTCGGAAATGCACCTGCGTCTGGTCAGCACGCTCTTGAAGACCGTCGCAAGCTCGCACGCCGAAGTGATCAGCCACCGGGGCGGGAACTTCGTGCGGTTCGACAAGGGCTTGTCGATCATCAGCCAGCACGCGGCCAGTTTGGGCTACGACGCCGTGATCCTGTTCCTCGACGAGCTGATTCTCTGGCTGGCAATGAACTCGGCCGACCTGGGGTTCATCAAACGCGAGGCGGCCAAGCTGACGAATCTGGTCGAAGCCCAGTCGGCCGACCGTCCGATTCCGCTGATCAGCTTCGTGGCCCGGCAGCGCGACCTGCGGGAACTGGTCGGAGGGCACGTCCCCGGTGCCGAGCGGTTGAGCTTCGGCGACTCGCTCGACTATCAAGGGGGCCGGTTCGACACGATCACCCTGGAGGACCGCAACCTGCCGGCGATTGCCGAGAAGCGGGTGTTGCGTTGCAAGACCGAGTCGGCCCGCAAGGAACTCGACGCGGCCTTCGAGCAGACGGCCCGCATGAAGGACAACGTGATGAGCATCCTGCTGACCCAGGAGGGCGACCGGCAGATGTTCCGCAAGGTCTACCCCTTCAGCCCGGCGCTGGTGCAGACCCTGATCGCCGTCTCCAGCGTCCTCCAGCGGGAGCGGACCGCCCTGAAGGTGATGATGCAACTGCTGGTCGATCACCGTGAGACGCTCAAGGTGGGCGATGTAGTGCCGGTCGGCGACCTGTTCGACGTAGTGGCCCACGGCGACGAGGCGTTCACGCAGGACATGGCGATCCACTTCGATAACGCCAAGCGGCTGTATCACCAGAAGCTGTTGCCGATGCTCGAAAGACAGCACGGTCTGCGCCGCGAGGACGTCGAGCAACTCGCCTACGACGATCCCAAACGGGTCGTGTTCCGCAACGACGACCGGCTGGTCAAGACGCTGCTGCTGTCGGCCCTCGTGCCGGAGGTCGAGTCGCTCCGCGGACTGAACGCCGAGAAACTGGCCGCACTGAACCACGGAACGATCAAGAGTCCGGTGCCCGGGCGCGAGGGGCAACTGGTGCTGCAACGCTGCCGCACCTGGGCGGCGGCCGTGGGCGAGATTCGTATTGGCGAGGAGAGCAACCCCACGATCACCGTGCAGCTTTCGGGCGTGGATACCGAGAGCATCATCGAGCAGGCCCGGCGCGAGGACAACCAGGGGAATCGCATCCGCCGCGTACGCCAGATGATCTTCGAGCAGCTCGGTATCCAGGGTGAAGGCGACTTCGAGCAGTTCCTGGAGTTCTGGTGGCGAAACACCAAGCGGAGCTGCACGGTGCTGTTTCGGAATATCCGTGAGTTGCCGGATTCCTCGCTGGAAAATACCGACGAGTCCTGGAAGTTGGTGATCGACTTCCCGTTCGACGAGGCTGGACACGGGCCGCGGGATGACCTGAGCCGGCTGCAGACCTTCCGCGTAGGATGGACTTCCAAGTCCGTCCAGGAAATGGGAGGAAGGGAGGCGGACGGACTTGGAAGTCCATCCTACGGGCGGGCGGCACACCCAGACGGCACCAAGACCCTGTGCTGGGTGCCCTCGTTTTTCAGCCTGGACGCACAGAAGGACCTGGGGATGCTGGTGATCCTGGAACACATCCTCACCGGCGAACGGTTTGCCCAGTATTCCAACCACCTGTCACCACAGGACCGGCAGGGCGCCAAGTCGCTGCTGGAGAACCAGCGGAGCGTGCTCTACACGCGGGTTAAGAACCACCTGGACGCCGCCTACGGACTGGAGGCCCTTTCGCAGGGTTCGCTCGACACGACACACGATCT
>JAPLNJ010000438.1 GCA_026692885.1 Planctomycetota bacterium | reverse complement strand
ATCCCAAGTGGACCCTGCCCAGCAAGATGGACGACAAACCGAAGGTCTGGATGGTGTCGGTCAACGGCTTCATCATGGACATCCGACATGCGCCACGGGAACTCCAGGTGAAGGCGTTCGAGAACGGACTGATCCCGTACATCCCGGCAGACCGAGGCAACGATTCCGAGGAAGAAGGGTGAACCCACACGACATGACAGAAGCCCAAGAACCCGTCAATAAAGTGCAGGCCATCCGGCAGTTTCTTGCCGAACATCCCGATGCGTCCCCCAGGGCGGTCACCGAGGCGATGGTCGCCCTGGGCTTTCAGGTTTCACCCGCCCTCGTGTCCGCTGTGAAGGCTCGATTGGAGTCGGCAAAGCAGAGCGGCGACAGCGTGAACGATCTGTTGGTGACGCTCGGCAAAGCCCAGGTCGATGCCATGTTTCGTCGGCAAGACGATTACCCGGTGGACGATTCCGAGTTCCTCCCCTTGGTCGAAGCGGCGCTGAACGCTTTCGAGATGGCCGGTATCGACGAGGATGTCGTTGAAGCGGTCTGGGAACATGCCTTCCAGGTGTATGATCAAATGTGCAAGGAGACCGTGCCGGAATCAACGATGGCAGAGAACAAGCGGCTCATGCAGAGCTACCTACTTGGAAAACGCCGCAAGAATCGCAAGCGGTGACAGTTGATGCCCGAAATCAAGACCGTCGTCACCGAAGATCTCTTGCACTGGGACGCAAAAGCAGAGGAGTTGATGGATTGGATGAGAAAGCACTGGTCGCCCTGGCCGGAACTCAGGACGGAAATACACGAAAAGCTGGGTATTTTCACTACGTTGCTCGACCTGCGGATTCTGGCTTACGAGTTTCTCTACTTCGAACAACCCAAGGAAGAATGACTCGGCCATACGGGAATGGAGCGACAAGCCAAATCCGGCAGGGGCATGGCTTTGTGTGAAATCTGTAGATTGCGGGGAGGTTGTGGTGAGCAAACGAAAAGCCCTTCCAAAATTGGGCAAATGGTGGGCGTTCTTGAAACGCCGCCTGCTCCTTTTGCCGCAGGAGCCGTTCACGGTGGAGGTCGATTTCTGCCCGTTACCCGATATCGCAGGCGGCGAGTGTGGCTTCTGGCTTGGCTTGGTGGTACATCACCAGGACGGCTCGATATTGTTGCAGACCATCGACGAGCAGCCACCGGACCTGGAAAGGATTGCTCACGTGTTGGCCGGAACGATGCAGTGCGTATATCCCAGACCTTGTTCCCGCCCTGAAGCCGTCCTTTTTCGGGACGATCCCGAATGGCAAGCAATGGTGCCGTATCTGAAGGAGTTGGGGATCGAGACCGTCGTGACCGAAGAACTTCCACAGTGGGACGCAAAGGCGGAGGCGATGATAAGGTGGCTGCAAGAACACTGGTCAACTTTTCCCAAGGCAAGAATCCACCCGGACAAACTGCCCATCCCCAAGGTGCTGTATGACCTGCGTTACATGGCTTACTGGTTTGGCCCCTTTCAACGAGCTATCCCCGGCGAACAGGAGGCACCCCCATGACCGATTCCACACACGACTTTCTCGACAGCCTAGCCAAGATTCTGCTGCGGTGCTGGATCTTCGGCTTCCTGCTCCTGCTGGTGTGGTTTGGCATCTAGATGTTGGCGGGTGACCTGCTCTACAGCCTGCACGGAAAGATGTTTGGCCTAGCCGCACACGAGTTGGATTTGATCCACTACTGCGGCATGGCGTTTGTGAAGCTCTCCGTGATCCTGTTTTTCCTGTTCCCCTGGGCGGCGATCCGGCTGGTGTTGCGGAAACGACCCGTCTGACACCGATGTCGCTGGGAGCGGCTGATGGGAGAAAATGACTCATGGGCTGGATCAGAAGACGCCCCTGGATGGCATCCCTTGCCTTTGTTTTTCTGCTGGCTGCGGGTGTTGGCGTTGTCGTCATCGTGCGGGGGCAGCAGCAGTCGATCCCGATGCCCGATGAGTCGTCGGTGGAACTTACGGTCGAGCACGAGGGGACAACCTACAAGCTGGCCCACGGCGACCTGTATCGGGTGGCTTCCCCAGATCGGCTCGTGTTCGTGGAGAAGATCTACGACAAGGACTTTCGGGAAAAGAACTACACTCAGCAGGACGGACAGGTTTTTCGGGTGGATACCGATACGGGCAAGCGATATCCGACTCGGCGGCACTTTGAGGAGGGATTTGAGAATGCAGACCAGGTCACGGACCTGATCGGCGAGCAGCGGGGTTGGACTTCCTTCACCCTCCAGTCGCCAGCAACACCAAGCGTCCCGGAGTACGTCCGGCTTCGTAGCCGAATTCTCCGTGGCGAAGCCAATTTCGTTGACAACCGGGTGGAGCCAAGCTCGGAGATCGTCCACACGGGGGCCAGGGCGCTGAAGTGTTACAGCCTGGCCCCGGCAAGAGGAATGGTCTGCGCCAAGGCATCCCTCTCCACGGAACTGCTTTACTTCGTCAAGGGCGATGATGTCTGGTTTTCGGGTTGGTACTACATCCCGGAGGGCGGAATGCCCTTCACGCTGATGGACCTGGAGAGCACCTGGATCAAGGAGCATCCGGGGATGCGGATCATGGTCCAGGACGGGGCCGCCATGTTCGAGTTGAAGTGGGCCAACAAACCCAAGTACCGCCAGCCGCAGACGCACCGAGTGCGGATTCCGGTGGGCCGCTGGATACACCTGAAGGCGTGCCTTCATCTATCCGAGATGCCGGACGGTCGAGTGGAGCTATGGCAA
>JAPLNJ010000437.1 GCA_026692885.1 Planctomycetota bacterium | reverse complement strand
CGCCGCGGTGTTAGGAGTTGGCGGGACTGCTCTCACCGACTTACGTCGGGAGCTTCTCGAACGGGACCAGCTAGCAGTGGCGGCATTTCGCAGTGTTACGATCAACGCCCGAAACAAACAGACTTTGGAGGACCCAACATGATCACTCGCAGGGAATTCGTGGCATCTTCTGTCGTCGCTTTGACCGTGGGAACGCCCCTGCTGAACGCGGCGGAAGCGAAACTTCCCAAGGTATTTTTGGACATCACCGTAAATGGTGATCCCCTGGGGCGGATCGTCATCGAACTGCGCTCGGACGTGGTTCCCAGGACGGCCGAGAACTTTCGTGCGCTGTGCACTGGCGAAAAAGGCTTCGGCTACAAAGGCAGCACCTTCCATCGCGTGATTCCCAGCTTCATGTGTCAGGGAGGCGACTTCACCAATCACAACGGCACCGGTGGCAAGTCAATCTACGGCGCCAAGTTCAAGGATGAGAATTTCCAGCTCAAACACACGGGGCCGGGGATTCTGAGCATGGCGAACGCCGGCCCGAACACGAACGGCTCGCAGTTCTTTCTGTGTACGGCGAAGACGGAATGGCTCGACGGTAAGCACGTGGTCTTCGGCCGGGTTGTGCAGGGCCTGGACGTCGTCCAGAAGATGGAGTCCTTGGGTTCCCAGTCCGGAAAGACATCCAAGAAGATCGTGGTCGCAGACTGCGGCGAGCTGTGAACAATTCGAGATTCGAGGCCCTGAAAGGACACACGCATGAACAGTTCCCGCCTGCGCTGGCTGCGAACGATGGTCCTGCTGGTCCTGGTGACGCCCCCACCCGCGGGCGCCATCTCGCCAGTGCCGGACGAGCTGCTGGAAGCCACGCGTTTCGTGAGGGCGGCGTTGGAAGGCGTGGCCCCCCAGACGGCAGCAGGGCCAGGACTGGAGGTCGTCACCAACTACGACTCCGTGCAGAAGAACACCCGCTTCGGTAAACCCCTGAAACTGGCCAGCCAGCCTTGTACCCGCGGGATCTTCTGCCACGCTCCCAGCAAAATTGTGGTGCGACTGCCTGGTCCGGGTAAGACGTTCGCAGCTCAGGTCGGCCTCGACACCAACGAGCAGACGGCCGGCGGCCGCGGCAGTGTGGTCTTTAGCGTCGACGTCGGCACCCGGGAGGTGTTCCGGTCCGACGTGCTCAGGGAAGGGATGCCGCCGGCGTCTGCAGACGTGGAACTCGGCGGCGCCACGGAGTTCGTCCTGCAGGTCGGCGACAGCGGAGATGGGATCTCGTGCGACCAAGCCGACTGGGCCGAGGCCAAAATCACCCTGGCTGACGGCCGCATCGTCTGGTTGGACGAGTTGCCGGTGGCCGGCGGGCCGACACGGGCCGAAGTGGGCAGCCCGCTGTTCTCGTTCACGTACGGAGACCAACCGTCGTCGCAGTTGCTCAAGACCTGGAAAGTCGAGCGTAACTCGAAGCAACTGGACCAGAACCGAACCCAGTGGAGCATCGTCTACACCGACCCGCAGACCGGCCTCGTCGTGCGCTGCGTCGCGATCGCGTACCATGCTTTTCCCACGGTGGAATGGACGGTGACCTTCCAGAACGCCGGTCCGGCCGACACGCCGATTTTGGCGAATATCCAAGCGTTGGACCTGCAGTTCGCCCGCGGCCACTACGGCGAGTTCCTCCTGCATCACGCGGTGGGCAGTCCCGCCGCGGTGAACGATTACCAGCCACTGGCGACGGAGCTGTTCCCCAAGACCGAAAAACGCATCGGCGCGGCCGGTGGACGACCGACCAACTCCGATCTGTCCTATTTCAACCTGGAGGTGCCCACGGGATCCGGCGTGATCATCGCCGTGGGCTGGCCGGGCCAGTGGTCGTCCCTTTGGACACGGGATGACGATGTCGGGCTCCGAGTTCGCGCGGGGCAAGAATTGACGCATCTCAAACTGCTCCCCGGCGAGGAAATCCGCACGCCCTTGATCGCCCTCCAGTTCTGGACCACCGACTGGATCCGTGGTCAAAACATCTGGCGGCGATGGATGCTCGCGCACAACGTGCCGAGGCCGAATGGTAAGTTGCCCAAGCCCGAGCTGTTTGGCTGCAGTTCGCACCTGTTTGGCGAGATGGTCGAGGCGAACGAAGAGAACCAGAAGATGTGCATCGACCGGTACGCGGCCGAAGGCATTCCAATTGGGCATTGGTGGATTGACGCCGGCTGGTATCCGTGCGCGGGAGTCGGGTGGCCCAAAACCGGCACCTGGGAGGTGGATCGGCAACGTTTCCCACGCGGCCTGCGGGCCATCAGTGATCACGCGCACGCCAAGGGTCTCAAGACGATCGTCTGGTTTGAGCCGGAGCGGGTCCACGCGGATACCTGGTTGACCAAGAACCATCCCGAATGGGTCCTAGGCGGGGCGGGCGGAGGACTTTTGAATCTCGGCCATCCGCCGGCCCGGCAGTGGCTCACCGAACGCGTCGACGGGCTGCTGACGGACGAGGGCATTGATCTCTACCGCCAGGATTTCAACATGGACCCGCTCAGCCACTGGCGCAGCGCCGATCCGCCGGACCGGCAGGGAATCACGGAGATCCGTCACGTCGAGGGCTATCTGGCCTACTGGGATGCGCTGCTCCAGCGGCATCCCGGGATGTTCATCGACACCTGTGCGTCGGGTGGGCGGCGTAACGATCTGGAGACGCTCCGCCGCGCGATCCCGCTGTGGCGGACCGACTACCGCTGTGAGCCGTTGGGCACGCAGTGCTGCACCTACGGCATCTCGCTCTGGATCCCCCTTTCTGGTACGGGCGCCGCCGACGTGGATACGTACACGTTTCGCAGCAACATGACGCCCTTCACCAACTGCCTGTTCGACATCCGCTCCAAGACGCTCGACTACAACCTCCTGCGCCGTCTGACCGCTCAGTGGCGCCAGATCGCGGAGGGCTACTGCGGCGACTTCTACCCGCTCACCGAGTACAGCATCACCAAGGATTCCTGGATGGCCTGGCAGTTCGATCGCCCGGAGACGGGTGAGGGGTTTGTGCAGGCGTTCCGCCGGGAAAAATGCATTTTCGAGGTGGGCCGGCTGAAGCTACACGGACTGCTCCCCGACGCCCAATACGAGGTCATCGATCTCGACGCTGAGTCGGCCCCGCAGTTCTCCGGCCGAGAGCTCACAACGCGAGGTCTGCTGGTGTCGATCCCCGATCAGCCGGGCGCTGTGGTCATCCGGTACAGGCAGGTCAAGTGAATCGCTCCGGTTACAAGGTTCTGCCCCGTAACCTACTAGCAACAAAGGGTTCTTGACGGTGGGAGTGTCAAGAATGAGGTTTAACGTTGTCGCCTGGACGGGGCTTGCCGCGAGGGCTCAGACGTACAGAATTCAAAATTGGCGGTTTGGCGACTTTGCCAAGTCAGCGTGGTTTGTCCGCCAATTTTGAATTCTGTACGTCTGAGCCCTGTCTGGGGCCCGGCACAGCAGAACCGTAAGATTTCATTCTTGACGCATCAGGGCCAAGAAACCGTTTGGTGCTAGACGCGCGGCTCCACCTCGCCAGCAGGCCGGCGGAGCCGGCAAGGCAGTACGTTCCCAGGCGGAACCTGGGAACGAGGGGATCAGGAGTTGTCATGAGCGACGTTTTCGATACCCTACAGCAGCCACAGCTCGCCTCAGGTTCCGCGGCGAGGCCGGGCGATCGGTCGCTACCGTCCTTCACCCCGCCCCCGCTGGCGGAACAGCCGCTCACCGCACCGCTGCCTAACGGCGGCATACCACCCGCGTCGGCTGCTCCCAGTCCTCATCCGGGCGAGCAAATCACGCGGCCTGCTCCCCGCTCCAAAACCGCCTCTGTTGTCGAGTTGCCGCCGCTGGTCCAGCTGCCATCGCTGGACGAGTTGCCATCGCTGGACGAGGACCCCGACTCGCCGCGCGTGCCGATGGTGGGCCGGTTGGCGTTGGAGTCGACGTTGGTCGAACTCGCCCAAGCGATGCAGCAATGCCGTCAGCTGTATCTGTCGTGCGTTCCGCAACAGGGTGGCTTCCTGGACGACGTCGCGCGGCAGCTCACAACCTCCCAGGACCGGCTCCACAAATGCTTGCTCCTTAAGATCTGCGCAACCATGGCCGAGGCCGACGGGCGTTGGGCCTATGAAGAGCAACGCTGCGCGGCCGCCGTTTTGCAGCATGTGGGCGTTCCGTATTCCCAGGAGCAGTTGCAGGAAACAGCTGACTACGTAGCCCGGCAAGCAGCAAAGTTGGACTGGAAATCGCTCGTACAGCCCTTTCACGAATTCCTCGAACTCCGCGACAGGCTGGGGGAGTTGGAGACGGTGGTCGCCCGCATGGCAAATCTGATCGCGAAAGCAGATGGTTCGGTGTCGCCGCGGGAAACGGCCGCGCTGCGGCAGATCCAACGATCGGTTCGCGGGAATCAACCACGGGTTGTCGCCGCGAAGCCGCGACCGTTGCCGACGGCCAAGCTGTCGAGGCTGGCCAACGTCGCGCGGCTCTGGAAACAAGACGGGGAAGAGCCAGCTGCCCCGCACGGGCGCGGCGACTCGGCGGCCCTGTTGCAACAGAGCCTGCAACGGTTGGACGAACTGATTGGGCTGCAGCCCGTCAAGGCGGCAATTCGCGACTTCATCGACCTGACCTTGCTCCAAAACGAACGTCGGCAGGCCGGCTTGCCGTACGAGTTGCCGAATCTGCACCTGGTGTTTGCGGGACCTCCAGGCGTCGGGAAGATCACAGTTGCAAAGATCCTCGCCGACCTGCTCTTCGTCATCGGGGTGCTCAAGCACGGTCGGCTGGTGGAGCTCAATCCCTTGGTCGATATGGCGTCGCACCAGGCGGGCGAAGCAGAGCAGCTGACGGGACTCAAGATCGCCCAGGCGATTGGCGGCACGCTGCTTGTCGATCACGCCAGTGTGATGTTCTCGACCGGCGCTGCCGCGCCTGCCGCGCCGCTACGCCTTCTGTTGCAGACGATGGCCCAATATCGAGGACAAATGGCCGTGATTCTGGCCGATCAAGCGGATCGCTTGTGGCCCCTGTTCGAACAGCATCCGGAACTCTTGTCCCCGTTCTCCTGCCAGCTGCATTTCTCCGACTACAGCGCCGGCCAACTGGGGCAGATTCTCCAACGCTTCTGCGATCGCAGCCAGTATCGACTCACGCGTCTGGCGCAAATCAAACTGCTGCTGGGTTTCCAATGGCGGTTACAACAAGACGGAGCTCGCTGCGGCAACGGCCATTTGGTCCGGCAGGTATTTGACGAGGCCGTGCATCGCCTGGCGCACCGCATCGCCGAAGTCTCGCCGTTGACAACGGAATTGTTGACCACGTTCGAGGACCGCGACATTGTCATGCAAGGCGTGCCCGCTCAAGTCTGGCGGAACCTGACCAATCCGCAGCACCGATTCCTAATCTGCTGCCCCGGCTGCGGGAGTGAGCATCTGGTCGGCCCGGACTTCCTCGGTATCCACGTCGCCTGCCGACGCTGCCAGCATCGCTTCGTGTCCGCCTGGGGCGAACCCCAGAGCGGATAACCTAGTGCGTCTTCAAGGCTAAAAGTGGGGTAAGCATCCTGCTTGCCTGTCGATGCATCGCGTCAAACGCAAGCTGGAAGCTTACGCCACCGCATCGGTCACCCCAAGATTAAGCCTTGAAGACGCACTAACACCAAACGGTTCCGCAGTGCCTGGTCCCAGACAGGGCTCAGACGTACAGAATTCAAAATTGGCGGACAAACCACTCTGACTTGGCAAAGTCGTCAAACCGCCAATTTTGAATTCTGTACGTCTGAGCCCTCGCGGCAAGCCCGGTCCAGGCGACAACGTTAGGCCGGCTTGATCGGGACGCCGAACAGATCGGCGATTCTCTGGACGAACGGCTGGTGCTGCTTCGGCACCGCGTCGTGCCACCGTTGCAGGTACTTTTCGAAGGCTTCGCCTTTCGGCGAGGGCGCGCTGTTGAGCCAGCGAATTGCTTCCCATTGCTCCGGGTGTTCCTCGAACAGCTGCAGCAGGACGACGGCGATGGCTTGGCTGAGCGGTCGGGTGTCCGTCCCCTGCGCCAGCTCCTCCCGATGCTGTTGATAGAAGTCCTGGAGTCCGTCCGGTTCAAGCTTCTGCCGCTGTGAGATCGCTTCCTGCACGTATTTGGCCAGAGCGTGACGATAGTCCTTCCAGTTCGGGTAGGGAGGATTTTGCTCCCAGGTTTTGGACATCTGCTTCAGGGCAAAGGCTGCCGCCGCTTCGCAGAGGCTGGCCTCGAACCAACTGTGGCCGACCGACTTCTCATTGAATCCGCACAGGATATTGGCGAACAGGTAGGAGAACTGGTTGGCATATTGGCACCAAGAGGTCTGTTCCGTGTCCAATTGAACCACGACCTCACCTTGCGAGTTCCTCGCGTACAGAACCGTCGGGCCATTTCGCCCGCAAACCACCAGGACCGGCTCGATCTGATAGCCGGGGAAGAAGCGGTACAACTCGTGACTGGCCGAGCCGAGCACCGCTTGGATGTCTTGCTCACTGGCCTGGAACCCGTCCGCCTGGACGCGCAATTTGAGCAGGGAACGATCGCCGTCGGCCACTTTGGCCGGCGCCACGACCGACTCCGGTGGTGCGTTCGACTTGATCGCCACGCCGTATAAGTCGGCCACCTTCTTCACAAACGGCTGGTGCTTGGCCGGAGCGGCGTCGTGCCACTTCTGCAGGTAGACCAGAAACGTGTCGCCCTCGCTGGCTGGCGTACTGTTCAGCCAACGCACCGCCTCCCAGCGATCGGACCGCTCCTCGAACAGCTGCAGCAAGACGAGGGACATCGCCCCGTTGAGGTCGCGGGAGCCGGGATTCTTTTCCAGCTCTGTCCGGTGAACCCGGTAGAACTCCGCTAGTCCTTTGGCGTAGAGTTCGTAGACCTTGTCACGTTTCCGCACGACGTCGTCCACGTAGTCTCGTAGCGAGTCGCGGTAGTCCTTCCAGTTGGCGTAGGGCGGGGACTTCCTCCAGGTCCGGGCCATCGACTGCATGGCATACAGCGAGGCGGTCTCGCACAGGGTCTCCTCGAACCACTTGTTGCCTCGGTCGGCATCCCGGTAACCGCACAGGACGTGACAGAACTCGTGGGCGAACTGATAGGCATATTGGGACCAGTAGGTCTTTTCCGTATCCAGTCGGATGACGATTTCGTCGCAATCATTGCGTTGGAACAGGGTGATTGGTCCGCTCCGTCCGCGTGTCACGACGATGGGTTCGATCGTGTAATCCGGGAAGCACTTCCCCAGTTCGCGGCGGACCGAGTCGAGCACCGCGCGGATGTCGGCCTCGCGCGCCCCGAACCCGTCCGCCTCGACGCGATAGTCTGGCAACGCAATCGTCTCGCCAGCGTTCGCATCTGCGGCGCCAGCGCAGACGGCCAACCCTTGTAGTAGCACCCACGCACAACAAACCACGCTCGCCCAACGCCCCATGTCGGTACCTCCTCGGTAGCTGTCAACGCCGGATTGCCCGCGGCGACCTTGGTACGAATCCGCGCATCAATAAGTGTCGTAAGTATCGTAGCCGTCACGCTCCGCCGTGACGACAGGTCATCGCGCGGAGAGGCTGTGAAAGAATCGTAGGGTGGGCCAAGTACTCGCGGCCCACCAGCGAAAGCAAGACCATTTTCTTTGAATTGGTGGGCCGCGAGTACTTGGCTCACCCTGCCGTGAATCGTGTTCGCACATTTCTTCACAGTCTCGGAGCGTGATGACTTGACGCACAAAGATCCCAAACCCGTTTGGTGTCGGTGGGCCGTAGTTTCGCCAGCGATGGATCGGAACGGGCGGGGAGCCCCTGCCATCTGGCGGCGCGGACCTTCCGGGTGTTAAATGATGCCCAGACTATCGGCCCTGCCAAGATGTTTGGACCTAGCTGACTTCTGCAAACGGAGACCTCCCGTGAGTGCGCCAAGATAAGCTGCTGCAAATCAGCCGGACAATCCGGCCTGGCCAAAGGCTAACCACCGGGTCAGAACAGAACTTTGCACGTAAGGAGGTAACGAATTACGCGAAGCCAGAGGGATGGCGAATGATCGGC
>JAPLNJ010000436.1 GCA_026692885.1 Planctomycetota bacterium | reverse complement strand
CGAGAATCTTGAACGCCAAGCAAGGGCGTTTTGTGTTGCGGATCGCCTGAAACATGCGCGGTGGGTCTTCGGTCAAGTACACCTCGCTCACGGGAATGGGCACGTGGTCGAGCAGCTTCTTGAGTGGACGCATGTGCTGGTTGAGGGATACCGACAGATGGGAATTCGCCTTAAACGGATTATCGCCACAGATGAGCCGCGAGATCGAGTGCTCGCCCAGCCGAATCTGCGGCAAGGTGTGCGTCTCCGCGACAGCCGAGGCGCCGTAGGCCACACCGGCTGCGGCGAGCGCGACAGGGGCCGTCCCGACCTGCTTGAGGAACTCGCGGCGACCACTGGCAGCCGGGCCTGCCTGGCGTTCCCTCTCCTCTGTATTCCCGGATTCGAGCGGATACATGTTCTTTCCTTTCCGTTACGATCTGGTTCCCAACCTGAACACTGCAATCCCTGTCTCGGCAGCCTCCACTTTCCAACACAATCTCACGTGTGTGCCAGACCTACTCCGCTCTAGGCGGCCACTGCGTGCGACGACAACCGGCGCGCGTGCAGGCCGGGAGCACGGAGCGGATGTCGTCCGGCAACGGCGCAAGGCTGTTCAGTCCCTGGCAAGTCTTCATCGCGAATCGCGTACCGGTCAGCTCAAACTCGACGGGCAGGAGTGCGGAGTGCAGGTCCTCCTGAAACCGTTCTTGCCACTGGGCCAAGGTGTTGTCCGGGTTCCAGCTGTGCCGCAGCGTCGGCGTCCAACCGGTATTCGCATAAACATTGTAGTCAGCGTGGTTCGAGGCCACCGTGCGCTGGTAGGGACCGTACTCGGGACAGCCCATGTAGACCGTCAGGTCGCAGCCGCGGGTGGTGGTTTCTGCCGTGACGTAGTTGCGGATCAACAGGTTGTTCAGGACGTGGACCTTCTCCAGCGGCCAATCGTCGCCGCGGGGCATGCAGACGATGCCACTGTCGTTCCCAGCCACAGTGTTGTGGACGATCCAGGTGTTTTGCGAACCCGAGATGTAGATCCCACGACTGCGGTTCGCATACACCAGGTTGTCCGCGATGATCCCGCCGCCCTTGTTGATCTCGTAGAAGATCCCGGCGCCGTCGTTGTGGTGGCTGACGTTGCTCAGGATGCGGATATCGGCGTTGTCGCAGTCGAACCAGATCCCATCCGAGGCGATGTTGTAGGCCGCCTCGCAGCCACGAATCGTGCAGCGCACGTTGTCTGGGATGCACTTCATCCCGCCCGCATGCCAGCCGGAGTGAAACCGGCGATAGTTATTGAACAGCGTGGTGCAGTCCTCGATCGTGCAATCCCGGCATTCGCCCATCCCCAAGCCGGTATTGCCGTTGTAGGACAGATCGCAGCGGCGGACGATGCAGTCCCGTGAACGTCCCAGCCCCAGGCCGCAGAAGTCGCTCCCGTAGATGCGGCAGTCCTCGACGACCACGCGTTCACATTGGCCTACGGACACCATCGGCCACTGACCGCCCGGTTGCCGGTTGTGGCGGAGCTCCAGCCCCCGAATCACGACATCGTGGACATTCTCCGCAGTGAGCACGAAGCCGCGCACGCCAACTTCGATCGAGAACCAAGCAGGCTCGCCGGCAATCTTAACGTACAAGCTCTGGTCGGACGGGTCGAAGAAGAAGGAATCCTCGATCATGTCGGCCAGACCGCGACCGACGACGGCCAGCTTCAGATACTCGTCGCTCTTGTAGATCGGATCGAGGCCGATCCGCTGCAGCGGCTTGCTCTCGTTGATGAAGACTTGGGACACCCAACGATGCGTTTTGTCCTGGTAGCTGCCTTGGAACCGTGCGTCCGTGAAGTATTCGTCGCCGAGAACGAGCCGCCACACCCCGGTAAAGGCGTTCGGGTAAGGTTCTTTGCGATCCGCCTGCTCGGCCAGCTTCTGCCACCGTCCGCGTGCCATCTCTGAACCCTTCAGGACCACGCGGGCGCCTGGTGCGGCCGTGAATGTGATCGGCCGTTCCGGCTGGCCCGAGACCTTGACTTCGATGTGCTCACGATACACGCCGGAGTGGACCATGACCGTATCGCCAGGCTGCAGTTCCTGAGCTGACGCGGCACGAGAGATCGTCTTCCAGGGAGCTGTCTCGGTTCCGGGATTTGTATCGGCGGCGGACTGGGCGGCCGGATTGACATGGTAGGTGGCTGCGACGAGAACCCGCGGCGTCAGCGCGGCACAAATCAGGATCACGAGAATGATCAGCAGCTTGGCCGCATGGCGGCTCGTTCGATGAAAACACATTATTTCTTCTCTCCGATGCGTCAACTTCAGGAATGACGTGACCCAGGTGCATCCCCGCAGGCGATGGCCGCTCTGGCTCGCCGATCCGCTCAGCTCCCCGTTTCGACGTAGCCTTTGCCCGTCTTCTCACCAATCAGCTTGTCGGCGTCTCGTTGGGCTGTCTCGGCATCGACGAAGGTCTTGACCTTGCTCGTCCCGGCAGTGCCGATCCGACCATAGCGGACCGTCACCTCGCTGCCGTCCACGGAGATCTCCCAGAACTTGCTGGATTGACCCTCCACGAACTCGAAATGCCGCACGGCAGAACTGTCATTCGACATCATGGTGTGCTCTTCGGCTAAAACGCGAGGTTGCGTCTTCTTCGTCGGCAATTTCTTCGGGGCTGGCTCGGTCTTGGCCACATTGCAGATGCGGACGAAAGAAGGAAAACGGGGCACGCCGCCATCGGAGAGTTCCTGGTAGCGGAACGTGATCACACTGCCGACGGGCGGCGGTGCGGCTCGTTCGGCGTCGGATAGACCGGTGCCCACGGAGAACTCCGTGCCGTCGGGAAGCTGAACCGCCAGGGCGCCCAGCAGCCCCTTGAACTTTCCCTTCCCCGGCTGGTGGCCTAGCACGACCGCCTCCGCATCGCGGAAGGTCTTGATCTTCAAGAGCGTGAACGACCGGCCGACCTCGTACACAGACCCCGGTTGCCGCAGCATCAGCCCCTCGCCCCCCAACGCTTCCACGCGCGCCAGTTCTTCGCGAAGTTGCGGCAGTCCCTGGCAGCGCTGATGCTCGTGCAGCCGGGCGTAGGGTTGCCGCTTTGCCCGGAGAGACTCGGCCAGAAACTCCAACCGGGCCTCGAAGCCACCAGCGCAGCGAGGTGCGTCAAAAACAAGGAAGCGGACCTCCTTCCAAAGTTCACTCTGGTCCTGGCGTCGGACAATGCTCACCGTACGCTGAAACTGTTTGCGGCCGATCCACAGTTCGCCGTCCAAGGGCTCGTCGGGTAACCCCGCCACGAACCAGTCCGGGGCGTGGAACAGATTGCCCTGCCGCGACAGAAACTGCTTCCCGTCCCAGAATGCCCGCACACCATCGAGCTTTTCGCTGATCCACCAGTCGGTCAGGTCCGTGGCATTGTCCCAGGTCTGCGCCAGCAGGAGCGGCGGTCCGTCTTTCGCGTCCGCGGTCGCAACTGGCCGGGCTGGTAGTTCCGCCCCCAGACGCTGGCGTTCCGCCTCCTCGCCCCGCAGCTTGCGGAGGTGCTTGCAGGTGCGCCGCTCGATCGCTGTGGATTGATTCCGCCAGGCCGGGCACGTGCAGGAGTACACTCCGCCGACGTTCTTCAGCACGTAGGGCTTAGCGCCGGAGCCCTGCATTTCGATGGATTCGCCGTCTTGGAGATCAGCCACGGTGGTCCTCCCTTTCTGTGCTCGGAAGATGGCCTTCAACCCGATCCTTTCAGCGTACTGCTCCCCCACGTGCCGGAAAAGCACACATGAT
>JAPLNJ010000435.1 GCA_026692885.1 Planctomycetota bacterium | reverse complement strand
GCCGTGGCTCACGAGATCGGGCACGGATTCCACGAGGCACTGAACCACAACAGCGTAGCCGTGTTGCCGTTCCCTGTCCGATGGCCCGAAGATGGGGAGGCAGTTGGCGAAGCCCTCCGTTATTTCGTCGAGAGACGCCTGGGATCGCCGTGGCAGCCGGCCCAAGACAAGCAAACGCTGGAGTTCTGCGGCTACGGCTTCGATGCGTTCAGGACTCTCGTCCAGAGCCTAGCAAAGGCCCGCTAAGTTGTCCGTGGGCAGACCAGCGTGACGCTTCGAGTTCCTGCGTCACCCGAGCACATCGGCCAAGGGGTGCTCGTGAGATGGCTGGTCGCTGGCAATCCGCTCCCAGGCGGATAAGATAGGGCGTTCGTCACCCGAACGGGCGACGTTAGCTGACATTGACGGTCGCTGCCGTGTCCTGACTGGGGAGAGTGCCTTGCCCGTTGAAGCCAAACCGCTGTTTCGCCCCGATGCCCTACGTCCGCACCTGAAGCAGTTCCAGTTGCCGAGGCCGGCAGAGGATTACCGCACGATCCTCGCCAAGTGGGCCGAGATGCTGGCTTCCGGGAAGGCGGACCGTTTCAAGGAACAGGAGATCCTGCACGATTTCCTCACGGACGTGTTTTGCGGCGTCCTGGGCTACACTCGCCCCGCAGACGATCCCGACCGCCACACCATCTCTCGGGAGAAGCACGTCCAGGTGGACGGGAAGTACGCCGACGCGGTGCTGGGCGACTTCCGCGAAAGCAAGGAGCAGTTCATCGTTGCCCTGGAAGGGAAGGGACCGAAGGACCCACTAGATCGCCCTCATGCCGGCCGCCGCATGTCGGCGGTAGATCAAAGCTACCGCTACGCCATCAACCTCCCCTGCGACTGGATCATGGTCACGTCGATCCGCGAGACGCGGCTCTACCACAAGGGTTCCGACCAGCACACCTACGAACGGTTCGACACGGAAGAACTGGCCAGCAACGAGGGCCTGCTCAGGAAGTTTGTTTTCCTGCTGGCGGCCGAGCGGGTCGTGCCTGGCCAGGGCCGATGCCACCTTTATGACTTGCTCACCGCCTCCGAAAAAGTCGGCCAGCGACTGACGAAGGGCTTTTACCTCCGCTACGCGGACATGCGGCAGGACGCCTTCGAGAGCCTGTGCGAGGCGAATTCCGACGAGTCCCGACACAAGGTGCTGACGGCAACGCAAAAGGTGCTCGACCGCGTGTTGTTTACGGCGTTCTGCGAAGACAGGGGCCTACTGCCGGAAGCCGTGCTGAAGAGGGCTTTCGAGCACCGCGATCCGTTCAACCCTCGTCCGATCTGGGAGAACTTCCGCGGGCTGTTCCGTTCAATCAACGCTGGGAACGAGACGTTGCAGATCCCCGCGTACAACGGCGGGCTGTTCGCCGACGACCCCGTAATCGACCGGCTGAAGATCGGCGACGACGTATGTGCCTATTTCCGCGAGTTGGGCGAGTATGAGTACCGTTCCGCCTACGAAGTGGCCGCCGACACCGACGATACCCAAGAAGGCCGCGTGATCGACGTGGACATCCTGGGGCACATCTTCGAGCAGTCGATCACCGACCTGGAGCAGTTGCGAAACGAACTCGATGGGCTGGTCGCCCCGCAGGGGAAGGAGAAGCATAAGACACGGCGAAAGAAGGAGGGTGCCTTTTACACGCCCGCCTTCATCACCCGATACATTGTCGAGCAGACGCTCGGCGTGGTGCTCACGCAGCGTTTTGACGCCTTGCGGGAAGCCCAATTTGGCGAGGCCACGGGCACCGCAGTCAAGGCCCTGGCCGATCCTCGCGTGTACGATCTGCCCGCCCTCAACAAGCCCCAGCGGGAGGCCCTGATCCGTTTCTGGGAGAAGTGGCAGGATGAGTTGGGCACGGTCCGGTTGGTGGACCCAGCGTGCGGCAGCGGGGCATTCCTGATCGAAGCCTTCGACCAACTTCACGCCGCCTTGCAGGCATCGAACGACCGCCTGCTGGAGTTGCGAGGCCACCAGACTCTGTTCGACCTGGACCGCCAGATTTTGCAGAACAACCTGTACGGGGTGGACCTGAACGAGGAGGCTATCGAAATCTGCCGGCTGAGCCTGTGGATCAAGACCGCCAAACGCGGCAAGACACTCACAAGCCTGGACCACACGATCCGCGTCGGCAACAGCGTCGTGGACGATCCCAACGTCCACCCGAAAGCCTTCGATTGGAGGGCAGGATTCCCGGAGGTCTTTTCGGCGGGCGGCTTCGACGTGGTCGTCGGGAACCCACCGTACATCCGGCAAGAGTGGCTTGCCGCCTACAAGCCATACTGGCAGCGGCGTTTCAAGAGTTACTTCGGGACGGCGGACATTTTCGTCTACTTCTACGAACTTGGCGTCGAGTTGCTGCGGGCGGGCGGCCGGTTGGGGTTCATCACGTCTGGTAGTTGGGTTCGCGGGAACTTCGGGGCACCCCTACGCAAGTGCCTCGCGGAGGGTGCCAAGGTCGATTCGATGGTCGATTTCGGCGAGTTTCAGCCCTTCCAAGGGGCGGAGATGATCCGTCCGACAATTACGGTCTTCACCAAGAGACCACCTGGCGGCACGATGCGTTTGTTCAAGTGGCTGACCCTGGGCAGTCCGCCCGCGAACCTATCAGACGTAATCGCTACGGCCCCGGTGATGGACACGGGACACTTGGGGGCCGACGCATGGGAACTTGAATCCGATGAGGTAATGGCTCTGCGAAAGAAACTCGCTAACGGAGGCAAGCGGCTCACAGATTACGTCGGCCGCAAGTTCCTGTACGGTGTCAAGACAGGCTTGAACGAGGTGTACTTGATTGACACGGCACGACGCGAGCAGTTGGTGACCGATGATCCCACTTGCTCGCCCCTCATCCGGCGATTCCTGCGAGGGCAGGACATCCGGGAGTGGCATTGCTCATGGTCTGACGTGTGGTTGATCTGTATGAAGTCCAGCGGAGACTTCGATTGGCCCTGGTCAAGAGTTGACGGCGATGCCGAAACCGTATTCGCAAACACTTATCCGAGCCTGTACCAGCACATGAAAGAGAACGAGCTCGCGTTGAAGAAGCGGCAGGACCAAGGGCGGTATTGGTGGGAACTGCGATCGTGTAGCTATTGGGACGCCTTTGAGAACGACAAGGTCTTCTGGCCTGATATATGCAAGCAGCCTCGGTTCAATCTGGATCGGAGCGGCTACTGCATCGGTGATACCGCATTCATGGTAGCGGACAGGGACTACTATCTGTTGGGTGTCCTAGCGTCGTGGGCGACGTGGTTCTTCATCAGCAAAACGGCTCAACCTCTGCGACTCCGCGGGGACCGTTGGCAGTATCGACTCAAGAAGCAATGGATTGAGGAATTGCCCATTCCTCCCAGCGGAGACGGAGATCGAGACTCAGTGGCTCGACTGGCGGAGCGTTGCAACGTGATTGGGCAGGAACGCTACGACACCCAGGAGAACTTTCGGCGGCGGCTCGTATCAACATTCGGCCAGAACCTCGACGGCGAGGCCCTGGGCGAATTGAATCAGAAGGCCGACGCGTGGTCGGAGTTGTCGCTGCACCAGCTTGGGGCGGCTCTCAAGACGAGCTTCAAGCTGAAGGCCGACCCGTTTAAGAATCCCCGGATGGCCGACGAGTGGGAGCCGTACCTCAAGGAAAAGCAGGCGGAAGTCAGTCGATTGAGCCAGGAACTGGCGGATGCGGACGCGGAACTCAACGATCGTGTGTACCGACTGTTCAACCTCACGCCCGATGAGGTCAAGCTCCTGCAACGGGAGGTGGAACACTAAACCGAGCCCGTCCTTCACGAGGGGTTATCGCTCCGCCCATCGGGCAACTGGTGTCAAGTCTCCGTCGATGTCGCATATCAGGTGCTTGCCGAGATGGATTTGGCCCTCATCGTTCGAGTCCAGGTCGATGAAGTCGTCGGAAATCTCCACGTAGTCGATCCGGTAGAACGCGGTTCGCTCCATGTCGTCCTGCCCGACCGGCCACTGTCGCGTGATGGTCCCTGCATTCCGTTCCCGGAAAATCTCGCGTTCTCGCCACCCCGGATAATTGCGGTCGAGAAACGCCTCAAATCTTCGGCGGCCTGATTCGTCAATTGTCATGGTGACATATTTTGCGGGATCAATCGTCTTCATCGAAACCATCCCTACTTCTGATTGATTCGGGGTGTCACAGGTTGCGTGGGTGATCGTGTCTTGCGGATCGCACTCGCGGAGGTCAACGGGTCGCCTGCTTTCCTGTCGGCCACCCGTCTGACTTGGCGACCGTATTCTACAGGAAGATCCCGACAGTGGTAGCAGGTTGTGGGGTGGTGCAGTCCCGCGGATGGACCGCGGACTTCGATGAGGTGGTGAGCCAGCGGCAATTTGGCCCGACTTCTTCTCCGGCAGCATTTTCTGGCCGCGAATCCGATCGACCAGAAGATTAGCAGAAATCTTCGGAATTGCTGCTTTGCTGAAGTTCTAGTGCCGCAAGTGCCGATGGGGTAAGTGCCAGCACTCCGATGATAGCTGCGGACGCGACTGGCAATGAGTACCAACCCCCCCAAGGAGTAAGGCAATGTTTTCCAAGACGGACCTGGTGTGCTTGCTGATCGCCGGAGGACTGGCATTGTGTCTTAGGGTCTGGTTCCGCATAAAGACTCGGAGACTTCTAATCGAAGGCGGAATCGAAGCCAAGACTCGCAGAAAAAAGCCCAAGGCGGCAAGCAACGGGGTGATTGACACACTGGACCAACGGCAGCACAGTACCAGCAATTGACCAACAAGGGGATTTTGAAGACACAGGAACAGCCCGCCTATCAGGGAGGTGCTGATCGATTAGAAGCCTGCTATCTCCGAGAGTTCCAGCCGGGCTGTTGTTCAGCAAATGCCTACCGCTCCATTTCCCAGGTGTTCCGCCCAGCCCAGTGGCAGCGGATACCGGAACGAACCCTCGCGGTAGCAAACAAGTCGTACACGTCGGCGGCCGAAGGGCGACACTGCGTCCAGCACGTCCACTGCGTCCAGGCGGGCCGGCAAAGTGGACGTAATGGACGCACTGGACGCTGCTCGCGGCCACCGCAAACGCCTGAATTTATGGGCAAAACCGTGTCATAATCTTTGAACCCAGGGGCATAGCTCCTGCGGTTCACCGATTCCGGCGACAGCCTCCGTTCTCGGCCGCGTCTGCGGCTGGGAGCGGGGCTTTTCGTTTGGACTTGGGCGGGTGTGGACGAATCGGCACCCGCGTGACGCCGGCCACTCGTTCGGCAATGCCTTATGTATTGCCACCAGCCTCGTGCCACCGACGTGACACAGGCTGCGTGTTTGCCCTCGCGACGTGCGTGGGCGGTTGTTCCCGTACGACCGCCCGGCGTCGGGCGGTCCTGTCTTTTCTTGACAGGGCCGCCCCAGCTGGGGTGGCCCCCAACGCTTTGGAGGTCATCCATGATCGTCAGTGCGAAGAGAATGCGTCAAACGGCTGCGTCCGTGAGCTACGCCAAGTTCCTTTCC
>JAPLNJ010000434.1 GCA_026692885.1 Planctomycetota bacterium | reverse complement strand
CCTCGGCTACGCATTTGGCAAGCTGGAAGCTTACCCCACGACTAATTCAGCAGTCTCCGTTGAGTCGCGGTGAAACGAACCATGGTCAGTTTGCGAAAGTCGGCTCCGCGCTGATCAGCTAGACCCTAGTTGTGCCCGGCCATTCGCAACTGAGCCCGAGCCTGAGCGACCAGACGCTCGCGGATTTCCAACGCGGCGGGCGTGGTAGCGGGACGTGCGCGGGCTTCGATCAGCTGCTGCCTAGCCGCCGACGCGTCGAGGTCACCGGCGGGAACCGCCTGACGAGTCAGGATCGTGACCACATTCTCGGCGACCTGCACAAAGCCGCCATCGACATAGTACCGCGTCACCTTGTCGCCGGTCCGCAATCGCATCTCGCCAAAACCCACACGGCCGATCAAAGGCGCGTGGCCGGCGGCGATGCCGATCTCGCCGTCATACAACTGCAGGACCACGAACTCAGTCCATTCCTCCAGCGACGTCTTCTCAGGAGTGACGACCATACACTTGATCTTGGACATGCACACGCACCTATTTCTTGGCCAGCTTCTTAGCCTGTTCCTCGGCCTGCTCGATCGCCCCCACGTACATGAAGGCATTTTCCGGTAAGTGATCCCATTTGCCGTCGCAGATTTCTTCAAAGCTGCGTACGGTCTCCGCCACCGGCGTGATTTCCCCGGGCTTGCCGGTGAACACCTCGGCGACCAAGAACGGCTGGGACAGGAATCGCTCGATCCGGCGAGCGCGATGCACCACCTGCTTGTCCGTTTCGCTCAACTCATCAATGCCCAGAATCGCAATGATGTCCTGCAGTTCGCGATAACGCTGCAGCGTCGTCTGCACGCGCCGCGCGACACGGTAGTGCCGTTCGCCGACATACTGCGGATCGAGCACGCGACTGGACGAAGCCAGCGGATCGACCGCCGGATAAATCCCCTTTTCCGTGATCGACCGCTCCAGGTAGACAAACGCATCCAACTGACCGAAGGCCGTCGCCGGCGCCGGGTCGGTCGGATCATCGGCTGGCACATACACAGCCTGCACCGAGGTGATCGCGCCCTTGCTGGTCGACGCGATCCGCTCTTGCAGAGCCCCCATCTCCGTGGCCAGCGTGGGATGATAACCCACGGCCGATGGCATCCGGCCGAGGAGTGCCGAAACCTCGCTGCCCGCCTGCGAGAAACGGAAAATATTGTCGATGAACAGCAGTGTGTCCTTCCCGGTAGTGTCCCGGAAGTACTCGGCCATCGTCAGCGCCGACAGGCCGACCCGCAGACGGGCTCCGGGCGGTTCGTTCATCTGGCCGAACACCATGCACGTCTGATCAATCACGTGCCGCCCCGTATCGCCGATCTTGGCTTCCTGCATTTCCAGCCACAGATCCGTGCCTTCGCGGGTCCGCTCGCCCACGCCGGCAAATACCGAGTAACCGCCATGAGCGCTGGCGATGCGGGCGATCAACTCGGTCAGGATCACCGTCTTGCCCAAGCCGGCACCGCCGAACAAGCCAGCCTTGCCACCACGTACAAACGGCGTGAGCAGGTCGATGACCTTGATGCCCGTTTCGAACAATTCGGTGCCGGTGGAGAGCTCGTCAATGGGCGGTGGATCGCGGTGGATTGGCCAGTATTCCTCGGCCCGGACGTCGCCCCGATGATCGACCGGCTCGCCCAGCAGGTTGAACACGCGGCCCAACGTACATGCGCCGACCGGCACCGACACCGGCTTGCCGGTATCCAGGCAGTCCATGCCGCGAACCATGCCGTCCGTACTGCCCAACGCCACGCAGCGGACGCGCCCGCCGCCCAGTTGTTGCTGGACCTCGCCGGTCAGGTTCAGTTGGATTCCCTTGTAGTTCGACTGGATCTTTACCGCACTGTAAATCGCCGGCAGGTATTCCTGCGGGAACTCCACGTCGAAAGTCGAGCCGATGACTTGCGTGACACGACCGATTCTCTTGGCTGCTGTTGCTGTGGCCATCAGTACTCCTTGAGTTACGCGTTCAGCGCCTCCGCGCCTCCGATAATTTCCATGATTTCATTGGTGATCTGTCCTTGCCTCGCTCGGTTGTACGCCGTCGACAACCGCTTGATCATATCGGAAGCGTTTTCGGTCGCCGACTTCATCGCCACCATGCGAGCAATCTGTTCACTGACACTGCCGTCCAGGAAGCACTTGAAGAGTCTGACTTGGAAGCAGGCCGGCACAACCTCGTGCAGGATGCTCTCGGCGGAAGGCCAGAAGTCGTAACGCATCTCACGTGACGACGCCGCTGTGTCCGCCTGACTCGCCGGCTTGGTTTCCACCCCCAGACCGCCCAGCGGCAGCAGTGTCTCCACGACCACGACTTGTTTGGACGCGTTGATGAACTTGGTATAAGCCACGTCCAGCCGGTCCAAGTCGTGCACCATGTAGGCGTCCATCAGTCGGCCGGCGACCACGTCCACGTCGACGAACTTGGGTTCATCGCCGAAGTGGGTGTAGGCTTGATCAAGGTGCACCCCCCGATAGCGCAAACCGGCAATCCCCCGCTTACCAGCGACTTCCACGCTGACGTTGGGGGCCTCGGCCTTTAACTCTGTCCAGCGCGCGCCCGCAGCCCGCAGCACGCCGCTGTTGTAGCCGCCGCACAGACCGCGGTTTGCCGTCAGCACCAACAGCGCCGCGTGCTTCACCGTGGCGTGGGCTTCCAGCAGTGGATGCTGAACCTGCACGCCGGTCTCAACGACGGCTGCCACTAGCTCCGTAATCCGCTGTGCAAAGGAATTCGCCGCGACCGCCCGGTCCATCGCCTTCTTGAACCGCGCGTTGGCGATCAACTCCATCGTCCGCGTGATCTTGCGGATGTTGCGGACGGACTTGCGGCGTTTGTCGAGGGCTCGCGCTTTGGCCATGTGGGGTAATCAGCAAAGGATGTTATGCCGCAGCAAAACGTGCGTGTTCGGGGGTCTTCGTCACTTCACCGACTCCTGGCGACGCGTACGGGCTAGTTGGAATTCCTCCAGCGCCGTCTTGAGTTCGTTTTCCAGTTCCGAACTCAGGTCCTGCAGGGCTGCGAGCTTCTTCCACAACTCGCCACCCTTACGATCATGCATGAATTGCAGGAAGTCGCGTTCCCAACCGCTGACTTCACTGACAGGCACTTGGTCCAGGTAGCCGCGTGTGCCGGCGTAAATGCTCAGCACCTGGTCGATCACGTGCATCGGCTGATACTGCGGTTGCTTCAGCAATTCCACCATGCGGTAGCCCCGGTCCAGGCGGGACTGGGTGGCAGCGTCCAGTTCCGTTCCCATCTGGGCAAATGCCTCCAGTTCGCGGAAGGAGGCCAAGTCCAGCCGCAGACCGCCAGCCACTTTCTTCATCGCCTTGATCTGGGCGGCACCACCCACGCGCGACACAGAAATACCCGCGTTCATGGCGGGTCGCTGGCCGGCGAAGAACAAGTCGGGCTGCAGGTAGATCTGACCGTCGGTAATCGAGATCACGTTCGTCGGGATGTAGGCCGAAACTTCGCCTTCCAGGGTTTCGATGATCGGCAGCGACGTCAGCGATCCGCCACCAAGTTCCTTCGAGAGTTTGGCCGAACGCTCCAACAAGCGGCTGTGGCAGTAGAACACGTCCCCCGGATAGGCCTCGCGTCCGGGTGGCCGCCGCATCAGCAGCGACAATTCGCGGTAGGCCACGGCCTGTTTTGACAAATCGTCGTATACAATCAGCGCATGCTGCCCGTTGAACATGAAGTACTCAGCCATCGCCGTCCCGGCGTAGGGCGCCACGTACTGCAGCGGTGACGGGGAACTTGCTCCCGCCACGATCACCGTGGTGTATTCCAGGGCGTGATGCTTCTCCAGTTGAGCGATCACTCCGGCCACCGAGGAGTCCTTTTGGCCGATGGCCACATAGAAGCACTTCACGCCGGAATCGCGTTGATTCACGATCGCGTCCAGCGCGATTGCCGTCTTACCCGTTTTGCGGTCGCCAATGATCAACTCGCGCTGGCCGCGGCCGATGGGCGTCATCGCGTCCACGGCTTTCAGACCGGTTTGGAGCGATTCCTTGACCGGCTGGCGTTCCGCGATGCCCGTGGCGATCAATTCCACGGGACGGCGCTCGCTGGTCTCCACCGGCCCTTTGCCATCCAGTGGATTCCCCAACGGATCAAGCACGCGCCCCAGCACGGCCTCGCCGACGGGAACCGACAGCAGCCGTCCCAGCGCCCGGACCTCGTCGCCTTCGTTAATCTTGAGGTAATCGCCGAGGATGATCACGCCTACGCTGTTCTCGTCCAGGTTGAAGGCCAATCCCTGGACCCCGTTCGGGAATTCGACCATCTCGTTGGCCATCACCCCCGACAGGCCATAGACACGGGCGATTCCGTCGCCCACCTCCAACACCGTGCCGACTTCCCGCACATCGACGTGAGATTCAAATTGCTCGATCTCCGTCTGCAGGACACTGGCAATTTCATCTGCGTTGAACTTCATCGTTGTCTTCACTCCGCGATTTCAAATCGCTCCAGCGCTTCTTTGATGGTTTCAGCGGTCTTCTCGATAGCTTCCTTGCGCAGCCGCACCAGCCAATTGGCGACGCTCGCGTCGTACACTTTGTCTCCGACACGCACCACAAGGCCGCCGATCAAATTCGGATCGACGGATTCGATCAGCTTCACTTCGGCGCCAAGCATGGTCTCCATGCGCGCGACTACGGCGACCCGCAACGCTGCGGGCAACGGCTGGGCCGAGCGGACCTGGACCTCGACGCGGACCAACAGTTTGTCGTACTGCTCGTGGAGTGCGCGGCGGATGGCTCGCAAACAGTCAAACCGCCGGTGACGGCAAATCACTTTGATGGTATTCAGCAACAGGGGCGACATCTGGGCGCCCAAGGCTTTGTCCAGCAGGCGGTATTTGGTCTCCAGCGGCACACGAGGCGACGCCAAAGTCGCCTCCAGCAAGGACAGCCGATCCAACACGTCAACCACGAAGGAATCCATTTCCTCCAGGATCTGCCGGGCGAGGCCCGACTTGACGACCGCTCCAAGCAGGGCCTGGGCGTACACGCCGCCGACGTGCTGCTGGTCGGTGTCAAATACCGTAGGTGTTGGGACAGTTTCGGTCATAGGTAGGTCAGGCTTTCCAGCCTGACGAGTTCTACGTCGAGTATTTTGGGTAGGTCAGGCTTTCCAGCCTGACGAGTTCTGAGTCGAGTATTTCAAGAGGCCGGGCTGGAAAGCCTAACCTACAATGCGTCAGGCTGGAAAGCCTGACCTACAACTAGTTACTGCTGGGGAACTGCTCCAACGCCTCGGTAATCAAAGCGGTGTGATCGTCGGTCCGCAACTCCCGTCGCACGATCCGACCGGCGAGCGTCACGGCCAACTCGGCACCCTTACGGGCGACTTCCCGCAAGGCCGCGTTCTTGGCCGCACGGATCTCCGCAATCGCCCGCTCACGCTCACGAACCGCGGTCTGCTGGGCTTCCTGGTGGACCTTTTCGGCGACCGCCTCAGCATCCTTGCGGGCTCGGTTCACGATCTCCAATGCCTCTTGAGCGGCGGACGCCATCTGGTCACGGTACGCCTTCAACTCGGCCGCCGCCTGTTCGGCACTCTGGCGCGCCTCCTCGATCCGACGGGCAATGAACTTTTCGCGATTGTCCAACCCCTTGATGATCGGCGTCCAAGCGAACCGGCCCAGGATCGTCAGCAGCGCCACAAACACGACGAACGTGCAGAGCGATATGTCATACCGCCACTCCGCCGGATTTCCCTGTTCGGAACTGGCGTTGGCGTGGGCCAGGTCATACGGATCATGGGGGACGTGCTTCGTCCCGTGGCCGGAAGCAGGTTCGGCCTCTTCCGCCGCACTGGACTTCACGCCTTCCGCTGTAGCCGCTGGCGGAGCCTCCGCGGCCACGTCCACCGCCGCTTCGGCGGGGGCTGCCACGGCGGATCGCGCGGTCACGCACCCCACGGCCAGGATCAAGCCAAACAAACCGGCAGTGAATCTACCAACGGTACGAACTACCACAGCCATGTTCCTCAAGCAATCCCCGAATTCTTAGCGTGATCCGGCGCGAACCTACTGACTGCAAATAAACAAAGCGTAAAACGTGAAACCTTCGATCAACGCCGCCGCGATGATCATGGCCGTCGTGATGCTGCCGGCCACCTCGGGCTGGCGGGACATGCCCTCGTACGCACTGGCCGCCAATCGCCCAATGCCATAGCCGGCACCGATCACGACCAAGCCAACGCCCACCTTAGACAAGTCCATGCCTGTGCCCCCCGGTCCTCCGGCTGCGAACGCGGGAGCCGCCGACACCAACAACATGCCCAGACCCAACCACAGGACTTTCGCAAACTTGTTCACGGAATCGATCTCCTTTTGCAAAACCTCTTCGTCGTGCTTGTTGCCACCAACACCGAATCATCAATGGTGATGAATTGCTGCGCCGATGAACAAGGCGGACAAGAACGTGAAAACGTAAGCCTGGAGGAATGCCACAAACAACTCCAGGCAACTAAACAGCGTGGACGCGACCACCGCGACCGCCGCGGTAACCCACCACTGCCAATTCGGCGCCCCAATGAAACTGATCGCGGCGCTGGCTCCAAACGCCAAACCCATGATCCCCAACAAGACCAAGTGACCGGCGAACATGTTCGCCAACAGACGAATGGCCAAGACCACATGCTTGATGCACAAGCTTAGCAACTCGATCAACAGGATCCCCACTTTGATCACCAGCCCGAAGGGAAATACCAAATCGATATGGGGGATTTGATTGAGAAGATATCCCAGCGGCCCGAACTTCCGCACGCCGCAGCCGAGCCCTGTGGCAAACGTCACGGCGGCCAGTCCCGTGGTCACGCCGAAGGAACTTGTCGGCGCTCCGACCCACGGCAGCATCCCGCAGAGGTTGCAGCAGAGAATGAACATGAAGATCGTCCACAGCAGCGGGACAAAGCGGTCGCCGTCGTGCTCGCCGATGGCGGGACGGGCCACTTTGTCGCGCAAGTAGACCAGGAAGACCTCCAGCAGATTCCACAACCGCCCGCGCGGCGCACCGCCCGCCGCGGCCTTTTTCCCCAGCCAGGAAAACACCGCCACCAGCACCAGGGCAACCACCACCTCGATGATCATGAACTTGGAGATGCACAGGCCCGAGTGGGGCTCGTGCAGGTTGCGCAATTGGCCGAACGGCTGCGGGATCAGAATCTTGCCGCGGAGGGCCTGGTTGTAGCCCGCCACGGTCTCTTCCGACCACCCCTTCACCTGCGGATCCGCGAGATACTTGGCGACACCTTCGGCCTCGCGTTTGACACTGCCCCACGTCTCCTGGAACCCCGGCTCGCTCATCTGCCAGTCAAACCAAGGGTGGTCCGTGGGGTTCGCATCCAGCCAAGCCGAGAATGGCTTGTCGGCGTAGTTCTTGTCCGCCTTTTTCTCTGCCGTGTTCTCCGCTTCCCATTTTTTCCGGTCCGACGTGTAGGCTTCGTCCAGCATCCCACTCAACGGCTTACCGAAATTGTCGGGCTGCGCCTTCCAGGCCAGATACGTCTGCTGCAGTTCGGACCACGCCGGAGTCGTGGAACTAACCTTCGCGAGTGCCTCCTGCAGACGTTGCGCCTCCCACAACTGGAAATCGGGATCCAGCCGGATCCAAACATCAGGGAAGTCCGCCTTCGCACGGCGATCCGAAGGCCAAAGAAACTTTGGCACCTCGAAGAAATATGCGTCTTTGATGTGCAGGACGGGGGACGCCATACCTCAGGAAGCCTCTGTCACGGGGGTCCGCTTGGCGGCCGGCGCTACGAGTCGCAAAGCCAACCATGTCTCGACAACTAGGGTGATCAAATAGAACACGACTATCATCCCAAACACATGGGCTTCTGACAACGGGCCTCCGCGACGATCCAAAATCAAGCCGACCACCAGTGGCAATCCCATGCGAAATGCCATTCCTGCGAGCACGCGGCTGACGGCCTGCTTGGCGGCCTGCGAAACGCCGACCAGCACCAAGGCAATCGTCGCCCCGAACCAGCACACGCCTGCCGCCGTAGCAGCTGCCCACACTCCCACGACGCCGCTAACGGAATAGCCCAGCCAGCCAATAACCGCGAGCGCTAACAGCGTGACCCCGGTCAGCGCGGCGCACGCGGCCCACAGTCTCGGTGGACGCCGGAGAGAATTCGGGTTGACGGAGTCAGCACCAGTCACGATTGCGTATCTTCTTTCCGCGGAGTCCGTTTCTGTGGCGTCACCCTGGTGATGGCCAGCAAATGCCAAAAACCAAGCACAGGACCAACCACGAGACCGATCGGAGCCCAAAACACGGTTCCCAGCGTGGCATCCAACCAACTTCCCAGCCAAATGAAGATCAGGATCTCCAACGCTATGGCCGTGATTCGCGAGACCCACTCGGCCGCAATGGCGATTGGGTGACGATTGTCTGGAGAGTGCATTGACGCCAGGAAGGCCAAATTACTTCCGAGTCGAACCATGCTCAAGAGGCCGGCGAAAGAAACGCACCGCGTTCCCTTTGCCCACAGTCGCGCTCTCGAACGCACGCCCACGATCGAACTGCGACACTTTATCCCAAGCCAGGAAGATGGTCAACAGACCAGAATTGGAGAATTTGGGGATTCTCGGGCAGAGGCTATTCGTCGTCTATAGTCGCGTAATTGCGGCGGCGACGACGTCGGTAGTAGGGCTCACGCAGACGGGCGGGGGGAATTTCTCCACCTTCGACGATCCAGTACCCTGCCAAGAGTTTGTAAAACGCCAGGATCATGAAAGCGCCACCTGTGGCTGCGGCAAATCCCAACGGACTCAGTGGAGTGATGCGATGCCCTTCAAAAACCAGGGCCATCCCGCCGCAGCCGATGATCGTTCCGCCAATTCCCATGAGCATGGTGGCAATCGCTCCGCCAGGATCTCGCCCTGGCATGATGGCTTTTGCTAACAGCCCGACGACGGTGCCGAAGCCAATCCACACAAGAATGTCGTTGGCCCATTGGTGGATCGTGGTGGCTAGGTCAATCTCCGGCATGGGACGCATGCTCCGCAAATAGAGAAAGGCTCATCCATCGATATCGGCCGAAGCCAGCCTCGACTGGGGATGATTCGCTGGAATCTCCCGGCGGCGGCGTTGCTGTCTAAGCAGGCTTCACTAGCACTCCTGGGCATGCCACACGCTCGGCGCAAAAAAAAAGCTCCCGGCAGCCACGGCATCCCAGGGGGGCAAAGGATTCCGCA
>JAPLNJ010000433.1 GCA_026692885.1 Planctomycetota bacterium | reverse complement strand
CCAAGCCTAGGGAAAGCCTGCTGCCCGCGAAAACTGAAATCTGTACGTCTGACCTGGCGTGTTCAGTTTGTGCCTGTCAATACCAATTGATTTGATCCTGGTTCTATTCTGCGTTTGGGGCTGGGGAAGGCTTCCCGGCGGAGGCCGGCGTGATCCGCTACTCTTCCGCCCCAAAGGGGCAAAACAAATCAGCCCAGGGCAGAGCGTCGCGGCGACAGCCGCAGAGCGACGCCCTGGGTTCGGGGAGTCTCGGGAACGCCAGCCCTGAAGGGGCGAAACAAGCCTTGGCCCATCTGACGAACGATGCGCGTGAGAGGAACCGATTTGTTTCGCCCCTTCAGGGCTACCGGGATAGATCGAACCTGTGCCCAGGGCGGCGTTCTGCGGCTGTCGCCGCGACGCTCTGGGCTGGTTTGTTAATGCCCCTTTGGGGCGGAAGAGTTGTGGTTAAGGACGAGGGGCAAGCCGGGGGCATTCACCAGTTGCGGCCGGTATTCGCGACACCCCCAGAACAAACGAGGAAGTTATTTCGTGGGCGTCACTACGAGATTTCCGTCCTGCTGGGCGGCGGCTTCGCCGTCTTACAACGGGCTCTCGACGGGCGCGATGTCGGCGGTCTCGGCACGCGGTTCGGGAGACCGGGCGGGGGGGACGTCGCTGGTGCCGGGCACAATCAGCGGGCCCGGGGAACTGGTTTCGATGATTTTCTGGAGTTCCGTCGCATCGATCGATTCCACTTCGATCAGGCGATGTGCCATAGCATCCAACGCCGCGCGGCGAGTTTCCAGAATGCGCCGGACCCGTTGGATCGCATCCTCGATAATCCGCCGGACTTCCTCGTCGATCTCGCGCGCCGTCTTCTCGCTGTGGGTCCGCAAGCGTTCCTCCCCGCCCGCAGCCGCCAAGAACGCCGAGGGATTGGATTCGCGATAATTCACGCGTCCCAAACGGCTCATGCCGAAGTCCATGACCATGCTGCGGGCGATACCCGTCGCGCGTTCCAGGTCGTTTTGGGCGCCGGTGCTGACGTCCTGATAGATCAGCTCCTCGGTGATCGTGCCTGCCAAGAGCACTTGGATACGGCTCTCCAACTCGGACATGGTCATCAGGAACCGGTCGCCTGCGGGCCGCTGCATGGTGTAACCCAGGGCGGCAAACCCGCGGGGGATGATGGAGACCTTGTGGACCGGATCCGTGTTGGGCAAGCTGAAAGCGACCAGCGCATGTCCTGACTCATGGTAGGCGACGCGGTGCTTTTCGTCGTCGCTCATCACCCGCTGTTTCTTCTCCAGACCCGCCGTGACGCGTTCGACGCCTTCGTTGAACTCGGCCATGCCCACGGAGTTCTTCTCGTTGCGGGCCGCCAACAACGCGGCCTCGTTGACCAGATTAGCCAGATCGGCGCCGACGAAACCGGGCGTGATGGCCCCGACTTGCCGGAGGTCGACGGAGGCGTCCAGTTTCACGTTCTTGACGTGGACCTTGAGAATGTCTTCGCGACCGCGGATATCCGGGCGATCGACCAGCACCTGCCGGTCGAACCGGCCGGCCCGCAGCAAAGCGCTGTCCAGCGTCTCCGGCCGATTGGTGGCAGCCACCACGATGACGCTGGTATTGGGCTCGAAACCATCCATCTCGACCAAGAGCGCGTTGAGCGTCTGTTCCCGCTCGTCGTGGCCTCCGATCATGCTGCCGCCGCGGGTCTTGCCCAGGGCGTCCAGTTCGTCGATGAAGATGATGCACGGCGCCTTGGCCACGGCTTGTTGGAACAGATCCCGCACGCGAGCCGCGCCGACGCCCACGAACATCTCGACGAAGTCGCTGCCGGACAGGCTGTAGAAGGGCACCCCGGCCTCCCCGGCGATCGCCTTCGCCAACAGGGTTTTTCCCGTGCCCGGCGGTCCGACCAGCAGCACGCCTTTCGGAATACGGCCGCCCAGCCGCTGATACTTCTCGGGAGAGCGCAGGAAGTCGACCACTTCGCGGACTTCCTGGACCGCTTCATCGATGCCCGCCACGTCGTTGAAGTTGATGCCGATGTCTTCCTGGGCATACAGCTTTCCGCGGCTGCGGCCGAAGGACATCGGCGAACCGGCCCCACTCAACCGCCGCATCATCACGATGAACAACAGAATGAACAGTCCGGAGACCAGCAGCATCGGCGCGTAGGACTTCCAAATGCTGGGACCGGCTTCGATCGAGTGCGGAATGTGGTATTCCCGGAGTTTCTGAAACAGTTGGTTGTCTTCGTTGCCCGACTCGGTTTTGTAGGTGCGAAACGCCAAGCCGACTTGGAGTTTGTTCGCCGGGGACGAAGGTTCCAGAATCTCCCGGTCGACCTTGCCGCTGATGCCTTGCTGGCCGGAGCGAATCTCGCGAAGATTGCTGTAGCGAACTTTCTTGACGGTGTCGTCTGGGGACGTGCTTGCGACGATCAGAGAGCCGTCGCCACCCGTCAACCGGCCGTTATCGTCGCGTCGGTTGGCTTCCACCAGACGCCAGAAATCTGAGTAACCGATTTCGTGCGGTGCATGGTTGACCAGCAGCATCGCCGCCGCCATGACCGCCACGCCGGCGATGACCAGATACAGCAGCAAGTTCTGATTACCAAGCGGTTTCTGATCGCTCGATCTGCGCGGGGAGCCGTCGTCTTGATCCATATTTCTATTCCGTTCCTGGTCGTCACGTCCTGGTCGTCAAGCCTTTGAGCGCGACGTTGCTTCAGTCAGGCTGGAAAGCCTGGCGTTGATTATACCGTTCGCGATTGACCTGTCTAACTGCAAGCCGGATAACCGCTTGCGAGTGTCGTGCGCGTCGCCCAACGCGTACGCCTTGCGGTCAAACGACAACGCAGTCATTATACGCCCCGCTGGCCGGAAGGCTCGACCCCGTAAGCCGTAATCCATAATCAGCAAACCGCAAACCGCAATACGCAATCCGGCTTGCCCCCAGAGAAGTCCGGCTCTAGAATGCGTTGCCTATCGGAAGTCCATAGCGGGCCTAGCGTTAATTCATTCATCATCGAATCGCATGACCTCCCACGACGACGTTCGCAACATCGTGATCCTCGGCTCGACGGGAAGCATCGGTTGCAGCACGTTGGAGGTTGCGGCGGCAGCGGGGAAAAGATTGCGGGTGTTGGGGCTGACGGCACATCGCAGTTTTGAACGTCTGTTGGTCCAGACGCAGGCTGTTCGTCCGCGTTGGGCCGTGGCGACGGATGGGCCAGCCGCCCGTCAGTTCGACTGGAGCGGCCTGCCGGCGGAGACGGAACTGCTGGTGGGGGCAGACGGCGTGGAGCGACTGGCGTCCCACCCGGACGTCGACGTGGTGGTGGCAGCCATTGTCGGTAGCGCCGGATTGCGGGGAGCCTGGGCCGCCCTTGAAGCCGGCAAGACTTTGGCTTTGGCGAATAAAGAAACGCTGGTCATGGCAGGTCCTTTGGTCATGCAGCGGGCCAATGCCTGCGGCGCCACGATCCTGCCCGTGGACAGCGAGCACAGCGCCGTGTTTCAGGCCCTGCAGGCCGGTCGGCGAGAGGACCTGAAACGAATCATCCTGACGGCCAGCGGCGGGCCGTTTCGGGAACACACGCGGGAGCAGTTGGAGCACGTCACGCGGGAGGAGGCTCTGGCGCATCCGACCTGGGAGATGGGCCCGAAGATCACCATCGACTCGGCCACGATGATGAATAAAGCCTTGGAGATCATCGAGGCACGCTGGCTATTTGGCCTGCAGGCGGAGCAGATCGAGGTGGTGGTGCATCCCCAATCGATCGTTCACTCCTTGGTAGAATTTCGCGACGGATCCGTGTTGGCGCAGCTGAGTCCGCCGGACATGAAATTGCCTATCCAATACGCCCTCACGTATCCGCAACGGTGGGAGTGTCCCGCGGCCAAACTGGACTTCACCTCCCGTTGGTCGCTGGAGTTCCAACCGCCGGACCTGGACCGCTTCCCAGCGTTGGGATTGGGTTATGAGGTGGCGCGGCGTGGGGGGACGGCGGGTGCGGTTCTGAACGCCTCGAACGAGGCGGCCGTCGCCCGGTTTCTCGAAGCGAGAATGCGGTTTACAGAAATTGTGCCCGCTTGCCGGGCAGTCCTGGAACATCACAATTACGACCCGAGCCCTTCGCTGGAGCAACTGCTGGAACTCGACGCCTGGGCGCGGAAGGAGATGGACAAGTGGATTGGTGCTTGATTGCGGACCTCAGCAGTATCCTGCCGAAGGCCTGGACGATTATCCAAGGCCTGATCGCCGTGGGCCTGTTGATTTTTGTGCATGAACTGGGACACTTCCTGGCCGCCAAAGCCTGCGGGGTGAAAGTCGAGAAATTCTACATCGGCTTCGATATCCCCTTGAAGTTCGGCCGGTTGGTACTACCTTCGGCCTTGTGCCGATTCCGGTGGGGCGAAACCGAGTACGGCATGGGTGTCTTGCCGCTGGGCGGGTACGTGAAGATGTTGGGGCAGGACGACAATCCTGCCGGCCAAGCCCGCGAGAATGAACGCATCAAGTTGCCCAGTCCGCCCGCCGAGGGGTCGACCGCGGCCGATGGCCCACTGGTCACCAACGTGGCGGGTTCCGCCGCCAGCGGCGATGCGAGTTCTGAGACCCGGAAGCACGTCTTGGACCCGCGTAGTTATCCTGCCAAGCCGGTCTGGCAGCGGATGACTATCATTTCCGCCGGCGTGATCATGAACCTGCTATTTGCCGTGATTTTCGCGGCCATCGCTTACCGGTCCGGCATCAGTTACGTGCCCTGCATCGTCGGCGGTACCGCGGCGGGCGATCCGGCTTGGGTCCTTGGTCTGAGCGCCGGAGACAAGATCATTCAGATTGGCCGGGAAGGCCATGAGGATGAGGGCCTACGGTTCGACAAGGATCTGATGTCGAACATCATGCTCAACGGCCCCGATCAGGACTTAGACCTGCTGATCCGGCGCCGGGGGCAAGCAGAACCGGAATGGGACAGCCTGCGACCGACCGGACGTTTCAAGAACGTGAAGGACGTCGAGCGACCGGCCACCTTGGGCGTCCGCCCTCCGAACACTACCAAACTGGTGCACCTGGCGCCGGAAGGGGATTCGCGTTACCGCAGTGCCGGCTATCGGAAGCTGCAAGCCGACGACGAGATCGTGGCCGTCGACGGTGTGGAACTGCCTCGCGACGCGACCCTCGACGCGATCCTCAGCTACCAGCTGGAAGCCGTCTTGGCCCAACGCTTGACCGAACCCATCACCCTGACCATCCAGCGTCTTCCTACGCCGGTGGACAAGACCCACACGCCGGCCGCTGCGGAACGCTTCGACGTCAGCCTGCCGCCCACCCCGAAACGCGTGCTGGGACTGGCGCTGAAGATCGGACCGGTGATGGGCGTGCGCCGTGGTGCGCCCGCCGATCGAGCCGGTTTTCGTGTGGGCGACGTGCTCGTGTCCGTAAACGGTCAAGCGGTGGGCGACCCGCTGACGCTGGCGCAGCGATTGCTGCCGTTGGTCGGTCAAGAGATCGAGATTCGCGTCGAGCGCAAGGATCAACAGGTTCCGATACTCTTGCTGGTGACGCCTCAACCGCCGTCGACGTATGAAGACACCATCGGCCCTGGTTCGTGGCTCGGCCTGGAGTCACTGGGCGTGGCCGTCGCTGTGCAGAACGTCGTGCAAGCGGTGGAACCCGGCAGTCCTGCGGCGCGGGCCGGGCTGCGTCCGGGAGACCAACTCATCAAGGCTCAGGTGCTTCCGCTCGAGAAAGGCTCGGACAACAAGCTGGCGGAGTTGTTTCCCAAGTCGTATTTCCAATCCATAGCCTTGGACGACGAGCTGACGAATTGGCCGGCTTTCCAAAGTGGCCTGCAATACGCCTTGCCGAAGATGGACGTGAAACTGACCTATCGCCGCGGGGACGAAGACTCGACGGTCACCGTCACGCCGGTCGATGCGGACCAGTGGTACGAGGCCTCGCGGGGCTTGGCGTTCCAGCGCCTGACCCAGGTGCGGACGGTGCAGTCCTGGAGCGAAGCGCTTCGCTTGGGGTTGCGCGAGACGAAAGTCCGATCGTTCGAGGTGTTGGGCGTGCTCAAGCGGCTCCTCACCAAAGAAATCCCCATCGGCAACTTGGGTGGCCCGGGCGCGATTATTGGGGCGGCCGTCTCGGAGGCTTCCCACGGCGTCCCGAACTTACTGCTGTTCCTGACGTGGCTGAGCGCGAACCTGGCCGTGCTGAATTTCCTGCCGATTCCGGCGTTGGACGGCGGCCACATGGTGTTCTTGGCGGCGGAGGGGATCCGCGGAAAACCGGTGGACGAAAAACTACAGATCACGCTGACCCTGATCGGCATCGTGTGCCTGCTGAGCCTGATGATCCTGGTCTGCTACTTCGACTTTGATCGATATCTGCTGCACTAGTTGCTTCGCCGTTTCGGGCATCCTAGAATGATCCCCAAGCTATTTTCTGAACCTGTTGAGGAGACCGCGCTATGTCCAAGTTCTTTGCTCACCGTCCTGTTCTGATGTTAAGCCTCGGTTTGACGATGGGACTGTTGGTCGGCGTGGGAATGCTGGTGGGTGCCTTGGTGGGCGTGCATTCGCAGCCGGCCCCCATCCTGCAGATGCCCGAGACGCTGCTGCATGCTTCGGGATCCCACAGCGGTGACAGCTTCGCGATGGCGACGGGCATGTTCGACGAAACAATGGAAGGCGTCTTCCTGCTGGATTACCTGACGGGCGATCTGCAGTGTTGGGTGCTTAGCCCGCAGGCGGCCGCCTTCGTCGCGCAGTTCAAGTATAACGTGCTGGCTGATTTGGGCGTGGAACAAGGCAAGAAGCCCAACTACGTGATGGTCACGGGAATGGCGTCTTTTCGGCGCGGAGCCAACGTGCTCATGCCGGCGAGCTCCGTCGTTTACGTGGCGGATGCGAACACCGGAAACTTCGCTGCCTACGGCGTGGTCTTCAACTCGACCATGTTCAAGACGGCGACGCCACAGACGGGGACTCTCAAGAAGCTGGGCGCCGGTAAAGCGCGCGCTCTGGCTATTCGCGAGTAGCGGCTGATGAAAATCTTTCTGAACGGAGAGCCGCACGACCTCGCGGCCCAGACCACGGTCGCCGCCTTGCTGCAGCAGTTGGAGCTGGAGGCCCGGAACGTGGCCGTCGAGGTGAACCTGGACGTCGTGCCACGTCAGCGGCACCCGGACGTGATCCTGCACGACGGCGATCGGCTGGAAATCGTGACGCTTGTCGGCGGGGGCTGATCCATCCACCGGATCGGGTGAAGCATAACTCCCTCGCCCCGGTACTTTAGCAATGGAACCAACGACGATGGCAAATCCGACGGAAGACCAGACGCGGCCGCTCGACACCATTCGCATTGGCGGACATACGCTGCACAGCCGTTTGATCGTGGGCACCGGCAAGTACCCGACCTACGAGATCATGCGTGAGGCGCTGGAGTTATCCGGCACCGACTGCGTCACCGTGGCGGTGCGCCGCGAGCGGCTGGTGGACAGCGCTGGCCGGAACATTCTGGACTACTTGGACCTGAAACGTTACACGCTGCTGCCGAACACGGCCGGTTGTTTCACCGCCGAAGACGCTCTTCGCACGGCTCGTTTGGGTCGGGAGCTCCTGCTGGGTTTGGAGAATCCCGGCGCGGATTGGGTCAAGCTGGAGGTGCTCGGCGACAAGAAGACGTTGCTGCCGGATCCCGTGGCGACGGTCGCAGCCACAGAGAAACTTGTGGCCGAAGGGTTTCAGGTCCTCTGCTACACGACGGACGATCCCGTGACGGCGCGCCGCTTGAAGCAAGCGGGTGCCGTGTCGGTGATGCCGGCCGGCAGCCCCATCGGTTCGGGCCAGGGCATCCTGAACGCCAACAACCTCCGCATCTGTCTGGAGTATCTGAAAGACGGTGACCCCGACTACCCGGTCATCGTCGATGCGGGTGTGGGCACCGCCAGCGATGTGGCCGAGGCGCTGGAGTTGGGCGTGGATGGGGTCCTGCTGAACACGGCCATCGCCCACGCTCGAGATCCGCTGGGCATGGCCCGAGCCATGCGGGCCGGCGTCGAGGCCGGCCGCTTGGCATATCTCTCCGGGCGCATTCCGCGCCGGCTCTACGCCACCGCCAGCAGCCCTCTGGAAGGCGTCCTCAAGTAGGTCAGGCTTTCCAGTCTGACGGGTCATCCGTTCCAGCGGCCCCCTGCGCCTTGGACCATCAGGAAGACGCCTAGCCCAACCAGCAACGCCAGCAGGCCGCAACAGACCAGCAGCGGCAGCAGTACAGCGGCGGCCGCCTTGCCTTTCGTGGTCTCGTGCGCCACGCTCAGGCCGATGATCTCGTGGATCAGGCTCACGATCACGGTCCCGAGTGCCCCCGCGACGGGAATGACCTGGAGCAGCGCGGCAGCGCCGCCAACATAGGCTACCACCCGCAGGGTCGTTTCAAGGGAGTAGTTCGCGCCCTGGAACAGCAGCAGCAGCAGGTGAATAATGACGCCTCCCATAAAGACGCCAAGGACCATGCCGACCGTCCCGCCCAGGACGCCCTGCATGAAGCCAAGCACCACTTGCATCAGAATCATGCCCGAAAGGGCTGCCCGATCCTGGCCGCCCGCGCCGCCCAGCCCGCTGATGGCGCCCACCAGGGTCAATTGGATCACCGCGCTGTAGCAGGCTGTGAGCAGGCCGCCGATCAGGCCGCCGCAAACCGCAAAGATGCGGGGCTCTCCCAAACCTGTGCGGCGCATCTGCAGGAAGGCCTGACTCGGATGGAACAGGATCAGTTTGACGGTTCGCCAAAAACTGGAAAACGATTTAGGATCGCATTCCCAGGGCAACCCAGAGCGTGGCGAAGTATCGAATGGGGTCGACGGCGGCGAGCCGATCACGGTGATTGGCGAAGCGTAGGGATTGACCGTCGACGAGTCGCTGCCACCCACGGGACGAGCGCCCGCCGTCGCATCGGCGAAAGGATTGGCCGACGGGGCCGCGAACGGCGAGGGCATGGTCGGGCCCCCGCCCTCAGGTCCCGCCGCATCCGGTGTGGGCTCTGGCAGTGTGGCGACAGGTACATCAAGGATTGTGCCGCAAGCGGGGCACTTGGCCCGCTTGCCAGCCGCCTCGTCCGGCGTACGGAGCAGTTTGCTGCAACCCGAGCAGCGGAATTCGATCGACATGGAGTTTCCCTTCTTGCCCGGCCGAACCGGTCGCGGCACCCGACTCGACAAGAGCAAGAATAGTAGACGACACACTCCGAGGCTGGACCGCGCAAAACTGCGGAGTTGGGCGTCAAGCGGATGGTCCTGTTTTCGTTCCGCCCCCATCCGGGCTTGCCCCGGTGGAGCGAGGTTTCTGGACTACGCCACGGGTCCGCAACCGCCTCACTTCTTCCGCCGCCTCCCGCCCGCCGCCTCCGGCGGCGGGCGGGAGGCGGCGGAAGACAGCACGGCTAGCGTCTGCCGACGTAGTGGTCGAAACCCAATTCCACCGGGGCAAGCCCGGATGGGGACCAGACATGCCAAGCTGGAACAAAAGCCGGACCAGATCTCACCA
>JAPLNJ010000432.1 GCA_026692885.1 Planctomycetota bacterium | reverse complement strand
CAGACCGACGAGGACTCACTCGCTGGCGCGTCGTGCTTGTATAATACCGGCCCTCCGGCCCATCCGAAGATGTTCACAGCAGTGGATCAAGAGACCCATCCTACGAAAATGTGCAACTTCAAAGACCCGTGTCGCAGCATTGGCCGTGGTCTCCGAGTCACAGTCTCTTCGCGGACGTGTGAGACGCTTCCTCGGACTCCGATCCTGTTCCGTGTTGCTCAAGGAGAGTGTCATGTGTGATGTTCAGACGCCACTCCGGTCGTTTTCAGGTTCTCTGGCAGCCCTGTTGCTGTGCCTGCTATCCACCATCGCGGCGCAGGTCGGCCAAGCTGCCGCCGCCGAGGCGCCGAAGAATCTGGCGACCGCTGCCCGGGTCTCGGCCAGCAGCCAGTTCAGCGACGCCTATGGCCCGCAAATGGCGGTTCGCGGCGTCCTGCCGTCCGAGTTCCAGTCGGACGGTGGCGATTGGGCGGTGCGCGGCACGCAGAACGGCTGGTTCGACCTGCAATGGGACCAGCCGGTCGAAGTGGCTCAGATCGTCTACTACGCGCGCACGACCAGTCCCCTGCTGGAAGTCTTCAAGGACTACGCAGTCTACGTGAACGGCGAAGCGAAACCGGCGGTGCAGGGCACGTTGGAACACCGCCGCGGCCCACAGAAGATCACGCTGCCAAAGCAGCGTGTGACGCGCATCCGCATCGAGTTCCTGACGTCGCATCCGGAGGCGCAAAACCCCGGTGCGGCGGAGATCGCGGTCTATTCCGTGCCGGTCACCGACGCGGAGTTGGACGCCCTGTCCCTCCCGCCGGAAGAGCAGACGCCCCAGGCGCTCGCGCTGCGTCACGATCTGATCGCCGGGCGTTTCGGCTTCCGCGAGATCCTGTTGGTCAAACGAAAACCGCTGGATATCTCGCACGTCTACGTCTACCACGTCGAGGGCTACCGGCCCGGCGGCGGGCTGTATCTCTTCACGCCGGACGAGAACGGCGGCCAGCTGAAGTGCCTCTTCGACGCCGGCCAGGGCATGATCACCACGGCCGACCTGTCCTACGATGGCCGTGAGATCGTGTTCGCCCTGCGCCGCGGCGGCCATGTCGCGTCGAATCCCATGGCCCATATCGAAGACATCTCGCGCTATCCCGACGAGGCGAGCAACTACCACCTGTTCCGCCTGCACATCGACGGGACCGGGTTGGAGCAACTGACGCACGGCACCCACAACAACCTCGATCCGTGCTGGCTGCCCGACGGCGGCATCGCCTTCATGTCCGATCGCAAGCCGGCCTATGCTTACTGTTGGGTCACCACGTCGCCAGTCCTCTACCGCATGCAACGCGACGGCTCGAAGCAGCAGCGGCTCTCGGCCAACTACCTGATGGATTTTACGCCTTCGGTGCTCAACAACGGGCGGATTATCTACACCCGCTGGGAGTACGTGGACCGTCCGGCCTGCCCCATCCAAAGCCTGTGGAGCATCAATCCGGACGGCACCGGGCTGGCCGGTTTTTACGGCAACCGCGTGCTTTCGCCCGGCACGTTCATGGACGCACAGCCGATCCCCAACACCGACAGCGTGATTGCCACCGCCACCAATCACAACGGTCCGTGCCGCGGAGGGATTGTGGCCATCGACCCGACCAGGGGCGCCAACTCACGCGAAGCGGTGCGCAACCTGACGCCCGAGATCGATATCTACGCACACCGCGTCGGCGGCGGGCCCTATGGCAACGGCATGCTCGACTGCGGCATCCGCGGCGCCTACGAAAAACCGCTGGCCATCGACGAACACTGTTTCCTGGTCTCCAAGGGCGGCGTGGTCCAAATTCGGGACTTCGACGCCCATGCCGCGTCGCTGCTGGGCCTGCGAGACGGCCTGGGGTTCTACAGCCCGCAGCCCGTGCGTCCGCAGACGCCGCCGCCGGTCGTCCGCGGCAACTTCCTGGACCAGGACGTGGAACTACCCGAGGACGGCAGCGTCTCGGGCAACTGGGCCACCGTCTTCATGCAAGACGTGTACAACGGACTGGAACCGTACGTGAAACGCGGCGAGATCAAGCAGATCGTCGTCGTGCAGGAAGTCGAGAAGAGCACCCACTCGCCGTTCACGAACAAGCAGCCCGACGGTCCCGGAATGCGCGCTGTCCCGGTCTTCGGGTTCCAATTCCCCTTGGTCTCCTGCGGGGCGACCTACGCCCCGAAGAAGGTCTGGGGCCTGGCCGACGTAGGGCAGGACGGCAGCGCGGCATTTCGCGTACCCTCCGAGGTGCCGATCTACTTCCTGGCGCTCGACGGCGAGGGCCGAGCCGTGCAACGCATGCGGACCTTCACGCACTTGATGCCGGGCGAGGTGCAGGGATGCGTAGGCTGCCATGCCGACCGCAACTCGGTCGTGCCACGCGCGGGCCGGAACGGCCCGGAGGGTGCTGTGCACAAAGTGGACCTGTCCCCCTTTTCCGGCCCGTCGCGCCTCATCCCTCAGGAGCTTCGCCAACCGGCGTGGGGCGTCAAAGGCTTCAGCTACAGGGAGGTCGTCCAGGGCGTGTTCGACCGGCACTGCATCGCCTGCCATAACGAGCGTGAGCAGGCGGGCAACGTGGATCTGACCGGCGACCTGACCGACTTCTTCAACGTCTCGTATGACGTCCTCTGCCGGACGGGTACGCAGGGGGAAAAGAACTGGAGCAGCCACGGCAGCCCGTCTGGCGCCGAGTATGACAAGGTTCGCGGGAAGAGTCCCTACGTGGAATGGATCTGGACGATCAACGGCAGCGAAACCAATATCCTGGAAATCGCGCCCCGGCGCTGGGGCAGTCCGGCGAGCAAACTGGCCGAGATCATCCGCAGCGGGCATCCGGACAAGGACGGTCTTCCGCAGGTGAACGTGCCCGACGAAGATCGCCGCCGGGTGTATCTGTGGATGGACCTGAACATTCCGTACTATGGCACGTCGTCCTCGGACCACAAGGCCGAACTCGGCAGCCGCCGGATGATGCCGCTGGACCTGGACGCGACGCTCAGCGAAGTCGCCGCGCGCCGCTGTGCCGCCTGCCACTCGGGCGGCGTGCCGCGGAAGTTCTACACCCGGGTGCTTAATCCCGATAAGAACAGCTTCCTGCTGGCCCCGCTGGCCAAGGCAGCCGGCGGGACGCAGAAGTGCGGCCAGCCGATCTTCCCCTCCACCAGCGACCCGGACTATCAGAAAATCCTGCAGACGTTTGCCCCGATTCACGCTTTACTCAAGCAGCGTCCCCGAGCCGACATGGAGGGGTGCGCATTGTGAGGTCGCAACCTATGACGCTGATCACCAACCCGCGCGTCCGTCTGATCGTTGTGCTGGCCGCGTCCGCCTGGGTCGTCGTCCCAGCGACGGCCGCGGACGCGCCTGCGGCGCCGCCCCCCCGCCAAGCTGCGATGACGCATTACGTGCGGGTCAGCCCGCGCGATTCGCGCTACCTGGAACTGTCGGATGGCACGCCGCACGTCCCGATCGGCCTGAACGTGATTCATCCCTGGGCCGGCGTTTCCACAGAGGAAGGGCTGGCGCAGATGAATCGCTGGATGAAAGCCTTGGCGGACAACGAAGGGAATTACATCCGGATCTGGCTCAGCTCGACCTTCTGGGACCTCGAACACCAGCAGGCCGGCGTCTTCGATGAGCAGCGGGCCCAGCGCGTCGACGCGCTGCTCGAACTGGCCCGGCACCACGGCATCCGGGTGAAGATGACGATCGAGCATTTCCGCGAGATCGATCCCCACGACGTCCATCAAGCTTGGGCTTCCAAGCCGCTCCACCACGTCTCTCGCGGCGGCACGGCCAAGGACCTGCCGGATTGGCTGGCCAACGAAAAGAGCCGCGTCCAGTTCCGGCAGAAATTGGCTTGGCTCCAGAAACGGTTCGGCGACCAGCCGTCCATCTACGCCTGGGAGTTGTGGAACGAGATCAACGCGGTGCGCGGCGGCGACTATCTGGCTTGGTCGGAAGCCATGTTGCCCGAGCTGAAACGGCTGTTCCCCAACAACATGACGCTCCAGAGCCTGGGCAGCTTTGACAGCGACGGGGCCTTGGGACCCTACAAACGCCTGTGCCACATGCCGCACAACGACGTGGCGCAGGTCCACCGCTATCTCGATCTGGGTGCCCCGCTGAAAGTCTGCCACGGCCCGGTCGACGTGCTGGCCGCCGATGCCGTCCGCGAACTGCTGGCCATGCAACCCGGCCGGCCGGTGATTCTGGCCGAAGGCGGCGCGGTTGAGCCGCGGCACGCGGGGCCTTTCAAGCTGTACGCGAAGGATCAGGCCGGGATGATCTTGCATGACCTGATTTTCGCGCCGTTTTTCGCAGGCGCGGCCGGCGCGGGACAGTGCTGGCACTGGGGCGAGTACGTGGACAAGAACAACCTTTGGCACCAGTTTCGTGCGTTTGCCGACACAGTGCGCGGGATTGATCCGCCAGCCGAAGGTTTCCAGCCGCTGATGATCCGCCACCCGCGGCTGCGCGTGTACGCGCTCAAGGGCAAGCAGACCTCGCTGCTCTGGTGCCGGGACACGGAGAACACTTGGCAGGCCGAACTCCAGGAGGGCCGTCTGCCCCAAGAACTGAAAGATGTCGTAGTGCCCTTGAACGACGTCCTACCATTGGCCGGACGCACGGCACGGGCCTACGATCCTTGGAAGAAGGCGTGGACCGAGGCGTCAATCGAAGGCGGCGCGGTACGCCTGCCGCCGTTTGCCCGCTCGATTGTCGTACGCCTCGGTGCGACGTGAGACCGGCGTGCAGGAGTACGGCGAGCAGCAGGAAATAACTGACCCAACTTGATGTAGGATGGTCTTCCCAGACCGTCCCGATCGGCCTGGAAAGGCCGACCTCCAGGTAAGTTATTTCCTGCCGCTTGCCTAATCCTGCGGAAACAGCAGCTTTGCATACTCCTTGACGATGTCGCGCGCCAACTCGGCGGTGGCGACGCCGGTGACAGGCTGGCCTTGCACGGTGCCGGTGATGTTGCAACTCTGCCAGACCTGCTGGTCCTTGCAGGCGGGGAGGATCTTCAAGTCCCAAGCCGCGGCCGGGGCCACCAGGTGCCAGCCGCCCGACGGGAGTTCGGCAAACGTGAACTTCTCCACCTGCTGGCGCCGTCCGTCCGCATGGTTGATTTCCAGACGCCACATGGCGATCGTGTCCAACTTCGTATCCCAAATGCGGAAGAGGATGGCCTCTTCCTGGTTGTCCAACTGCAGCGCCCACCAGTCGTAGGAATAGTGCAGGCTACCGGCGAACGACGCACCGAGCCACTGGCGATCGATCCATTGAATCCCGGTCACTTTCTGGGTGGTGCCGTTGATCGTCAGCTGGCCCGTGGTCAGGACCCGGGTTTGGGAGTAGTAGCCACTGTCGCCTTTGGGCAGTTGGATGTAGCCCGTCCCATTGACCACCAGCGGCGGCTTGGTCATGGTCAGCTCGGTGGTCAGCGCGAAGTCGACTTGTGCATCGCGCCAGGCGACGTGGAAGTCATACTGAAAAGGCTTGTCCGCCCCCTTCCACTTGAAGTAGTCGCCCGCGACGCTCCGCGCATCGGCATGGCCCGCAGCAAACGTCTCCAGCGGCCGCATGTCGCGGTGGTGGTACGTCTTGGCGTGGCTCACATCCACCAGCGTGGAGATCATGTGTGGGAACTTGTCGCGCAGCAGCAACTCGATGGGGTCGTAGGTGATGAATGTCGAGAACAAAAAATACCGCGAACCATCCTCGGCCGTCAGGTGGGCGTAATGAGCGGACCATTCGATGAGCGTCAGGGGCCACTGGGTCGGGGAATGTGCTCCTTCGTCGTCCGGAAACGAGAGCTTCCCCGCGTGGTACGGGTACGCCAGCGGTTCGGACTTGGCGACGGGGCTACGCACGGGCTGCTCGGCGGGCACCGTCTCGGCGGCGGCTGCCAAGCTGACGCACGCGGCCAGCACGAGTCCGAACACGGTGAACGCGAAACGGGCAATCTTATGGCACAGTTTCATCTTGTGTCTCCCGGTAGACGGTGTATTCACGCTGCGGCACCGTCGAGTCTCGCGGTGTGACTGCTTCGCGCGGGGCGCCCCTCTTGCAGGTTAAGATTCTGTCCCGACCAAATCGGGTCTTTGAAGTTGCGCATTTCGGTTCCGACGACTGCCCCACCGACCCCGCGTCGAATGGTACGAGGTTAAGCGTAACCGCCCATCCCCACTGGGCTTGCCCCGAATGGCACGAGGTTAAGCGTAACCTCCGATCCCCACTGGGCTTGCCCCAGTGGACAAGAGGTTTGAAAACCAAGGCCGCGTACCGCAACCACATCCCGTCCCCTTCGCCGCATTCACCGCCGCCTGCGGCGGCGGTGAATGCGGCGAAG
>JAPLNJ010000431.1 GCA_026692885.1 Planctomycetota bacterium | reverse complement strand
AATACTCCCACCGACTTACGTCGGGAGCTTCTCGGGGGCGATCACGACGCTGCTAGCATTTCGCAACGTTATGATCAAGGCCAGCGTTTCTGAATGTTCTTGGCAAAGCATGGGTTGAAGGGACTGGCCGATAGCGGATTGACCCCGCAAGGGCACAAACAACCTATCGCAAAACGACGTAAGTCCTGCAAAACAAGCAGGATCAAAGTGGGACGATCTGCGGAGTACCGGGGCGCGGGAGTTATGTTTTTGCTGTGACTTGGTACAATGCACCTCCCCAGAGAACGAAGCCCTGCAAAGGAGATTTACCGTGCGCGCGAATCGACTTGTGCCGGCCCTGTTGGCACTCCTGACCGGCATCCCGGCGATCTCGCTTGGCGCCGAGTCGCCCTGCGACGCGCCGGGACTGGTCTGCTGCTGGGACTTCGACGGCTCGCTGGAGGACCGGGCCGGCGCGGTGTGCGATACGCTGACGGCACGCGATGGCCGACCGCGCTTCGTGGACTCCGTCGAAGTGCCGGGCACGTCGGGCAAGGCCCTGGCCCTCGGCGTGCAACCAGGCGATGTGCAGTACCTGGTGGCCGCCGCTTCGGAGGACGTGCAACTCGGCCCCAACTACACGATTGAAACCTGGATTCAGCCGACGACGATCTCCGACTGGAATCGATTGGTCCTGCGTTGGGGCGGTCCGGCGACTTATGCCTACCACTTGGCGATCCACCAAGGTTTGGCTAGCCTGTGCCATAATCAGGCCAGCGGCGAGTACCTGTTCGCGGAAGGCGGGCGGTTGGCCGCCGGGCAATGGTACCATCTGGTGGGCGTGGCCCAGCAGGACCGTGCCGCACCGTCGCAGAGCATACTCACGGTCTATCTCAACGGTCGGCGCGTCGGGACGACTCCCTTCGACGGCACACTCAAGGCCGTGGCTGCCGAGCCACTGGGCGTGGGCGACTCGGCCGGTGCGCCGGGGGCCGGCACCCGCTTCCGTGGCTACCTCGACGAGCTCGCGATCTGGAAGCGAGCACTCTCGGCCGAGGAGATTGCCACGCACTTCGCCCGCCGCGCCGGGGTGCTGAACGAGCTGGAGGCGGCGCGCCGCAAACAGGAAATGGCCGCTCGGGCCGACTGGTTCGCGCGGATCACCCAACTCGGTTGCGAGGAAATCGTGTTTGCCGAACGCGGGCCAGGCCGGGACCCGGGGGGCCACTATTACGCCAATTTTGGCTACGCCTGCACTGATCCGAACCGCTGGCTGCATAGTGTGGATGGCGGCCGCCTCTGCAAACTGAACCTCCGCACGGGCGAGTTAACGATCCTGGTCGACGATCCCGGCGGCGCGGTCCGCGATCCGGTCGTGCACTACGACGCGCGCCGGATTCTGTTCTCGTACCGTCGCGGCGGCACGCACCACTACAATCTCTATGAGATCGACGTCGACGGCACTGGCCTGCGCCAAATCACGGAGGGCGCGTGGGACGACGTCGAGCCGACCTACCTGCCGGACGGCGACCTGTTGTTCTGCTCCTCCCGTGCCAAACGCTACATCGGCTGCTGGCTGGCTCCCGCGGCGACGCTCCATCGTTGCAACCCCGCCGGCCAGCACATCCGCCTGCTGTCGTCCGGTGCGTTCACCGAGAACACGCCGGCTGTACTGCCCGACGGCCGCGTCTTGTACACCCGCTGGGAATACGTGAACCGCGATCCGGTGAGCTTCCACCATCTGTGGACGATGAATCCGGACGGCAGCGGCCCGATGGTCTACTTCGGCAACATGCATCCCGGCGGCGTGTTTATCGACGCCAAACCGATTCCCAACAGCGAGCGGATCGTGCTGATTGAATCTCCCGGTCACGGCCAGAATGAGCACGCCGGGTATGTGACCACGCTGACCGTCAAGTCCGGGCCGGATGTGCGCTCCGCAATGCACCGGATCTCACAGGGGGCCGATTTCCGCGACCCCCATCCGTTGTCGGAAGACCTGTTCCTGGTGGCCCGCAACAACGAGCTCCTGCTGTTGGATTCCAGCGGCCAAGCCGGAGTCCTGTACGCGGCGTCCGGCACGATGGTGCACGAGCCCAGTCCGATGCTGGCGCGGCCGCGGCCACCGCAGCTGCCCACACGACGCGACGAGACCAAGGTGACCGGCACCGTCGTGCTGGCGGATGTCTACCGCGGGCGGAACATGGCCGGTGTGAAACGCGGCGAAGTCAAGCGGCTCTTGGTCCTAGAGGATCTTCCCAAGCCGGCCAATTTCCACGGCGGCGGCTCGCAACCGATCGGGCATGGCGTGACTTCGACTCTGAAGCGAGTGCTGGGTACTGTGCCGGTGGAGCCGGACGGTTCGGCGCATTTCGAAGTGCCGGCCCTGCGGAGCCTCTACTTCGCGGTCCTGGACGAGCACGATCGGTCGATCAAGCAGATGCGAAGCTTTGTCACGGTCCAGCCGGGCGAAGCGGTGGGCTGCGTCGGCTGCCACGACGGGCGCCACGACGCGCCCGTGGCCCGGCCCTCGCTGCAGGCATTGGCTCGTCCCGCCAGTTCGATCGCACCGTTGGCCGACGTACCTGCCGTCTTGGACTTCCCGCGCGACGTGCAGCCGATTCTGGACCAGCATTGCGTAGAGTGCCACAATCACCAACGGCGTGACGGGGGCGCGGCCTTGGTCGCCGACCGCGGCCCGGTGTTTTCCCACAGCTACTACGAACTGCTCCTGCACTGGCAAGTGAAGGACACTCGCGGCGATCCGGCCAACGGCAGTGGTCGGCAACCGGGCAACGATCCGCCGTATACCACCTACAGTTCGGCCTCGCCGCTGATGAAGAAGATCGATGGCAGTCATTACGAGGTGCGACTTGACCCACGCGAGACCGCGATCGTGCGGCTGTGGATCGACACCAACGCCCAGTACGCCGGGACGTACGCGGCCCATGGCACGGGTCAAGTCGGGGGCTGCTGGAACGTCAACGAGCCAGTCCGCGTGATGGCCGATGCTTGGATTGCTACGCCGCCGGCCCAACAGGCCGTTCAGCGGCGCTGCACCGCGTGTCATGGCCGGGGGCTGCCCCAGCACGTCACGGATCGGGTGCCCGGGCTTTCGCATGAAGACATGCTCTCATGGGAGCGGCCGCTGAGCCGTTATTCACGGCATCGCGTGTTCAATCTCAGCCGGCCCGAGCAGTCCTTGATGTTGCGGACGCCGCTGGCCCGCCTCGCTGGCGGTTATGCCGAGGGTGAGCCGAACCCGCGTCTGATCACCGAGGACCGCAACCGGCCACCGCAACCGATCGTGCATCCGGTAATCTTTCGTGACACCTGCGATCTCGATTACCGGGCGATCCTCACGCATCTGGAGGCGGCACAGGAGAAGCTCGATGAGATCAAGCGGTTTGACATGCCGGGCTTCCAACCCAACGAACACTACGTCCGCGAGCTGAAACGCTTCGGTGTGTTGCCCGCGTCCTTCGATCTGGCACAGGATCCGATCGACGTTTACGCCACCGATGAAGCCTACTGGCGCTCGATGTGGTACTCGCCGTCGCCACCAGCCCAAGACGCAAGCGAGGAACGCGAGGGATTCCCTCACTAGCGCGTTTTGAAGTTGTACATTCTGGTTTGGTGGGGCCTGGAGTACCGCGAAGCGGTTGTGCCTCATAGCCCAGGGTTGCCGCGCAGCGGCTACCCTGGGACGCGGCGGCGGACGTATTCCGCCCGTACCCCAACGGGGTTCCGTCGCGTGGTGGCACCACCCTGACGCAACCCCGTTGGGGTAAATGGGGGCATTCCGGCGACCGAACCCAGGGTAGCTGCGCAACCCTGGGCTGTGGGACATAACGCCGTTGGCGTACGAGCACGGCGAAATGCGCAACTTCAGAACTAGCGAGTCGGGTTAATGTGAGTGCACTATTTCTGTCCGTTTGCCGTAAGCCGGTGACAGATCACGGCACTCCCCGCGTGGCTGCCTGGCCGCCGAGCGTTTGGTCCACCAGCGGATAGGCCTGTTGACCGTGCCATTCATGTCCAGCAGGCCAGGTGTCTTGCTGGCTGGCAGTTGCCGCACCGAACACCTGATAGCCGGCGCGAATCCGGGCGAAGCCTTCCCGCGTGTACCGGATCGGAAAACATCCGTCCTGTTCGGCGCTCTCGAACAGCACCGGACGCGGGACGATCAACAGGTTGACTTCGCACACGTCCATCAACTTCACAAAGCCGGGCAGTTCCCAGCAGGGACAGTTCGGTACGGAAAACACGCCCTCAGTGGTACACATCCAACCGCTGACGACGGCCACCTTCAGCCGCGGGTCGCAGGCGGCGATCCACATGGTCCATTCCCCGCCCATCGACAAGTGATGAGCAGCACACCAACCACGACGGCGAGCACACGCAGACGATTCATGGGAGAGCCTCAATGGGGATGGGGGAGTGCGGCAGGGGGCCGACTGGACCCGTGGCCGGTTGACTCCGACCTGGGACTGTGGGAAACGCCGAATCCAAACGAGCATGCATTCTAAGCGTCTGAAAAAGCGGTGGCGAGTCACCGCACTCCAAGATTTGCAGCCGCCACGTCCAGCGTCGGAAATGTTGCCCCTGGAGTCCTGCACAGCGAACAGCAGGATCGCCGTGAATCATCCGGGCTACTGCGGTTCGATCGTGTCGGAATAGACCACGAGTTCTATGCGGCGATTCTTGGCGCGCCCAGCTTGGCTGGCGTTCGAGGTCAAGGGCTTGTTCGGACCCTGGGCGCCGAGGAAGAACTGCTGAGCTGACAAGCGATTACGCCGCGTGAACTGGTCGAAAATCGCCAAGGCTTGTGCCGCGGCCAGTTGATGATTGCTGACGCTTCCGTAAACCGGAGTACTGTCGGTGTGCCCTTCGATGCCGATCCGTTGCTTCGGGTAGTTGCGAGACAACTCGCTCGCGACGCGGTCCAAGATCGGAAAAGCGCTGCCGACCAACTGGGCGGTATCCGGCGCAAATAACTGGTCCGCGGGCAATTCGATGCGGATCGCGTCGCCTTCCTGACGGACTTCCAAGCCCTGGATGTCGACTTTCCGCAGCGTTTGCTGGAGGCTATTGTTCGCCGTGATAACAGCGCCTCCCCGTCGTGCGGCGGTGGTCTCCAAAGCCTGGCTGCGTTTCTCCATTTCCGTCTTGGCGACCTGCGTTTCCTGGAGACGCTTCGTGGTCTCCCCAAGCTGCTGCTGCACCAGGGCCAACTGCTCTCGGAGATACTGCACCTGCTGCCGTGATTGGGCCAGCATCGAGGTCAGATCTCGGTTGTTCGCATCCAGACCGCTGGTGCGGCGATCGAGATCGTAGAGCTGAGTGGAATTTGGCTGTAGGGCCTGGGGCTGCTGAGGATATCCGGCGACTTGCTGCGTCGGCATGAAGGGGGCCTGACTGCAGGCCGACAGGCCCAGCATCGCCGGTAGCAGAATCCAATGCCACAGCGGCGCACACGGACCACGGCGGGGGCCCCGCAGGGTGGAAGTGAGCGTCATCGTCGCTGGGCAGTCCATCGCGGATCCAGGTTGCTAGGGCCGTGGAGACTTTGCAAGCGCGCGGGATGGTAGCAACGAGTCCCAGGGCAAACAAGGTCAAAACATGGCAGCGTAAGGCGAGTAAGTGGAAAACCTACTTGACTTTGTGGTTGCGGATGTGCCATCCTGAACGGAGTTCCCGGCGAGTCGTCGATTCCGCCGAAGCAGGGTGGGCAGGGGCCATCAGATGTTGCTTCGGCTGGTGCACACAACTCACCTTACAGCTAATCGACAGAACGCTGGCAGTCAGGGGCTTTTGGGGTCAAGGAGTACGGCGTATGCCCGGTCATAGAGTACTACGGACGATGTACGAGTTACGAGCCGCAATCGCGCCAGAGATTACCTATATTATCTACGCTATCTGCCTTTACTGGTTTATTTTGGCGCCGCACGCCGCCGCTCAGCAACCGGGCGATATCGGGATTCAGTTCAATGCGCACCTTCAGGCGGGCGAATTCGGTCCGGCGCTGGCCTTGGCGCGAAAAGTGGCCGATCCGCGAGCACGAGATCGACTGCTGGCCGCCGTCGCGCAAGCGCAGGTCCGTGGTGGTGCCCGCCAAGCGGGGCTGAACGCCTTGGGCGAGATGAGTGACGATCGGAATCGCAGTCAGGCTCTATCGGACCTGAGCAGCCAGCCCGCAGAGAGTTGGCCGGCTCGCGGTGGTGGCGCCCAAGCGGATTTCGACACGCTAATCGATCTGATTCGTTCGACGGTTGCGCCGCAGTCTTGGGATGCCGTGGGCGGACCTGGAGCGATCGACCGGTTCCCTGGCGGCGTCTACGTCGATACCGCCGGATTGATGAAACGTCTCCCCCTGCGCGACGGTGGACGCGACTTAGCTTCCCTGCGTCAGCGCTCGTGGGAGAGCAGCGGCAATCGTGACGTGCGCAGCAAGGCCGTGCTGCGCAAGATCTCGCTGACGCGTCTGGAGCGAGAGGTTCAGCTACGCCGGGCCTTCGGCAAACAGCCGACCGCAGCCATGCAGATGCTGGCCGGTCTGCAACGCGTCAAGTATGTCTTCGTCTATCCGGAGAACGGCGACGTCGTCATTGCCGGCCCGGCGGGAGAGTGGAAGACCGACGGCGAGGGACGCCAGGTGAGTGTCGATGGGAACGTGCCTGTACTGCACCTGGACGATTTCGTCGTAGTGCTCCGCAATGCGAAAGAACACGGGGGCAAGTTCACATGCTCGATCACGCCACGCCGCGAGAATTTGGCTGCGGCGCAAGCCTTTCTCAACGAATCAGCCAAACGTCCGTTGAAGCCCGAACAGCGCACCACGTGGCTGGCGCAGGTGCGGGAGCGGGTCGGCAAGCAGCTGATCGAAGTCGAGGGACTCGATCCTCGAACCCGCGTCGCGCGGATCATTGTCGAAGCGGACTATCGCATGAAGCTGGTCGGCATGGGTCTGGAAGAGGGCGTCCATGGGTTGACCAGCTATCTGGACTCCATCGAAGTGCCGGCCGGGTCTGCGCCACCTCCGATGAGTGTCTTGCGGTGGTGGTTCACCATGAACTACAACGCGTTGCAAGCCACGCCTACGCGGAACGCGTTCGAGTTGCAAGGGCAGGGAGTCAAGGTGCTCAGTGAAAACGAGATGCTGGACGAGCGCGGTGAACGCATTCACACCGGCACCGCGGACGAGTTGAACGAGCAGTTTGCACATGGTTTCACCAAGCATTTCGCGGCCTTAGCGATCAAGTATCCGATCTATGCGGAGTTGCGGAATGTATTCGATTTGGCCCTGGTGGCCGGGTTGTGCGGGGCGGAAGATCTGCCGACCCAAGTCAACTGGCACCTGACGCATTTCCTCGATCCGCAACGCTATCAGGTGGAGTTGGGCGTGGCCCCGACGGAGGTCGAGACGGTGATCAATCACCGGGTCATCCGGCAGAAACACATCGTGGCCGGCGTCAGCGGCGGGGTGTCGGCGGATGCTAGTCCCTACTTGGAGCGGGCGAAGCTCAAGACCGACGACTACGGTGCGCTGGAAGCCGAGTACGTCGGTAGCGTTCCCAAAGATCTGCCCCGCGATGCTTGGTGGTGGGACTAATCCGGCTTTCGGTTAAAGCCAAACATTCCTAGAATGCGGCAACCCAAGGAGAAATATGCCGTGGCCGAACGCAGTAAGTATCAAGAACGCATCATCAAGAACTTCTACGAGAATCGCGAATCCATCGCGATTCAACGTGTCCAGGAGCTGGTCACCGAGTTGTACTTGGCCGAAGGCAAGAAGAAGCGGGACAAGTACTGGGAACAGTTGACCGGGCATCTGGAGAAGCTGGGCGTCGCGAAAGAGACCATCGCTCATCTGGTGGCCCAGGACAAAGCGGAGCTAGTCGCCACGCTGATCAAGAAGCTGATGGACAAGCAGGGCTGACGCGATGCGGAGTGCTTGCAACTTCCACACCGCGGGGCAGCTAATCTTCGGTCCTGGTGAGCCAAGGGGAAGACTTGGTCTCTCCCACGGATGGCAAGGCCGGCCCACGGATTTATTCCTGTCCGGTCCGGTCCTTTATCCGTGGGTCGGCTTTGCTATCCGTGGGGTCAGCGCGAGAGAAGCAAGAGGGTGGCAAGGGCCGGCGTTGATCGTAACACTGCCAAATGCCGTCACTGCTAGCTAGTCCCGTCCGAGAAGCTCCCGACGTAAGTCGGTGAGAGCA
>JAPLNJ010000430.1 GCA_026692885.1 Planctomycetota bacterium | reverse complement strand
GAATGGTACGAGGTTAAGCGTCACCGCCCATCCCCACTGGGCTTGCCCCAGTGGACAAGAGGTTTGAAAACCAAGGCCGCGTACCGCAACCACACCCCGTCCCCTTCGCCGCATTCACCGCCGCCGCAGGCGGCGGTGAATGCGGCGAAGGGGAATAGAGGTGGTGGGGCCGCTGTTAGTGACCAAACCCTTTTTCCACTGGGGCAAGCCCAGTGGGGAAAGTGGCGGAATGACAACGACTTATGCTTAACCTCGTACCATCCGGACTCGCCCCGGTGGAATTGGGTTTCGTACACTGCGTCGGCAGACGCCAGCCGTACTGTCTTCCGTCGCCTCCCGTCCGCCGCCGGAGGCGGAGGAAGTGAGGCGGCGGAGGAAGTGAGGCGGTTGCGGACCCGTGGCGTAGTCCAGAAACCTCGCTCCACCGGGGCAAGCCCGGATGGGGGCGGAACGAAAACAGGACCATCCGTTTGACGCCCGACTCCCCAGTTTTGCGCGGCCCACCCCCGACCCCTCTCCCCGGAGTACCGGGGCGAGGGGAGACGGCTTGCAAGCGTTCGCTCACGGCCCCGTCGCGCGCGGTCGGGTGAATAGACCAAGTGCTGCTGCGGGCCATCCTTCAATGCCGAAGTACGAGGGGAGTTCCGAGGCGTACGAGATCCCGGCGCGGGTGATCGACATGCGTCGCCGTTTGCCTGGCTTGCAGGACAAAACGGCCACCCTGGAGGCATTGGTCAACCAAATCGGCACGAACGTCCTGAAAGGCGTCGGCCAACAATTAGCCCTTACCAGCGTCGTAGTCGTTGACACCCTGCCGGACGTCTTCGACCGTCTCAGAATATTCGCGTTCTTGCCGCCAAATCGCGAGTAGATCTTCGAGCGAAGCGTCGGTTCCGCGGTCGGCAAATTGCTCCGTCGCGAATCGATGGAAGCTATCGAGCTCTTGTCTAGTAACCGGCATGCGACAAAACCCTTTCGACAAGAAAGACTGAATCTAGTCGTCATTCTAGGCTTTGGTCGTCAGTTCGTCGATCCAGACTCGCGTGTCGGGTTTGCGGGAAGTCTGGTAGCAGCCTTCCCCATGTGGCAACGGACGCGTGCGTCCTGTACGATCGGTGCGAGAGCGGCCTCGTCCCCAGTTGCGCCCGTGGATCGTGTTGCACGGCGGAACGTACTGTCTGGAGCGACCGCTGACGCACAAGACGTCCACGTCATCAAGAACTGAGGGAAGATCCGCGAGACTCGCTCATGAACAGACCCTGGAATTGCTTCCGACCCCTGCCCGGTGGCATCACGAAGTTGACCGTTGCCACGGGAATTGTCTTGGCGTGTGGTCTCGGGACGCGCGCCGACTACCTCTCCGACCGCAAGGCGGCCATGGAACTGGTCCAGGCCGGCAAACACGAAGAGGCGCTGTCAGCGTTTCTCAAAATGGCCGCCAACACCGCCAGCGATGTGCAGAAGTCCGATGCCCTGGAGCAGGCGGCGATGCGGGCGCAGAGTCTGAAACGGTACGACCAGGCCCTGGAGCTTGCTCGGCGGATCCCCCTGGCGCCGGCAGCGAAGACGGTCCAGATGCGGTTCCTTAGCGAGGCGCGCAAGTGGCGGGAGATCCTGGACACATTCAAGAACGAAGACCTTGACTCCTGGCCCGAGTATGTGGTCGGCGAAGCCTCTCAACTGCGCGGGAACGCGTGTTGTCAGCTCGGAGACGGCCAAGGCGCCGCAGCGGATCTGACCAGAGCGGCGGAGTACCTGACCGACTCCAACAGCAAGGGATTGGCCCTCAACGCCCTGGGCGACACCTATGCGATCCTGCTTAAGGACGACCTGCAGGCCGTGGTCGCGTATCGCCGGGTGTACCAGACCGACAACGTTTACAAGCGATCTGCCGCCGCCATGAGTGTGGCCGCAATCCTGACGCGACAGAACAAACTCGCTGAAGCGTTGCTGGAATTGGAAACCATCGACTTGGACAAAGTCAAGCATCCGCACTGGCGCGGCCGGATGTTGACAGCCTATGGCAGCCTCCTGGCCCAGCAGGGCAAGCGGGCCGAAGCCATTGCAAAGTATCGGGAAGCCGTGCAATTGCAGGACTTGCCGCCCGCCCAGAAGATCGCGTACGAAACAGCTCTGAAGGACCTAACCAAAGCCGAAGCCAAATAGACTCGGGAACCGCGAATCAATGATTGTCGCAACCAAAGTGGTCGTCACGCTCCGCCGTGACGACATGTCATCACGCGGAGCGTGATGACCACATTGAAAACCCGACTGTTATTGATTCGCGGCTCCTTGGTAGCCCCCAAGAGCGCGAACACCCCGGAGGCCTCGATCGTGAAACAGAACCAACGCCTGAGTTGCTTACGCTCCGCCGCCCTGGTGCTGGCCTGCGCACCGTCCTGGTGTGTGGGCACGTCTTTCGGCGAATCCGCCCTGGTCCAAGACGGGAAACCAAACGCCGACATCGTGATCTCCGACCAGCCCCCGCGGATGGTGAAGCTGGCCGCCTCGGAATTACAGATCTACCTGGAAAAGATCAGCGGCGCCAGGCTGGAGATCGCAACGCTCCCCGGGACGCATCTCGCCTCACACATTTACGTGGGCCGGAGCGCGGAGACCGACCGGCTGAAGATCACAGACGAAGGTCTCAAGTACGGCGCCTTCCGGATGGTGTCGGGCCGGGATTGGCTGGTCTTGCTGGGCCATGACCAGGACTTCAAGTTCCCTCAGTACGCACCCCGCAGTTACGCCGATATCCAGCGCGCGACCCAGGAATGGGACGCCCGCACCGGCGAGCATTGGGGCAATCCCTTTTGGGCTGCGCGAATGTACCGGCAGTACAACGCAAAGGTCGGCGTGTGGGATTATGACGATCGCGGTTCTCTGAATGCCGTGTACGATTTCCTCCGCGGCCTGGGCGTGCGGTGGTACATGCCCGGCGATCTGGGCGAAATCGTTCCTGAGCAGAAGACGATCACGCTGGCTCCCGTGGACAAGACCATCCGGCCGGATTTCCCGTATCGGAATTTGGGTGACTATTCCCCCACGTTTGATGCCGGCACGCGCGAGGCCATTCTGTATCGGCTGCGCGTGGGCCTGGAGCCCATCCTGGGAATCGCTCCTCCCCATGGGCTCAACGAGGTCAATGGCCGCGACGAGGTCAAGCAGGCCCATCCGGAGTTCTACAGCGGCAAGCGGGTTCCGCAGTCGGGAGACCTGTACTTCGCCTCCTGTCTGTCTTCCGAGGAGTTGTTCGCCTACACCGTGAAATACGCACGGGCGGTGTTCGAGATCTATCCCGACAAGCAGTCCCTCTCCATCATGCCGAACGACGGGTTCTGGCGCGGCAACATGTGCCAGTGCGATCGGTGCCAAGGTAAGGACACTCCGCAACGAGGCGGGGCGGGGGTGCTGTCGGATTACGTTTGGGGGTTTGTCGAGCGTGTGGCACGGGAACTGTACAAGACGCACCCCGACAGGAAAGTGATCAACTGCGCCTACGGCGCTTACACGTTGCCCCCGCAACAGATCGCCAAATTCAGTCCCAATGTGATGGTCGGAATCGTCGGTGTTCGGGCTGAGTACACCAACGCCGAAGCGCGTGCCCAAGCGCTGGAGACTCGCCAGGGGTATCTGGAGAAGCTAACGCCGGGAAACCTATTCACGTACAACCACTACCTCCATAGTCCGTCGCGTCTGCCGGCCTATTTCCCGCACGCGATCGCCGCGGATCTGCGTTCGCTGAAGGGACTCTCGCAGGGAGAGTTCATTGAACTGGCCCAGGGGGCGGGTGCTACGGGCATGCATGTCCCCGGATTCAACCATCTGAACGTGTACGTGACGGCGCGCTATTACTGGAACGCGGACCAGGACATCGACGTCCTGCTGCACGAGTACTATGAGAAGTTTTACGGCCTGGCCGCGCAGGAGATGCAGGCCTTCATCGAGTTCTGCGAGGCGAATTGGCAGCGCATGAACAAAGATGCGGCCCCCACTGCCAGGGCGCTGGAGCTGCTGGCCGCCGCACGGCAGGCGGCTGGCGACACGGTGTATGGCCAGCGAGTGGACCTGGTGGTGGACTACTGCCAGGCTTCGTTGACGCAGTTGCGCGACCGGTTGGCCAGAGGCCGTGACAAAGACCTGCCCAAGATCGAGGGAGCCTTCCAGGGCAACCCGGCCGACATCAAGCTCGACGGCCAACTCGACGACAAGTTCTGGAAAGGGGCGTTGTGGTGCTCGCACGGCAGCTTGCGAGAAGTGGAGACCGGCCGGGCGCCGTTTATGGGGACATCCTTTACCGTCGGCTGGGCTGATCAGGCCCTGTACTTCGGCATCCGCTGTGCTGAACGCGACACCCAGGGCCTGAGGATCACCGCGACCAAGGCCGACGACATGGCCCTCTACGAGGGCGACCTGATCGAACTGCTGCTCGAGACCCAGGTGCATTCCTACTACCGGATCGCCATTGCCCCCAACGGCACGGTCGTGGACGCGGACATGCAAAACGGTGCCCCGGAGACGCGCTGGTCCGCGCAGGCCGAGGTGGCGACGCACATCGGCGACGGGTTCTGGTCCGCGGAGGTGCGGATCCCCATGGACTGGGATGTGGCCAAGGCCGTCGACCCGCTGAACGGCGTCGTGGGATACAAGCCGACGCCCCTGTATCCTTTGAGCTTCAACCTCTGCCGCCAGCGCGTCCGAGATCGCGGGACCGAACGCTCCGCTTTCTCGCCGACGGGCCAGCCCGGCTTCTACGAACCGCTGAAGTTTGGCGAATTGATGGTGCGGTGACCAGCGAGGTGTGCCGATGGCGGTGGATGGGATCCGGCCTCCGTGCATGTGATCCCGCAGGGCACCGACATGGAGGTGCCCGCGGCCTGCCGGACCGAGTTCAATGTGCCCCAGAATCGGCAGGAACTGTGTCTGACGTGGTCGAGTTCCGCATCTCCGACGTTGAGCGTTATGCCGGCCTCGCTGTTCAGATAGCACGGATGGCAAAGCCGGGGCACGGATGAAGGCACTCAAGCCACAGCGTCCGCGACCGGCGCGAGCGATTCAGATGCCCATCCGTGCCATCCGTGCCCCGGCCTTGCTATCCGAGCTACTCAGTCTTCAAATAGCGCGGGGGGCAAAGCCGAGGTTCGGATGGAGGCGGCGGACGTCTGCCGGACATCGCCGCCCGCCCCTGCCGGCTGGCGTAGCCGCTGGCGGCCAGGGCGGCTCGCAGGGGAACCTGGGACACGAGTTCAGCAGCGCCCTGTTGGAGAACCGACCGCCCATGATCGACATCTACGAGTCGCTGGCGATGACCGTCCCCGGGATCATCGCCCATCAATCCGCGCTGAAAGACGGCGAGACGCTAAAGATCCCGCAGTTCGACCGGCCGAAAACGTCGTGACCCCCAGGCGACCGGCAAACGTCCCGGAACGCCGTCGAAGTGACCGGTGGCCATCCCAAAATTTCTCGAACGATGCTTAGCCCCGATGCGGCAAAGACGGAAGGCACAGGGAGATGATCAAGAGTCTCAACCATGCCAGACGTGATAGCGATCTTCGCAGACATCCGAAATCGCCAAGCAGCGTTGGGTTCAAGGCTTGTGTCTCCGAAGAAACGAACCAGCCGTTGAACCGGGCCGAGAATCCGTCACGAAATCTCGTCAGCTCGCCTTTGTGTCTTTGCGCCTTTGCATACCTTATCTTGTCCAGCTCGGTGAACCGTCTACAATACGGCATTCTGCAAGGATGACTCGCTTGATTGATAATCGCCCAACATGCCAGCTTCGGACATCACTATTCAAGGCGCCCGGGAGCATAATCTGCGGGACGTGGACCTCGTCCTGCCTCGGAACAAGCTGATCTGCTTGACCGGCGTCAGCGGTTC
>JAPLNJ010000429.1 GCA_026692885.1 Planctomycetota bacterium | reverse complement strand
GCCAGCGTTTCTGAATGTTCTTGGCAAAGCATGGGTTGAAGGGACTGGCCGATAGCGGATTGCGGCGCAAGGGCACAAACAACCTATCGCAAAACGACGTAAGTCCTGCAAAACAAGCAGAATCAAAGTGGGACGATCTGTAAAGCGACAGGCCGCTTGCCCCGGGGGTGTCGCTACACAGCCTGAACCAGTAGTTGCTAGCATTTCGCAACGTTACGATCGAGGCCCGTGGAGTGATTCTGCTGCTGACACCACCGACGCGGCCGGTACAATGTCTGCTATTCGGCCGAGGGTGTGTGAGGTCGGGTGGAATCTGTGGTCTGGCAATGGTCCATTTGCCGACAGAGGGGCAATACGGCCGACCGTCTCCGACGAATACTAGCCAGCGTTCCCCGACGCACGCCGTAACGCGGTGTGGTTTTTGCGTTTACGTTTTCGACGAACTTGACACGGTCCGTCCCCGCGCGTATGATCGCTCGGACAGTGTGCGGTAACCCCTTGTCCGTCCGGCAATTAGCGTCATGAGCCCATTGGTCTATCAAATCCTCGGCGGGCTGTTGGTCATCTTCCACATCTTCCTGTTGGTGATGTGCTGGAAGACGTGGCGGATTGCGCACATCCTGTTTTCATTTTGCGCGTTCGGCGCCGCGGTCACCTTCATCATCTTCGCGGCCCTCGTGCTGAAGACCCACGCTTCTTGGCGGTCCCTGTATGTAAAGTACGACCAGGCGGTCGCGAAGGCGGAGGCCGACAAAGAGCGGATGCTCTTTGGCGATCCCGTGGCTGTGGAGCAAAAAGAGGACTCGATTCGCACCTTGCAGGCCCAATTGACAAACGTCGTGCTGCATCGCGGGCGGATCTGGCGGGGCTGCACGCTCAAGGAACTTGTCGATGCCAGCACGCGCCGCGTCGTCACAGCGTCTACCAACCCGGCGCCCACGGACAAGCCCCAGGCGAACGGCATCACGCCCAAGCTGATTCTGTCCGTGTTCACCGATGTCGAAACGCCCGAAGGCGGGAAGGTCCCTGGAACCTACCTGGGCGAGTTCGAGGCCAAGGATCCTACGGACTCGGAAGTCTCGCTCTCCCCCACCCTGCCATTGGACTTGGACCAAGCTGCAAGGTTCAAAGCCGACGGCACCACTTGGACCCTGTATGAACTGGTGCCGCTGGACGACTACGAAGCATTTTCCGTGTGGGATCCCAAAGAGAATCTGTTCGTGGGGATGGAGAAGGATGAACTGAAGAAGTACATCCCTAAACAGGTCAACTGGTCGGAAGAGATGTACGACAAGTTCCTCGACACCTTTCACCGCTTCAACCGCCCGGCCCTTGACACGGATCCGCCGGAGAACGTTTGGGTGCAAGTCAAGTTCCTGAAAGAACACGAAATCCAGGTGGACAGCGATGCCGAGCAATCGCCCCTGAGCAGCGACAGCGGCTATTTCGATGCCAGTGGTCGCGCCGTAGTGCGTCCGTTGCGCCGCGGCGAAGAGGGGAAGGTCAAATTCGTGGCTGGCAGCACGGGCATCTTTGACCAGGACACGGCCAATAAGCTGATCTCCGACGGAATCTGCGAGAAGGTCAAACAGGTCTACCGCCGCCAACTACACGATTATCAGCACTTCTTTCGCGAGCTGTTCCATCGGCATGTCGAATTGGATGACGCGATTGCTCGCGCCACACGCGGTGCCACGGAAATGGTGGCCCTCGCCGCGAAAGCCAAAGAACAGCAGGTGTTTCACGAAATGGAGAAAGTGAAATTGCAGTTGGAAGTCGCCACCTTCCAGAAGGAACAATCCGATGTGACCAGCTACTACAAGCGGTTGAATGCGGAATGGGAGGCTTTCAAGCAGCGTCTCAGCAAACTCTACGGCGAGAATCTCCAATACGCCGACGAATTGACGCGACTGCAGATCCAAAGTGCGGCACAGATCAACCAGCGGGCGGCCAAGGCGGCGGCGTCCACGCCCCCCACTCCCTAATTGGATGCTCGCTGTCCGATGGGCGTTTACGATCGCGACTACTACCGCGACTCCCAGGATCCGGGTGGTTTTCACGTTGGTCAGCGGATGCTGGTGACCAACTTGGTCATCCTGAACGCCGCGATCTTCCTGCTGGATTGGGTCTTCGGCGGTGGTCAGTTGACGCAGGCCTTGGCGATCCGGCCCGAGGTGCTGTCCCAGCCGTGGCTGTGGTGGAAGTTCTTGACCTACGGCTTTGCCCATGCAACCCCCAATCACATCCTGTGGAATATGTTGGGCCTGTGGATGCTGGGCCGCGAGGTGGAGGACGTCTACGGGCGTAAGGAGTTCCTGCGGATCTACCTTAGTGCCCTCGTTTTGGGGTCGGTGGTTTGGTGCCTGCGGGAATACCTCCAGGTCGGCCCGGTCCACGAACCGTCGCTCGTCGGTGCGTCTGGTGCGGTAACGGCGGTCGTGCTGCTCTTCGTGTTCCAATTCCCCAAACGGACGATCCTGCTGTTCATGGTCGTGCCAGCTCCGGCCTGGGTGCTGGGAATCATCATCATCGGGGGCAACCTGTCAGGGGCGATCGACCAATCGCCCACCGGCAACGTGGCCTACGACGTGCATCTGGTCGGAGCTGCGTTTGCCGCCTGCTACTACTACCTGGGCTGGAACTTCGGACGCTGGGTTCCCCGTCCCGGCTGGCTACGGCGACCGACGTTTCGGCTGCGTCGTCGCCCGCCGTTGAAGATCCACGATCCGGGTGAGTCGCGTGGGCCGCAAGACGACGAGGCGGATCGCATCTTGGCGAAGGTCAGTCGCGAGGGTTTGGATGGACTGACGGCCGACGAACGTCGCATCCTGGAAGACTACAGCCGGCGGATGCGGGCGAAGTATCGCTCGTAGTCCGAAAATGCACTCCACGGTACGACGGGCCTCTGAGCCCGTCGCGCACTTCGACGGCTTCGGAGAGCCGTCCTACGTAAGTCTCTTTCCTGCCGGGGCAAGACGAGCCGGCCGGCACTCCACGGTACGACGGGCCTCCGAGCCCGTCGCGCACTTCGACGGCTTCGGAGAGCCGTCGAACAATCCGGGCTATTCCGCTTTTCCGAGCGCTGCTTGGGCCTGCGCCACGACCTGTTCGGCCGTGATCCCAAAATGCTTGTACAGCAGTTCGTAGGGGGCCGAGGCACCGAAGCTCGACATGCCAACAAAGCGGCCACCGAAGCCCAGGTACTTCTCCCAACCCTGCTGGATGCCGGCTTCCACGGCCACGCGGGCCGTGACGGCGGGCGGCAGGACGCTGTCGCGGTAGGCGCGGTCCTGTGCATCGAACAACTCCCAGCACGGCAGGCTCACGACGCGGGCCTGGACGCCATCGGCCGCCAAGCGTTGGTAGGCGTCTACGCACAGGGACAACTCGCTGCCCGTGCCGATCAAGATCAGTTCGGGCGGCCCCTGCAGGGGATCGACCAGCACGTAGCCGCCCCGCGCCACACCGGCGGCCGAGTTGTACTTCTGGCGATCCAGCGTCGGCAGCGCCTGCCGCGTCAGCACCAAGGCTGCCGGACGGTCGGAGATCTGCAGGATGGTACGGTAAGCCTCCGCCACCTCGTTGGCGTCCGCCGGACGGAAGACCAACAGATTGGGAATGGAGCGGCAGGCTGCCAAGTGCTCGACCGGCTGATGCGTCGGACCGTCCTCGCCCAGGCCGATCGAGTCGTGGGTCAGGACGTACAGCACGGGCTGGTGCATCAGGGCTGCCATTCGCATCGCGGGCCGCATGTAGTCGGTGAACACAAAGAAAGTGCCGCCATAGGGCCGCAGTCCCGACAGTGACAGGCCGTTGCAGATGGAGGCCATGCTGTGCTCGCGAACGCCGAAATGGAGGTTCCTGCCGGTGTAGTCCTGGGGCCCGTAGTGTCCCGCATCGGCGACCTTGAGTAGCGTGTTGTTCGAAGGCGCGAGGTCGGCCGAGCCGCCGATCAGCCAGGGCAGATGCTTCGCCACGGCGTTGAGCACTTGGCCGGAGGACACGCGCGTGGCGAGCCCCTTGGGATGGGCCTCGAACGTCGGGATCTCCTGGTCCCACCCGTCAGGAAGCTCGCGTGCCCAGATCTTCTTCAGCACGGCGGCTTCCGCCGGATACGCCGCGGTGTAGGTGGCGAACTTGTCATGCCACGCCGTGGTGAGCGCCGTGCCACGACGTTCAATCCCCGCGGCAAAGTGCGTCCGGACTTCCGCGGGGACCAGGAACTGAGCGTCTTCCGGCCAACCGTAGGCCCGCTTCGTCAGCCGCACTTCATCGGCGCCCAGCGGTGCGCCGTGTGCTTCGTGCGAGTTGGCCTTATTGGGCGACCCGAAGCCGATCACGCTGCGGACGACGATCAGCGTCGGCCGATCCGTGCAAGTCTGGAACGACTGCAGAGCCGACTTCAAAGCCGTCAGATCGTTCGCATCCTCGACCACCACGGTGTGCCAACCCAACCCGCGGAAACGGGCGACGACGTCTTCGCTGAACGCCAGCTTGGTGTTCCCTTCGATCGTGATATGATTGTCGTCGTAGAGCCAGCAAAGGTTCGCCAACTTCAGGTGGCCCGCCACGGAGGCGGCCTCACAGCCTACCCCTTCCATCAGATCGCCGTCGCTGCACAGGACGTAGACGTTGTAGTCGAACAGATCGAACCCCGGCTTGTGGAAGCGGGCGGCGAACCACTTAGCCGCCATCGCCATTCCCACACTCGTGGCCACGCCCTGGCCCAACGGGCCCGTGGTCATCTCAATACCGGCCGTCTCGCCATACTCCGGGTGTCCAGCGCAGGGGCTGTGCAGTTGCCGGAAGTTCTTCAGGTCCTCCAGAGAGATCGCCGGCTCGTTCAAACTGTGACCTTGGTGATCGACTTTGCGGACGTTGGCCAGATGCAGGACGGAATACAGCAGCATCGAGGCGTGGCCGCAGGAGAGGACGAAGCGATCGCGCGCGGGCCACCAGGGACGGGCGGGATCGTAGCGGAGCGTGTGGTTCCAGATGGTGTAAGCGACGGGGGCCAAGGCCATCGGCGTGCCCGGGTGGCCGCTATTGGCCTGTTGCACGCCGTCCATCGACAAGGTGCGGATCGTATTGATGGCCAGTTGTTCGATACTGGGGGCAGGAGTTGCGGACATGCGAAATCTTTCTCATCGGGGGTTGGCACACGCCGGCTTCGGCATCCAAAGCTCGCCAGTCTAACGTCTTGGGCCCCGGGCCGTCAACGTGCACCGGGCGGGCGTTCTCGAACCGATCCGCTGGTCCGTGGCGGGCGGGCTGTCGGATGGGCGGGCGGATGGTATGATATGCTGCGCGCGGCTAGCACCAAACGGTTTTTTGGGGCTGGCGTGTCAAGCATGAGATTTTATGGTTCTGTGAATTGGATGCCACGGGCTTGCCCCGTGGAGGCTCACGTTCGCAGCTACACAAGGCGATCCACCCCATAACCTTCCTGCCCCGTTTCGCCAGCGGCGGCTTCGCCGCCGCTGGCGAAACGGGGCAGGAAGGAGTAATGCTTGTGTGTGTAGCGACGTACGTAAGCATCCCCCGGGCAAGCCGGGGGCATTCATCAAATACCAAAGTAAATGCCGACACCTGGAAAAACCGTTTGGTGCTAGGATTGACCGATCGTCGTTTGACCGCACGCGGATACCCGGTCGCGGTTAAACGAGGCTAACTCAGCCTCGCTCGGCATAGCCGCCCAGGGCTAAGGACCGGCGCATCAATAAGTGTCGGGTTTTCAAAGTAGTCATCACGATCCGCGTGATGACATGTCGTCACGGCGGAGCGTGACGACTACTATACTTGCGACAGTTATTGATGCGCCGGTCCTAGGCCGGTGGGTTTTTCGAGGCCAGAAAACATGCTCCCACGAGTGCTTGAACCCGAAGTCATGGACACGCCGGAAGAGGCGGCGGCTTACGATGCGCTGGACCACGCGGAAGTCAATCGCGTTTTCGTGACCGATTTGCTCGCGTCTGGCCCCCTTGAGGGGCTGATCCTCGACCTCGGAACCGGCACGGCGCAGTTGCCGATCGAGCTCTGCCGCCGCTGCGACCGTTGTTACGTCTTGGCCGTCGATCTGTCGGTCCAGATGCTAGAACTCGCTCGATACAACATCGAAGTCGCCAGTTTGATCCAGCAGATACAACTGGGGCACGTCGACGCCAAGCAACTGCCCTATGGAAACGACCAGTTTGCGACGGTTATCTCCAATGGCACCCTGCACCACATCCCCGACCCCACAGCGATGCTGGCCGAGGCGGCGCGCGTGGCGGCACCCGGCGGCCTCCTGTTCTTTCGCGACTTGCTGCGACCGGACTCGGACGACGCCGTACACCGTCTGGTCCAAGGCTATACCGGTCAAGCCACGGAGCAGCAGCAACAGCTGTTCGCCGCTTCTCTGCGTGCGGCCTTCCGCTTGGATGAGTTGCAGGCTCTGGTCGCGCAACTGGGATTCGATCCAGAAATGGTGCGGGCGACCAGCGATCGACATTGGACGTGGCAGGCCAGGAAGTGATGCGAGAGTCTTCGCCACCCTGCCGAGCCCGTCCTTCTCTGCCTGGGCCGGACCGTTTAGAATGCACTGGAGTGTTGGAACATCCGCAGACGGCGAGCAAACCGCGATGAAACGCACCTTGTTGAAATCCAAGATCCACCGAGCCCGTGTGACCGCTGCGGACCTGCACTATGAAGGCAGCGTCACAATCGACCTCGATTTGATGGAGGCCGCGGATATTGTCGAATACGAACAGGTTGATATTTACGATGTCACCAACGGCGCTCGCCTGACCACCTACGCCATTTCCGGTCCGCGGGGCTCCGGGACGATCTGTATCAACGGTGCAGCCGCGCATCTGGTCCAGCCCGGCGATCTGGTGATCATTGCGAACTATGCCCAATACGGCCAGCAGGAAGTCCGTGCCCACGAGCCCCGCATCTGCCGTGTGGACGCCGAGAATCGCCTCGTCCCGAAGCGACCAGACGGTGCAATGCCGCGCGAGGCGATCGCGGAAGGGTAGGAGTCGTAGAACGGATTTCAATCCGTTCCGTCAGGAGCGGAATGAATTCCGCTCTACGAAGGGACAAACCGAGCCGCGCGTGGTATAGTCCGGCGCGAGCCATCTTCCGCCTGCTTACTGACATTCGGCAGGGCTAGGGGCGGTTTGTCAAAGAATGCAGCAAAGTATGTCGCCACTTCTTGTGTTCGAGCAGAAACTGGTCGAAATCTGGGAACCCTCGTCTTGGGAAGATACGACGGTCCTGTTAGCCGTTTCCGGCGGCGCTGACAGCGTGGCGCTCCTACGGGCGATGGCGGCGGTCAAACGGACCGGCGAAGGTCGGCTGATTGCCGCCCACCTGAATCATCAGTTGCGGGGCGAGGAAGCCGAGGCCGACGAAGCCTTCGTCGTCGAACTGTGCCGAGAATTGCATGTCCCGTGCGAAGTGGGCCGTGTCACGTTGTCGAACTGCGGGTTGCCTAAGGCACGGCCGAAAAACAACTTCGGCATTTGCTTCTCGGCCCCGCACCCCAACCCTCTCCCCGGAGTACCGGGGCGAGGGAGTTATTCTTCAGCGGAGCCTAAGGGCTGGGAAGGCGAGGCTCCTGCCGAGCCACAGGTCGCCAGTGGCTCGGCGGGAGCCTCGCCCTCCCAGCCCGGCGTTCCTGCGCGGCGTTTGGGGAGCCTCGAAGCTGCCGCCCGTGCCGCGCGCTACGGATTCCTGACCGAAACGGCCGGCCGAGTGGGTGCCCGGTACGTCGTTACCGCGCATACGGCCGATGATCAGGCGGAGACCATCCTGCACCGCATCGTGCGAGGAACCGGGATTGCCGGCTTGGCCGGCATGGCTCGTACTCGACCCCTGAGCGCTGCCACGACGCTCATCCGGCCGTTGCTCGGATTCCGCCGCGTGGAGGTCCTGGAATACCTGGACGCCCTCGCACAACCGTATCGCCAGGACTCCAGCAACACCGACCCGCAGTTTACCCGGAACCGGATTCGTCACGAGCTGCTGCCCCACCTGGCAGCCGAGTTCAACGCGGGTGTCGTCGCTGCGCTGTTACGCCTGGGCACGCTCGCCGGCGAGAGCCAGGCGGTGGTCGGACATCTGGTCGAGGAACTCGCCGAACCGTGCGTGATCTGCGAAACTTCGGGCGCGGTACGCATCGTGATTTCTCACTTGGCAGACCAGCCTGCCTACGTCGTTCGCGAATTGCTGAAGTGGATCTGGCGGCGGCAGGGATGGCCCTTGCAGGCGATGGGATTTTCCCAGTGGGAACAGCTGGCCGCGATGGTGCAGTGCGGGCTAGCGGCACAGCGCGGAATGGGCTTGACCCCAAACAGCCCTGGTGGGCAAAGCCCACCCTACTCGGAGCGTGGCAAGCGGGTGCTTCCCGGAAATGTCGTCGTCGAATGGGCTGACGGCGAACTACGGCTTGTCCGGCCGTTGGCACTCAGATAAAAAGACGCGTCTGTGCTCAGATCGAGTGACCCAGCGCCACAGGCGCAAGACCAGTATGCTCAGGATTCTTCTTTCCAAGCAGTGGGTCGGTTTACCTGAGCACAGCCGGGTCAATTCTGCTGAGCGGCAACGTGTCCGGCGGACGTAAGCTGCCGGGGACTTCTTAACCGCTGCTCTCACGCATTCATATCGCTCCACCGCCGCGCCAGGCGGCCGAAGACCCACAGCGCCACCGCGGCCACGACACCGATCAGGGCGAACGGGATCCAGACATGCCACTGCGGGTGGTAGGTGTCCCAGAGCAGTTGCGTCGCGGCCACCGGATCCAGGCCGGTCACTTCCTGGAGCCGCTGTAACGCCTCGGCACGCTTCACGCCGAGCGTCTGTTCCAGCGTGGTCACGTCGCCCTGCCAACCTTTGCCTTGGCAGATTGTCCCACTTTTAAGCTGCCATTTCTTCCAGACTTACGTCACTTTGCGGCTGGTTGATTGGGGTCGGCCGTGCCTTCGCGATGGTCAATCCGTTATGTACCAGCACCAGCAGGCCAAGTTGCGTGCGGGCGCGGC
>JAPLNJ010000428.1 GCA_026692885.1 Planctomycetota bacterium | reverse complement strand
TGTTTGCATTACCATCCTTGTCGATCTCCGGATTTGGGGGGGCAGTTCTTTGCACCCATACTCTGCCCGAAAACCCCAAGTCGCTGGAGACCAGTTTCTTACCCCAACCCCCCATCCATCCAACAAAGTGGGACAATCTGTTGGCCGTACGGAGTTCGTTCCGCGAGGTATCGCAGCGCCAGCACGGCTTTCTCCCCAAAGTGACCGTAGACGTAGCCACCCAACAGCGAGCCGAAATACAGCCCCACGCCGACCGGGATGTTCACGTAACCCAGGTACAGGCCTTTCTTGCCGGGCGGCGCGATGAGCGCCAAGTACTCGTTTTTCTTCGGTCCCGTGGCCATTTCGCCGAGCGAGAAGAACAGCACGCCCAGCACCAGTATCCAGGCATTGGTCGTCCAGCCCGCAACCAAGATGCCCACCGTGGCCAGCAGCATGCCGAACAGCATGCAGGTAAGCGTCCGCAAATGCCGCGTGAGCCACGCCACACCGATCACGCCGAGAATGATGAACAGGGCGTTGCAACTGAGCAGCACCTGCTGGGGCAGCATCAGGCCCCGCGGTGTGTCTTGGACCAGCGTGTGGAACACCCCGTCGGGCAGCCAGTGAAGGCGTTGGACCAGCGCACTGCTATCCACCCAATCGGCGATGAAATTCGGCTGCAGGTCCCAGAGTTGATACATCATCAGCCAAAAGCACGACATAATGATCAGCCAGGCGATCAGGCGCGGTTCGAACACGTCCCGCAACGTCCGCTTGAGCACCTGCCAGGCGGTCTCCGTTTTCGAGGCCCCGCTGGGGACGTCCCGGAAAGCGAACAGCGAAAGCAGGTTGAACGACGTAAACAGGGCGGAGGCGAGGAACAGATTGCGCCAGGCTTCCGGCGAATTCACGGTGGCGTGGAACGGTCCCGGCAGGCAGGTACTCAACAGCAGGACGACCGTCGGCAGATAGTGCCCGACGAAAGCGCCGACGTTGACGACCCAGTAGAACACGCCCCAACCGACCGAGGAGTTGGCCTTGGTCAGGGTGTGCGCGAGGGATCCCTGGATGCTCGGCTTGAAAAATGCCGTGCCGGTTGCGAGGACCAGGATGCCCAGGAAGAAGCCCCAGAAGTTGCTGACCAGCGGCACGTCGCGGAGCACCGCGATCAGCAGGTACCCGGTCATCATCAGTACCAGGGAGAACGCCAGCGTGCGTTTGTAGCCGAAGCGATCCGCATAGCCGCCGGTGACGATCGGCAACAGCGATTGGAACACGGCCCACCAGGCGTAAATGGTGCCCTTGTCCGCCGCCGTGAGGTGCAGGCCGCCCGGGTTGTCCGCCTGCATGATGTAGATCGGCGCCATCACGCGGACATTGTAGAACGCCAGGCGCTCCCACATCTCGATGGAATTGAGCACCCAGAAATCGCGGCCGAATTGGGGCTTCGCCCCAGCGGCGTCCGTGGTAACGTCAGACATCCTCTAGGTAACTCCTAACGCGGCCTGCAGCCGCCCTCAAAGTAGCATGGCTCTCCAGAGCCGTGTCTGTGCGACTCCTCCGTAACAACTCGCTCCCGATACTGCCCAACTCTGGAGCGCCAGGCTACGCAGCTGCACGCACCGTGCACGCATCCCACAACCTCAAACGCTCCTCGTATTTGCGGACAGGTTCGTCAATCCGGTGGACGGATTGTAGGCTGCCCGCGGCGTGGCCGAAACAGGGAATACCTGGGGCCGTGCCAAATTACGGCCTACCGACGGACATTGCGCCGTCGCCTACTTTCCAAGTTTCCAGAAGGGCACGCCATCCTCCAGTGCTGGCGAGATGCGTTGGCGCTGCGCAGGTGCCTCGCCATGCCGCAGCAGGTCAAAGATATCGTGCAAGAGCGCCTCGGCCTAGGCGAAGTACGAATGGCCCTACGATTCTTTCACAGCCTCTCTGCGTGGGACGCGAGATGTTTACAGACGTGGCATTGGAATGCCGACTTGGACGCCGTTTCTGCTAGACTAAGGCGAGCGGCAGGAAATAGTCTACCCGCAGGTCAGCCTTCCCGGGCCAATCGGGACGGTCTGGGAAGACCCTCCACCATTGAGTTGGGTAAGCTATTTCCTGCCGCTCGCCTAACGCACAGACTCACGGCGGAATCGCATTTCCCGGAGACACACGATGCCCAATCCCTTTCCCGGCATGGATCCGTATCTGGAAGGCCCGCGCTGGACCACGGTCCACAGTAACCTGGTGAACGAAATCGCGCGCCAACTGGCGCCCAAACTTCGTCCGAAGTACGTCGCCTTGACCGAGGAGCGGATCGTCGTCGCGTCTCCTGACCCCATCGAAATCGCCCCCAAGCTTCGAGTAGCCGACGTGGGCGTGTACCCCACAGGCTTCGGGCAGACGCCGGATGGGGCGGCGGTGGCCACGGCGCCCTTGTTGCTCACAGCACTCATTCCGGAACGTATTTCGCAGACTTTCGTCGAGATCCGGGACACCGATGAGCAGCGTCTGGTAACTGCGATCGAGGTCCTCTCACCGACCAACAAACGCGGATCGGGTCTGCAGGAATACCGCAAGAAACGCGAGGAATACCTGTTGAGCGGCGTTCATTACTTGGAAGTCGACTTGCTTCGCATCGGTGAGCGGTTTCCCTTGGCGGGGCCCTTGCCGTCGGTCCCGTACTTCGTCTTCGTCAGCCGTGCCACCCGGCGGCCGCGCGTGGAAGTCTGGCCCATCCCGCTCGAACAGCCGCTGCCGACGGTGCCCGTCCCGCTATTGCCCAGCGACGCGGATGTGCCGCTGGATCTCCAGGAGGCGATCCAATCCATCTACGAGTGGTTCAGCTACGAGCAAGTCGTCGACCACTCCGGTGAGCCGACGGTCCCGCTTGCAGCCGACCAGCAGGCCTGGGCCGCAGCACGGCTCCGCGCCGCGGGCCTGCGGGCTTGAGGTCCGACCTGGCGTGTTCAGGTTGTGCAGGTCAAGACCAATTGAGGCGATCCCGTTTCTCTTCCGCGTTTGGGGCTGTGGAAGGCTTCCCGGCGGAGGCCGGCGTGATCCACGACTCTTCCGCCCCAAAGGGGCAGCCACAAATCAGCCCAGGGCAGATCGTCGCGGCGTCAGCCGCAGAGCGCCGCCCTGGGTACAGGTTCGATTTATCCCGGTAGCCCTGAAGGGGCGAAACAATTCGGTTCATCCCCGCACGCATCGTTCGTCCGATGCGGCCAAGGCTTGTTTCGCCCCTTCAGGGCTGGTGTTCTTAATCCTCTCCTAACCCAGGGCGGCGTTACACGGCTACGCCGCTCTGCTCTGCTGGGCTGATTTGTGGCTACCCCTTTGGGGCGGAATAGT
>JAPLNJ010000427.1 GCA_026692885.1 Planctomycetota bacterium | reverse complement strand
GGCTCCGGCGGTCAGATTGCCGATCAGATTGACGCCGCCGGAGGCCGTCAATTCAACGGCCACCTGGACTTCCGCGAGTTCGAACCCGCCCACCGCTGTCAGGTCCGCCAGCAGCGTGGAGAGATTCGTCGTCAGTTGCGTCAACGCCGCTGCGGGCGGTGTATTACGCCTGGTACGAGATCCGTGAGGGCAGATCAGGTGCAGGGCTGGGGGCGGAGAAGCCGTTTGAATCGCTTCGTGCCGATGGCCCTTTGACACTTCTGTACCTGACGGTCAGAATATACTGCGCGTGGTCGGCAGCCTGTTAGCGGAGGCGATTCCGCTCTGGGCTGAAGACGACGCATCCAGAACTTGCCTACAACCTCCCTCAATCCCTCCCCCCCACCGCTCTGGGCTCGGAGTCGACGAGCCGGAGAGCCCTCCGCCTGGAAAACGCTTAATGCTCTTGGCGAACGCTCAACTTCGCACAAGCGATAACGAGAAGGAGAACCCGTGAAATCCCTGCAACGGTTGTTGGTTGTGAGTGTCGGTGTCGTTGCTTTCGCATTATTGGCGGCTGCCGGACGGAGTGGCGACGGGCGGCGGCAGCGTCCGTGGGCCTCCGAGATGCGGCAAAAACGCCAAGCGTTCCAGAAGAATACAGACGCATTGCCCAGGCAAACACCCTGGTACACGACTGGCGCTTTGCCGGCAACCGCTCTCAAGGATTCGCACTTCCCAGAAAAGAACGTCCGGCTGGACACCAAAGCCAAAGGCAAGCCGCAGTGGACGGCGATGCCCGACTGGCAGGATGGCCAGCTCATCCATCTGCCGGCCGGAAATCGCACCGCGACTTACTTGTACCGTACGATCGCAGGCCAGGACGCCGTGAAGGTCTTGGCCGCGTTCGAGACGGCTGACGGTCTGGAAGTCTGGCTCAACGGCCAGAAGGTCCACTCGGCCAATGCGAAAAAGCCGGCCGATCATCGCGTGACGCTGACGCTGAAACAGGGCGAGAACAAACTGTTGGTGAAGGTCTACCACGAGACCGGAGCCTGTGATTTCTCCTATGCCCTGCGTCCGTCACCGGTGGCGAGTCTGGACCAACTGAGGACTTCTTACCCGGTCGAGGTGCGTTTGTTCCAGCAGTACTTCCCGAACTACGCGGGGTGGTTCGAGGCGACCACTGCGACGGATCTGGAACAGAAAGCCATCCACGGTTTACTGGGGCGGCTGAAAGATGCGCAGCCGCAGCGCGGGCAGTTGGAGGATCTCGTCAAGCAGTCCAAGCCGGCGAGTGACCCGGCTTGGCTGGCGCTGTTTGCCTCGACCGCGGCGCGCGTGCAGGCGTTGCAGACGGCGGCAGCTGCCGTCAAGACGGTCAACTTCCCGGCCCTGCGTCTGTCGATTGCGGAACTCCAATCGCAATTCGCCGACAGCTACCGCAATGGCCAGAAGTATCTGGCGCGGGTCGACGAGTTAGAGCAGCAGGCCGAGGCGTTTCAAAAGGCCGTGGCCGAGAAAGACGATCGGGCGGCGGGTGATTACGTGCAAGCTAGCGCAGAACTTCAGCGCCGGGCGTTGGTGTGGGAGAACCCGCTGGTCGATTTCGACAAGCTGCTCGTCGTCCGCCGGGAGGCCGAGAAGCTGGGCTTGCCTCAGAACTGGCAAGGCAATTCGAGCATGAATCCGCGGCTGGAGAACGAAATCGCCGTGCTCGACCTGGCGAACGCCAACCTCAAGACCATCTACAAACCGGCTCAGCCGTGGTTCGTCGGCGATCTGAATCTGCACTTCGATGCGCAGAAGCTGCTGTTCTCGTCGATCGGCGAGAACGGCCGTTGGCAGGTGTTCGAGATGCAGCGGGATGGCTCAGGCGTCACGCAAGTCACGCCCGGCGAGTATCCCGACATCGACAACTACAACGGCATCTATCTGCCCGACGGGCGAGTGCTGTACGTCTCGAATTCTACGTTTGTCGGCGTGCCCTGCGTGGGCGGAGCGGACTACGTCGGCACGTTGCATCTGCTGAGCGCCGACGGCAAGCAGGTCCGCCGGCTCTGCTTCGAACAGGACAACGACTGGTACCCCGCGATGATGCCTGACGGCAGCGTGCTGTACCTGCGATGGGAGTACACGGACTCGGCGCACTACTTCAGCCGAGTGCTGATGAAGATGAATCCCGATGGTACGAATCAGGCGGAGTACTACGGCAGCAACAGCTACTGGCCGAACAGCCTGTTCTACGCCAAGCCCGTGCCGGGCAGCTCGACCAAATTCGTCGGCGTGATATCGGGGCATCATGGCGTGCCGCGCATGGGCGAGTTGATCCTGTTCGACGTGGCCCGCGGACGGAAGGAGAATCACGGCGCTGTGCAGCGCATCCCCGGCTGGGGCAAGCCCGTTCAAGATGTCATCCAGGACGGTTTGGTCAATGGCTCCTGGCCCAAGTTCCTGCATCCAATTCCGTTGAGTGACAAGTACTTCATCGCGTCGTGCAAGCCCAGCTCGGACGCGAATTGGGGCGTGTACCTGGCAGACGTGTTCGACAACCTGGTGTTGCTCCGGGAGGAGCCCGGTTCCGCGATCCTGGAACCGATTCCCTTGCGGAAGACGCCGACCCCGCCGGTCATCCTGGATCGCGTGAAACCGGAACTGACCACAGCCACCGTCGGTATCCAGGACATCTACAGCGGTCCTGGCTTGGCGGGCGTGCCGCGCGGCGCGGTCAAATCGCTCCGGCTCTTCCAGTACGAGTACTCGTATCGGAACATGGGCGGGCACTACGCGGTCGGCATCGAGGGCCCGTGGGACGTGCGCCGGTTGTTGGGCACCGTACCGGTCCAGGCCGATGGCTCGGCCCTGTTCGAGATCCCGGCTAACACGCCGATCTCGTTGCAGCCGTTGGATGCCGAAGGCAAAGCCCTGCAGCTGAAGCGGAGTTGGTTTGTGGGCATGCCGGGCGAGCAGGTCTCGTGCAACGGCTGCCACAATCCGCAAAACTCCGGGACCGAACTGCGGCCTTCGCTGGCCATGCACCAGCCGCCCGCCAAGCCGACCCCGTGGTATGGCCCGAAACGCGGGTTCAGTTTCCTGCGCGAGGTGCAGCCCGTGCTCGACAAGTACTGCGTCGGTTGCCATGACGGCCAACAGGCGGCGCCGAACCTCGCAGACACCGAGATTACGCGTACGACGATGGGCGGATCCTTCCCGAAGTCCTACATCGAATTGCACCCGTTCGTGCGGCGGAATGGTCCCGAAGGCGATTACAGTCTGCTCACGCCGCTCGAGTTCCATGCGGACACCAGCGACTTGGTACAGCTGCTGACCAAAGGCCACTACAACGTGCAACTGGACCACGAGGCCTGGGATCGCCTGATTACGTGGATCGACCTGAATGTCCCGGCCCATGGAACTTGGCACGAGGCCGGACGGATTCCTCAGAATTTCGAACAGCGGCGGTACGAGATGAAAAAGCTGTACGCTGGCGTCGACGAGGACATCGAAGAGATCGTCAACCCGTACGAGCGGACCGAGAAGTTCATTCAGCCAACGCCGCTGCCCGCCAAACCGGCGCCGGTCAAAGTGCCGGGCTGGCCGCTCTCACCCCAGGCGGCTCGCCAGCTACAGAGCCTGTCCGGCCCGCTCGAGTCCCGGATGGATCTGGGCCACGGCCTTGCCATCGAATTGTGTCGCGTGCCGGCCGGCGAATTCGCGATGGGTGACTTGAGCGGGTACGCCGACGAGGCTCCCCTGGCGCGCGTGCGGATCGCCAAACCGTTCTGGATGGCGGTCACCGAGGTCTCCCTGGAACAGTATCAACAGTTCGCTCCGGACCATCGCAACGGCTATTACGACATGCACTACAAGGATCAAGTGAAGCCGGGTTATCTGATGGACTTCCCGACCCTGCCGGTAATCAGGGTCTCGTGGCAGGATGCCATGAAGTTCTGCCACTGGCTGTCCCAGAAGACGGGCCGCAAGGTCACGCTGCCGACGGAAGGTCAATGGGAATGGGCCTGCCGCGCCGGTACGGATACGCCGTGCTCCTACGGCGACCTCAACACGGACTTCGCGAAGTCGGCCAACTTGGGCGATCGCTCGCTTAAACTTCTGGCTGTCTCCGGCGTCAACCCGCAGCCGATTCCCAATCCCGACAAGTTCTGGGATTTCGTGCCGAAGGACGAGCGGTTTGATGATGGCGTGTTGCACTTGGCCGAGATCGGCCATTACGCCGGTAACACGTGGGGCTTGAAGGACATGCACGGCAATGTCGCGGAATGGACGCGCAGCACCTACCGCCCGTACCCGTATGATCCGGCGTTGGAGGACACCGACGACCCGACGCTGGCCAAGAAAACGGTCCGCGGCGGTTCGTGGTACGATCGGCCCAAGCATGCCCGCTCGGCCTTCCGACAGGCTTACCCCTCGTGGCAGCGCGTCCACAACGTCGGTTTCCGCATCATCGTCGAGGACTAAGCGTCCGCGCAAGAATAACTATGAACGATTGGCCGTGGGACGGATTGGCGATACGGCCGGTATTTCCCGGCCGGATCACCAATCCGTCCTACAAGGATTTGACCAACTTATTTCTGCGCGGGCACTAACGTGCCGACCCGAGTACCTGCAGCACTACGCCATGGCCAATCAGATCGTAGGGCTGCGAAAACGCCTGGCGACCGAACAGGACGCCGGGCAGTGGGAATACGTCGCGCGCGGGCTGCACGCCTTCTACGTCGGTCAGTCGTTGTATGCCGAGGCGTTGCCGCTGGACCGACAAATCCACGAGCGGGTCAACACCGCGCACTCTGCCACGTTGCTAGCTGAGACGCAATTGGTGCTCAATCGCAACGCAGAAGCCGCCGAGGTGTTAGCGACCCTCGAAGCGAGTAAACACACTCCCGGCACGCGGGCTTTGCAGGGACTGGCGTTGGCTCGGCAGGGCAAGACTGACGAGGCCAAACAGATCGCTAAGACCATCGAGCTGGGAGCCGACAGCGGGCCGAGCATGACCTATAGTCTAGCCCGCTTGCAGGCAGCGCTGGGCAACACCGACGAAGCAATTGGCCTGCTGAAGCGGTGCTTTGAGTCGATCGCTCCCAGCCAGTTAGACGGCTACAAGCAGCATGCGAAGCTGAGTCCGGAGTTCACCAAGCTGGTTTCTACGGCCGGCTTTGCTCAAGTGCTGGAAACGAAGTCCAAGGTCGCCGAGTCGCCGTGCAGTGGCGGCAGTCGTTGCTCGAACTGCCCGATGCGTGGCAACTGCCCCAGCAGCCAGCAGCCATGAGTCAGAAGCTCACCTTGACCAGGCGGGTCGTCCAGGCCAGCTTTCTGGGAGTGGTCGTCCTGGGCACGTTCGTCTGGCGGGCGAACTGCGAACGTTGGTGCCCTTTTGGCGGCGTGGAAGCGATCGCCACCTACGCCACCGAAGGGGACATGCTCTGTTCGCTCGGCACGTCCAACTTCTTCATCCTCGGCGGCGTGCTGCTGATGACGCTGCTGCTGCGGCGGGTGTTCTGCGGATATATCTGCCCGATCGGGA
>JAPLNJ010000426.1 GCA_026692885.1 Planctomycetota bacterium | reverse complement strand
CGAGCACCCGATACCGGCGGCCGTCTTCGCTCTCCGCCGCCACGTATCGCACGACGCCCGGACCGTGAGCCCAGAAGTAGATCCGGTGGTGGCCGTTTCGCAGGCGGAGGTAAACAACCTGGACAGGACGCCACTCGGGCGGCAGGTTCCCGATGGCCAGGGGCGCAGAGCGTAGGTCAGCCGCCGTTATCGGAATCGTCAAGCTTGACGCCTGCGATGTCAGTTCCGAGTACGCCCAGCGGTTGAAACAGATCACCGTCGAGCGTCTGGATCTGTACGACGAGCAGAAGGGCGAATGGCGCGAAGTCCTGGTCGAGGATCATCATGCCGGTCCTGCTGAGACCGCGGCGGCCCGGATCGACATCGGAGAGTGGTTCGACAGTCTGCCCCGGCGCAAACGTCGGATCGCACAGACGCTGGCAACCGGTGAGACCACCAAACGCACCGCCCGCCAGTTTCGGGTGTCGCCGGGCCGGATCAGCCAGATGCGGCGCGAGTTGCAAGACGCCTGGCGTGACTTCCAAGGCGAGGTGGTCGGCGATGGTGCCGCGTGATTCACGGTCAGGTTGTACAGCATGGTCGGACGCCACGCTGCGCGTCCGACCAATCACCGCGCGTCGTGCCGACCACGACGACTTTGGTCCGGCTCTCACGCAGAAAGCTATACCACGATCATGAAACGCGGCCAATCTGTCACTTTCCGGCAACTCGAATCGGCTTTTCACGATGTTCAACGCGAACTGGAACGTGCAGGACTGTGGCACCCGCGGAGTCGATTGACACGGACCGAAGTCATTTGGTGCTGGGCAACGCCGCCCAACCTTTGGACTGCGTCGGGCTTCTTTGTCGAACGTGCCAGCACCTGCGCACGAGTCTTGGGATTGGAGGCGGGTAACGTCTACATACCCAAGTGGGTCTTTCTGCAAGGCCCGTGGCAGTACCGAGGCTCACTCCGCGACGTGCTACGCCACGAATTCGGCCATGCCCTGGCGCACCACCACCCGGGGCCGATCCGTCACAGCAGGGCGTTTCGGGAAGCCTTCGGCGCCCGCTATGACGAACGCTGGAGGCGACGGCCAACAGACGGCGAGAACTTCGTCAGCCGGTATGCGATGACCAGCCCTGCGGAGGATTTCGCGGAGGTCTTCGCCCGCTGGCTCCGCAGCTTCCGCGAGGGCGGCAATTCCCGTCGCCGTCCAGCCACACCGCGCCATGCCACGCCCGTCCTGCGGGCCAAGTTCGCGTTCGTTGATCACGTTTGCCGACGCATTGCCCGGTAGCACTCCCGCTACCCAGCGGCGGCGCGTCGTTTCCAGGAACCATCTTCAGGAGATTGCATGTCACACATTGTCAGCATCGTCACGGAGGTCAGAGATGCCGCGGCCGTCCGGGCTGCGTGTCAGCGCCTGCGACTTCCCCCGCCCGTCGAGGGCACCCACCGTCTGTTCACCAGCTCCGCCACCGGCCTGGGCGTCCAGTTGCCGAAGTGGCGGTATCCCGTCGTGTGTCACACCGACACGGGCCAACTGGAATTCGACAATTTTCGCGGCCATTGGGGCGATCCGGCGAAACTCGACCAGTTCCTCCAATCGTACGCCGTGGAAAAGGCGAAGATCGAGGCTCGGCGCCGGGGAAATACCTGCACCGAGCAACAGCTCGCCGATGGTTCCGTCAAGTTGACCATCAACGTGGGAGGCAACATCTGATGAAGACGATCGAAATCATCGTCAGCCCCAAGGGTGAAACCACCGTCACCACCAAAGGCTTCACCGGCTCGTCCTGCAAGGAGGCCAGCAAGTTCATCGAACAGGCCCTGGGGCAACGCACGGGCGAGAAGCTCACGGCGGAGTTTCACCAAGTCACCGAAGCTCAGCAACTCCAGCAGCGGACGTGAGGCATTTGCTTCAGCGTTGGGGGCGCGACGACATCGGGGCGGGTGCGAGATCGCGGCGGCGGTACGCCAAGTCCGTGCCCGTACCCATGACCACCAAGGACCAAGACTCGCCCCCAACGACAGCCCCGGTCTCCCAGGTCCCATCCGATTCCTGCGTCAGCCGATCGGGGGCTTCCCAACTCAGGCCACCGTCCGCCGAGGTCATGTAGTAGATTGCCTTCGGTTTGGCGGCACCTTCAGGGGCGTCTTGCCAGGTCAGGTGGACGCGGGGACCGCACGCATAGGCTTTCGCGTGAGTGGCGAACCCGTTCGGCGCATTGATCCTGGTGATGCGCTGCGTCTTGCCCCAGGTCTTGCCGTTGGCCAGCGATTCCATCGGGCTCCACTGCGCGGCGAGCCGCCGTCGCTCCAGATGCCTGGCAGCAAGGGGTTCCGGCAGTTCGGACCGGCATTTCCATCGACATCACCAACATCAACACCAACAACCTGAAGGAGTCCATTATGGTCAAGCGTTACTTCGAGTTCATCAGCGGCAGTTCCGCGAAGTTCTGGGAGATCGGCGTCAGCGGCGACACGGTGACGGTTCGCTTCGGGCGGATCGGCACGGACGGCCAGACTCAGGTGAAGCCCTTCCCGGACGTGGCGGCGGCCACTCGGCACGCGGAGAAGCTGATCACGGCCAAGATCGGAAAGGGCTACGCCGAAGCCGTCGCGCGGTAACGGTGCCGTGCTCGTGAAGGCAGTTGACGGCTGGCGGCTTCGTCGCCTCGGCGAATTCGCCAGCCGTCTTTCTCGGTCCCGCAGCAGTGCCGATTCGTAGCCAAGGGACGACGTTATGCCCAAGTACAAAGTCCAAGTGCTGGATGATGCGCCCCGGATTTTTTGAGACGGGAAGTGCCAGATTGTGTGAGATGGCCGGGGCAAACAATATCCCGCAGTCGATCAACGGGGATGGAGTGGGAAGAGGAAGAGGCGGGACCTCCGTGTCCCGGTGTCTTAGCCC
>JAPLNJ010000425.1 GCA_026692885.1 Planctomycetota bacterium | reverse complement strand
CTTACGAGGATCAGCCGGTCCAGCGGTCTGGCAGTTGGCAGCCGGGCCAGGTGAGTCCGATCGGTCCCTTTCGCCATCTGTTGGTCTCCGACGAGGTCGACGCGACGCTGACGCTGAAATTCCGAGGTTCTGAAATCGGTGTTCTCGACGTCGTCGACAAGGACAGCGCGAACTACGAATACGCCATCGATGGGGCAGCGTTCCGCCAGCTCCCCGCGCCGAAAGATGCAACCGGCCCGGCGCTGCGTCCGGTGTCCCTGGCCAGAGGATTAGATCGAAAGGCGGAGCACGAACTCGTCCTGAAGGTCGCCTCGGCAGGGACGGCGCGGATGGGCGGGTTCTTGCTCAACGGCAGCATCGCCGACGCCTGCGCCGGTCTGAGCACCCTGGAGCGGATCGACGCCATCTACACCGCCATGGATCCAATTGTCCACCAGCCCCCGGTTGATCGCTTCGCGAACATCCCCAGAACAATGAGCAAGCTCCGCGACGGCGGCGAACTCCGCATGGTGCTCTTGGGCGACAGCATCATGGGCAATACGTCGGGCTCGTCGTTCGAGCTGCTGCTCATGCGCGACTATCCGAAGTGCAAGATCGTCAAGATTACTTCGCTGAGAAGTTCCACCGGCTGCACCTACTATCAGGAAGACAATCGCGTCCAGGACTACGTGCTGAAACACAACCCAGATCTGCTGGTCATCGGCGGCATCTCCAACCGCGGCGACGCGGATGCCGTCCGGTCGGTGATCCAACAGGTCCGCGCCCGGAAACCGGATACCGAAGTGCTGCTGCTGACGCCCGTCTTCGGAGCGCTGCACGACGAGCACATCCGGACGTATACGCGCGAGATCGACACGACGACAAGCAATTTCCGCTTCCACATGCAGCATGTTGCGGCGGAGGAGAAATGCGCCTTTTTCGATATGACCGGTCCCTGGTGGGCATATATCCAAGACAGCGGAAAGACCTACGGCTGGTTCATGGGCGACGCTGTGCACGCCAACAGCCGCGGCTGTCAGATCATCGGCCGCCTGCTGGAAATCTGGTTCAAGGAATACACCCCCTCCGCAGCTGCCGACCGCCCGCGGGGATGACCAATTTGTCAGACCGCGATGTCGTCTTGGAGACGCTCGACAGCGAGTCGCAACCGAAAACCTTGATCGTAACACTGCGAAATGGTGTCACTGCTAGCTGGTCCCGTCCGAGAAGCTCCCGACGTAAGTCGGTGAGAGCAGTCCCGCCAACTCCTAACACAGCGGCGCCTCACCGAGTTCTCCCGACTCGCCGGCTGCCCGCCGCCTCCGGCGGCGGGCCGCCGACGAGTCGGGCCGGTCGGATATGGGGTTTCGGGTTAGGCACAGGGCGGGAACACTCCCACCGACTTACGTCGGGAGCTTCTCGGGGGCGATCACGACACTGCTAGCAGGCCTTGATCGGAACGTTGCGCAAAACGCTAGCAGCGGATTATCGTAACCCGATGCGTCAGCGAGGAAAACGCCGCTCTTCCTCGCTCTTCCTCGCTGACGCTTCGGGTTACGATGCGCAACCTTATGATCAAGGTCGCTGGCACCACTCACTTCTTCGTCGGAGAGACTCGCACCAGACAGAAATCATGCCTGGCGAGCGGCAGCTTGAACCGCCCGGCCCCAATCCGCTCGATGGCCGCGCCGGTTTCGACGTTCACCGCCGACAACTCGCCGGACAGGGCGAGCCGGGCCAGGTCGAGGTCCAATGTCACGTCGCCAGCCGGGCCGTAGCTGGCGACGATGATCAACGCCTGGCCGCCGCGGCTGAGCACCAGCGTCTTAGCCGCGGCTCCACTCGTCTTCACCGGCGGTAACTCATCCCAATACCGGAACACGCGGCAATCCGGCAGCCCGTAGCCGAAGTTGCTCAAGTGCTCGGCGGTGGTCCGGCCGAGGGGTTCCCAGTACAGCGGAAATTTCATCTCGTGAGTCAACGCCACGCCCAGCCCGCTGCGCAGCAAGCGGTCCCGCTCGGGCCCACGGAGCAGATCGTGGATCACGCCGATGCAGCCGCTTTGGAACCCCGTGCTCTGCGCCAGCAGCAGGCTGGCGTCGTCGTCCAGGTTCAGCCGCTCGTGGAAATCCTGCGTGGCGTAGTCCCCTTGATCGCGCCACTCGTGATCCAAGAGCAGCGTGCCGAACGACAGCATCGGCACGATGTTCGTGTTCGTCATGTGCAGGAACGACAGCGGTCGGCGGCCCAATTGATGGTGCATCACGGCGATGCGTTTGGTCAGTTCACGGAAGCCCAGGATGTTCACGCCGGGGCGAAGCCGGCCCTCGTCGTCGATGTAGCCGGGACCGAACGGACTGTAGTTCGGCACGAGAAAGTAGTCGTCGAAGTAAATGCCGTCGGCGAACGTGTCGAGCATCCGCCGGTGATAGAAGAGCACCAGATCCTGCCAGCTTGGCACCGGGTCCACGGCATACGCGACGCCGGAGAATTCTCGCGGTGACTCCAGCTTGCCGTAGGCATTCAGCGTCCAGCCGCCTGACGGCTCACGCAGAAACCGTTCTTCGCCGGGCCACCGCGGATCGGCGATATCCAACGTGCTCCACTCGTCGGCAAACGTGCGAACTTCCTGGCCCCAGTTGATCGCGCGGCCATTGGTGTAGGGGATGGCGTAAGCCGTCTTACCCGCCGCACCGCCGCTGCGCCAGCCCCCGTCGGCGAAGAAGTTCAACGTCCAGTTGATGTGCGCCCGGTAGGTTGGTAGCTGTGGTTCGAACTCCGGAGCCCGGAACTGTTCGAGCCACTTGTCCGTGTACCCTCGATCCACTTCGCCGGTCCGGCGGACGCGGGCGAATTCGTCGTAGATGCTGAAATCCTGGAACGCCGGATAGAAGGCGAAGCACGGGCCGGCTGCGCCCCAGTAGTAGCAGGCTCCCATGAAATTGAAGTGGGCCGTGTTGGTCGTCCTGACGCCCAGGTTGCCGGCCCACCAGCGGCGGAAGTTCACCGGCGTCTCGGGCATCGGCTTGGCCGGTGTGGCCATCAGGCCGAACGCGATGGTGCGTGCACGTGTCAATTCGAACGGCCGCGTCGCGAAGCGGACCACGAGCGTGGTGGTTGGGCCCTGGCGGCGAATCTCCAGCGTCGGCCGCTGCGGATCGAGCGACCAGTCCCGATCATTCTCGGCGAACCAACAGATGCCCCGTTCGGGACCACCCAGCCAAATATAGGGCACGAAGGGACCGGGCAATTGCCACCGAGCGACGTGCCGCGAGTCCCAGATCTTGCCGTCGGCAGCGGGGCTGCCTGTGTCCGTGTACTTCACGTCGCGCAGCTTTCCGCCGTAGTCCCACAGTCGGCCCTGACCGTTCGGAATGCCGCCCGCGTAGTGGTGCCGCAGCAAGTCCGTCACCGGGTGCATCAGCCACGTCTCGGCCGTCTTCAGCGGGATAACCAATTGCATCGCGTCCACGCGGACCGCTGCCGGTTCCAGGTGCAAGGCGATCCGCATCAGCCCGTCGTATTCGAAGTTGAGATCCGTACGGCCTCGAACCGGGCCGGCGGTCCAGGACGCTTGGCCGCCAACGCAATCTGCCGCCTTGTCGGTGAACGTCACGGAATCGCCAGCGGCGATGTGCGTCCGGCCGCCGGATTCGATCTCCAGCCGCAGGGGCGATTCGAGCAGGTCGCGATCCTGGCTGGTGACCTGCCGCCACAACCCGGTGCCGTCGAGTTGATGCCGGCGGAGTACGCAGGCGACGGTGGCCTGAGCCTCGTCCACCACCAGCGGCGTAAACGGTGGAATGACGACGCGGTCTCGGCCGAGCAAGCAGTTCTCCCACGGAAACCACCGGCGTTCGAACGTCCGCTTGATCTCCCGCCGTGTGCCGTCGGTGGTGATCAGCGAAAGCTGCACTTCGTAGTTCCCCGCGTCCAACGGCGGAACCTCCAGCGTCTCGCCGCACGAGCGAAACGGCAGACGGTCGCTGGCCTGCGCGAGCCCGGCAGCTTGCCCCGCCGCTGTAAGTTTCAGTTCCCACTTCTCATACTGCGGTGGTGGTGTCAGCACGAGGAACCGCACCCGCTGGTGCGACGGATAGTAGGCGAAGCGGAACTCCGTGCCATCGGCTTCCTTCAGCACGTCCGCCGGCTTGCGTGGTGGGGCAGGCTTCACCTCTTGGGCCGCCAAGCCGGCGGACCACAACGCCGCCGCCAGAACGACACCGAGCAGCGTAATGCGCGCCATCGCTCGTCCTCCGCAGAACCAAGACTCGCGTGACTCTAGAACACCAGATCGCGCCGCTGGCCGAACTCGAGCCACGCGAATCCCAGGAGCCCGGAAATCACCAGCGAGCGAAAGATCAAAGTACCCCGGCAAACTGCATGTGTCTACCAGGTTTGAATCTGTGGTTGAGCGCGAGACATGCGGGGTGTCCTTATACTCCTGGCCGCTGTGACTGTGCTGTGTGGTGTGTTTGCGTCGAGATAGGTCGCCCGAGCCGTGATAGATGCGCACCTGAGCGAATCTAGCCATCCACCATTGAGTTGGGTAAGCTATTTCCTGCCGCTCGCCCAATCACAACGGAGTTCACCCATGAAGTTTCCCCGCTATTGGTCGAAAGCGACGGTTGAGGACAACCATCGGAACGGAAAGAAGATCTCGATCTCCTGTTGGCGTTCCTCGGACGCCAGCCAGAACGAGGCCCACGAGTCCGCACGGGGGGCGGCGCAGCGAGCCCTGACGTGCCTCCTGCGTGGTGACCGCTTGGATCACTACGCTTATGGCCAGTTGCCGCTGCGGGAAGAAGTCCTGAAGAGCATTACGGATGCACAGGGTCAGCCATTTCTCGTTATGACTCGGAACAACTACGGGGTGGTCATCTTGAATACCGCACGGGTGGCATTCCTCGATCTTGACTTTCCTCGCACGGCTGGCGGCGGGCAACTGAAGCGACTGTTCGCCAGATGGTTCGGCAAGCCTGTGCCAGCGCCCGATGCGCAGCAGGAAGCCGAGATTTGGCAACGGTTAGAACAGTTCGTCGCCGTCAACTCCGGTCATGGCTTCCGAGTCTACCGCACGTTTGCCGGTCTACGTGCGATTGCGACGCATGACCTGTACGACCCCGCCTCGCCAACCACTTTGGAGATGTTTCAGCAACTCGGCACCGATCCGCTGTATGTTCGACTGTGCAAAGTGCAGGAGTGCTTCCGGGCCAGGCTGACTCCCAAACCCTGGCGCTGCGGCTGCCTGCCGAATCCTGTGCGGTGGCCCAGGGAGGATGCAGGTCAGCAATCCAAATTCGAAAAATGGGATGCCAACTACACGGCGTCTCAGGATAAATATGCAACGTGCCGGTTGCTGGGCACTCTGGGAGTGGACCAGGTTCGGCCGGAGGTCGATCAAGTCATCCAGATCCATGATCGGATGACACGCTGCAATGCACCGTTGCCATTGGCCTGACGGTGGCGGCGAGTTGCCCCCACGGCTGTGAACATCTTCACGCCTCTCTCGTTCCCACGCTCTGCGTGGGAACGCAAGTGTTTTGACGCTCCGCGTCGTCTGCCCAAGGACGCAGGGCGTCTGTGGCTTGCGTTCCGACGCAGAACGTCGGAACGAGAAGAATTGGGGACTTGGACAACCGCAAGATGTGTTCACAGCAGTGGCGAGTTGCCCCCACGTACATCCGAGCTTACTCCGAGGCTCCGAGCCGTTGACACCTGACACTTCAGCCGCCACGCGGTTTGTTTGACCGAACGTCAGATGGTCCGGTCTACCGTTCCCCGTGTCTCGTCCAAGCTAGAGTCATTTGCCGGCCGCCTTCGGCACGGGGAGGGCGTCGGCCTTCAGATCGCCTATCACAAACTGTAGCCCAGCCAGGAAGTGCTGCAGGACCGCCGGATTCAGGAAGGCTCGTTTATCGTGACCGAAAGCACAGTAGAACGTCCGGCCGCTGCCGTACGTCTTCACCCAGGACAAGCCGTGGTCGTTGTCCGCCCGTGGGCCTTTCTCAATCTTGGATTTTGCCATATCCACGCTCAGCAACAGCCGATTCACGTCGCGACCGTAGGCATCCCACTTCAGCGCGCCGGAGGTTCCATAGGTGTAGATTTCGTCGCTGATCTGAAAGCCCTGACCCTGGAAGACGGCGTTGATCGGATTACTGGGATCATCATTGGTGACCCAGATCGTGCCCCACGGATGTCCAATGAAGTAACCGCCGAGCATCTCGCCCCACTGCCGCCAACCGTACGAACAATCGGCCGACGAATGGATGCCCATGAGGCCTTTGCCACCTTTGACGAAATCCACCAAGTTCTTTCGTAGCCGCTCGGTCGTCTTGGCCTCGTCTTCCTTGGCCGGCCGCTTCTCGCACTTCTCGAACGCCTTGCCCGTGAACAGATCGCCCGTCGTGTTGCTGAAGATGATGGCGTCGAACTGTGCGAGTTTCTCGGCCTCGAAGTTGGCCAGATCGTCGCTGACCACGCACTCGAAAGCGCCCGTCTTCTTGCTGATGGCTGGGAAAGCCGCTTTGGCTGCGTCGATTCCCTCGGTGTGCGGGAATCCGTTGCAGTGGCTATAGATTAGCACTCGTCGTGGCTGGGCCGCCTGGGCCGCCTTGAGTTCGGTCTTGTCCACCACGGCTCGGACCTCCGCGGGGAGATCCGCGGCTGCCGCCAGGTTCACCATCAACCCAACTGCCGCCAACATCAGGACTGTCGTCGCAAATCGTAACACCATGCTTCTTCCTTTCTCGTCGAAGTACTTCGGATGCAAAACCACAGGGTGCAGCGGCCCGTTCGGCCTGCCGCGCGACAGGCGAGTCGCAACCGCACCGCCACCACATTAACTGTCCGCCTGGCAAAAGTCGATCAGTCGTTGACATCTAATTGTGCAGAACGTGTCAGGGATGCGAAGTTCCGTGCTACACCTTGAACACCTTCATCACCTCGTCGCCCAAGTGGTTGATGACCTTCACCGCGATGCGTCCAGACGCGGGCTTGTCGAACGGACGCGAAGTGTCGCTGTTCAGCGTCGCCCAGGCTTCGGCGTTGATCTCGGCTTTGAGCGTCGTCTTCAGGGCGCTGTACGGGTCGTTGGCGCCCAGAAAGTAGGCGTGACGGACGAAGAAGCTTTCTTCGTTGTAGTCGGCGTCGATGAACCAGCAGGCGATGCCGTCGGCCCCGTCGCTGCGGACCTCGCCCGTGTTGGGGTGGAACACGTCCACGCCGTTCACCTTGACTCGCAGCCGGCCGTCTTGCTCCGGCAGGATGGTGATGTCCGGCTCGCCGAAGATGACGAACAGATTGCCCTTGCCGGTGTTCTTAAGATCTTCGGCCATGTGCAGGTCGGCGTTCATGCGGGCCTTGAGCACGGGGATGCGGCCCAGTTTGCTGAACTCGGTGGTGTGTGCCTCGTAGTTGAAGGCGCAGACGATCAGCACATCGAAGCCGGCATCACCCGCCTCGCGGGCGGCAGCGACCAAGTCGGGGCGAGTGACCGTGCCGAACTCAGGGCCGATGAAGATCGCGGCGCGTTTCTCCACTCCGGCTCCCTCGTCCCCTTGGGGAGATGGTTGGAGTGAGGGGAATTGCAGGTAACGGCCCTCGGCGCAGACCAGATCACCGGGCCAGGGGGTGAGCGCCGTGAAAGTGATCTTGTCCTCTTTGTGCGTCTGCTGCACGCCGGCGGTCTTCAGGTTCTCCAGGATCATCTGCGGGAAGCTCTGTCTTGCCGCATATTCGGCGTTGTCTTCCTTCAGCGTGTCGATCAGGTCGTCGTTTTCATCCACGCCCAGCACGCGGTGGGGGCTGAGACTTTCGACGGTGAACGGGCCGGCCACGCGAACTTTCTTGTTATCCGGGTAGGGCTTGTCGTACAGGTATTCAAACTCGGCCTTGGCGGCGATCGAGGCGTCGATTTCCTTTTGGCGGGCGATGCGGGCCTGCCACCAGTCGGCGTGCAAAGTGGAAGCGGCTTCCAGCCGCTTTTTGTCTTGCGGTAAGCGCGGTAAGCGGAAAGATGCCGCTTCCACTTCCAACTGCCTCGGAATCTCCCACTCCTGCCAGTTTGTGCCGAGCGCAGTATTCAGCTTCTCCCGTAGCGGCTCCAGCAGCGCCTGCCACTTGTCCCAGATGACGTCGATTTCGGCGTTGTTGGCGATGGACTTGAGCGTGATGTGCGGCACTCGCTCGTAGACGAAGCCGTGGCGGATGTTCCCACGCACCGGCTGCGAGGAAGATGCGGCACCGGTGACTTCGGCTTCCTTGAGCTGGCCATCGCGGGAATCGGACAGTAGGTAATACGAATAACGCGAGCCCATGATGCGGGCACGGGCCAGTGCCAGCGCCACTCGCGAGGTGTCAATCGTGATCCAGCGGCGGCCCCATTGCTCGGCGACGGTGGCGGTGGTGCCGGAACCGCAGGTTGGATCGAGCACGAGGTCGCCGGGGTCAGTGGTCATTAGTATGCAGCGCTGAATTGCCTTGGTGACCGTTTGAACGACATAGATCTGCTCCTCCCCAAAACTGCCAGAACCAGTATCGAGCCAAACGTTGTCGAGTGCTGTCGTCGGATTGTCATCGAGAAGCAGAACACTACGAAGCCCTTTGCCACCCGATCGGAGCCGCCCGATTCTCGCAAGCTTATCCATGTCCTCACCTTCACTTGGACTCAAGCTCCAGTGCCGATTCTTAGGGACTGGGTACTTGATGCCCTGGAAAAGATACGAATCGCTTCGATTGTCTTGGGAACCTTGGGAGGTCGTTGGGCCGAGGGCACAAAAACGCCATCCTGAAAGCTCACGGGGCTTCAATCTGAGTTCCTCGGCCGTGGCAGGACGAACCTCATAGAAGAGGTCGTCAATCACCATTGAATACTGTTTCGCGCCCATGTCGCAAGGGATCTTCTCCCGCAGCAATGGACGGAACTTTTGCTGGTCCTTTCTCTTGGCGAAGCAAATCAACTTGTCTACGATGGACGGAATTCCGGTGGTTGATTGTGAGCTTGTCTTGAAGAAGCAGATTTCGCCTGCAAAGTTGTCTTCGCCAAAGATCTCATCCATCACCGCCCGGACGCGGTGGACATTTTCATCCCCGATCTGCACGAAGATCGATCCCGAATCGGTGAGCAGATCGCGGGCGACGGTGAACCGATCCCGGAGGTAGGTCAGGTAGCTGTGGATGCCGTCGCGCCAGGTGTCGCGGAAGGCTTTCACTTGTTCGGGCTCGCGGGTGATATGGTCGGCCTTGCCGTCCTTCACGTCGCGGCTGGTGGTGGACCACTGGAAGTTGCTGTTGAACTTGATGCCGTAGGGCGGGTCGAAATAGATGCACTGCACCTTGCCGCGCAGGCCCTCGCGCTCGGCCAGGCTGGCCATGACCTGGAGCGAGTCGCCGAGGATCATGCGGTTGGACCAGTTCTGATCGTGCTGGTAGAAATCGGTCTTGTCCACGCCGTCGGGAATACCGTTGAAGTCGGCGAACAGGTCGAGTTGAACCGGCTTGCCTTGCTTCTCCTGCCGCTGCGTCTGCCGCAGCAGATCGTCGATCAGCACCTTGGGATGGACTTTCTCCTGGATGTACAGCGGCGGGGCGTGCACGACCAGATCGCTCCAGTCCTGTTCATCCTTACCTCGCCACACGAGCTGCGGGTCAAGGTCGCGGTTGCGACGCTCGTAGGCGATGCGGATCGGGCTTTGCTGGTCCTCTTTC
>JAPLNJ010000424.1 GCA_026692885.1 Planctomycetota bacterium | reverse complement strand
CACGCTGAAAGTTGAAGGCACGGACAAGGTCCTGTACCTAGTCGACGCGAATAACCCGACCGGCTACGCGCAGGTCTTGCAGGAGATGGACGCCGCCCAACAGATCCTGCGCAGCTATACGCTTGGTCTAGACATCCTCGCGCAAACCGAGTCGGCAGGCACTGTTTATCATCTTCTCTATGACGGGCATGGTTCGACGCGCGCGTTGCTTAACGGTTCTGGCGTCGTCATCGGCGGTCAGACCTTCGCCTATGATGCCTATGGCAATGCCATTGGTTTCAATCCTGCCCTTGCCCTTACCACATTCCTGTACAGTGGTGAGCAATTCGATCAGCGGCTACAGATGCAATATCTTCGTGCGCGGTATTATGATGCCGCCACCGGAAGGTTCAATCGCCTGGATCCGTTCTTCGGGAACATCCAAGATCCACAAAGCCTGCATAAGTACCTCTTCACCCCGGACGACCCGATCAACTTCAGCGATCCCAGCGGCCGTGAGAGCCTCGTCAGCATCTCAATGAACATGATGACCGGCTTCACCCTCGACGCGATGGGAGCCCGTGCTGCGATTGGAGCTGGGCGCGATGGGAGCCCGTGCTGCGATTGGAGCTGGGCTCGGCGCGATTGACTATATGCTAAATGACGATCCGGGTGCGAGCCTCGCATCCTCCATGTTATGGGGCGCCGGCTCCTTCGTGCTTGGCCCGATCATTCCGTGGTGGATCGGCTTGCCGCTGGCCGGAGCAGGGCTTTGGGATGCGGCCTCGCGTGGCGACATCGACCTATTGCTCTTCCGTGGAGCAACGATAGTCGTCGGGGCCGGTTTCTACCGGTACATTAACAGTGCCGCCGGTGGGAGTGCATCCGGTCCACTGGGCGGTTTTCGAACCAGAGTCCAGAACACTCGGATTTGGTTCCGGTTGTGGAATGAAGGATGGCACTTGGTCCGAGGCGGAAATGTTCACCCGGAAGAGGTCATCGCTCGACCCAACCCGGTGGACCCAGTACGACATCCGACTTGGGCCTCAACCGGTAGGCAATTCGTCAAACCTGATCTGACGCTGAGCCGGACCCAGGGCGGGCAAACCCAGACAATGCGAGTCCAGACGGTCAGCACCCTCGCAGACGGCGTTACTCCAACCTCGACGGAAGCGACCAACGCTAGGCTGATTGCGGAGGCGCGCCCCAATGACGTTGTTGCGTTATTCCCGAAGAGTTGGGAGATTGGACCACCGTTCGCACCTGGTACGACCTACGGGAATTACCTTGCTGACCTCCTTGAACTCATTGGTTTTTGAGAATCAGTGGGAGGTCCAGCACCATGCACAAGGCCCCTAAGGAACTGGGTTTCGTCTACGATGAAGGTGGCCCCTGCGGGAACAGGTGGGGCATCCTAAAGTGCATCGAATGTGACAGGGATTACTCTGAGGCTGTCTTGAACGACTGCCTCATCTTGATGTGTGAGTGTGTTCGGCTCTCTTTTCATAGAGCGGAGTGCCGCAATGTCGCGTGGTTCTGGAGTCGGTTCGAGGAGTGTGATTTCAGTGACGCGAATCTGTTCGGGGCGGACTTTCGATCCACGGCCTTCACACGATGCCGCTTCGATCGAACGAATTTGCGACTTGCCGAGCTTCACGGTGCCAAATTTATTGACTGCACGTTTGAAGATGCAGATGTCCGCGATGCGCGGGTGGGTTACTTGCAGTCATTCCGGATGGGTTGGTCCGAAAGGCAAAGGAAAGAAGCAAAGAGATCGCTGCTCGGCTGGGTAAAGGCACCACCAGGCGGTTGATCGACTGACTCGAGCTGCCCTGTCCTGGTGCAGGGAGTTTTGCTCGACGGCAAATGGCACCGAAGGATTATATTGATTTCGCCACACGAGTGGTCGTTGGGAACGGGGTCAAGTCCTGACACTTGACGCGAGGTAGCCTTCAAGGCGCGGGGCGGGCACCCCGCCGCTGGTTGTTCTTTGACAATTCGGTGACCGAAAGCGGGCCACTTGGCCAGCCGGACGCATGCCCACGGGGCAAGCCGTCCCCACTGGGCCATCGCTCGTGCTGGTGCAACGAAATTAAGTCCGCCGCTAAAAGTCTTGCGCAATTTCAAGAACGTGCTCTACCGCATCCTGGTCTCAAGAAAGACTGTACGCCCGTTCCCCGCTGCTTTTCGCAAGTCTTTGCCGCCTTGACGGAACCGTCGCCTTGAAGGTCGTCGGCGACTATGGCGGGCGCGAAGGTTCAATCGCCTGGATCCGTTCCCTGGGAACGCCAACGATCCGCGAAGCCTGCACAAATATGTCTACGTGCATGGTAATCCCATCAATGGCCTGGACCCGCTGGGCCTGTGGTCTATCAGCGGCGTTCTCAG
>JAPLNJ010000423.1 GCA_026692885.1 Planctomycetota bacterium | reverse complement strand
GTGTCCGGTCAGTGTGGGCACAAACATGCCGTCGTAGTCCACCAACTTCAGACTTAACTTTTCAGTTCCCGGCACCGGGACCAGCAGCACGTTCCCATGCTGCAAGTCTCCGTGCGCCAACTGGGCCTGGCGCGACCGCATCGCCAGTATCGGCCACAGCTGCAACAGCTTCTGCAGCGTCTTCGGCTGATCCGCGTATTGGCTGACGAACTTGTTCAGCGTGAGCCCTTCCACCCAGCGCATCTTCAAGATCGGCACCCACTGGCTGCCGACGTGCAGGCCCGGCTCGACGAACTGGAAGTCGACGGTGAAGCCCAGGCGGTTATCCTGCAGATGGGCTGTGATCTGGCGATAGCGTTCGCGCAACCCAGGCGTCTCCCGGGCGAAACATTTCACCGCCCAGGTATTCCCGGTCTGAGGGCAGTGCACCCGGTAAACGTCGGCAAAGTTCCCGGTCCACACCAAGGGCAGACCGAAAGCGTTGACCGCCAATTCTCCGGTTTGCAGTTCCTCGTCGCTGACCGACTGCCGCAGATTCTGAATGGCTTCGATGTATTGGGTCCGGTCAGCAACGGGCATGGTCTGGCATCTCTCCGCCTGGTCAAACGCTCCTCGACTTCGAGGAAGACTGCTCACGGTCAACCAACATGGTGGCTGCGTCTCTGCGTGGAAGAGATTTCGCCCACCTGTTCGCATTGGAACAGCCGAGTGGGGCCTCGACAAGAGGGACGAAAGGAAGATCGAAAGGGGCAGAGATCGAAAGGAAACACCCCGGCGTGTTCAGTCCAAGTAGGGTGCATCAAGCGCTGCGCCGATGCACCGTGGCCCTGGCCGCCGACGCCAATCGACAGCCGCGTCTGATCCTCATGGTGCATCGGCGCGGCGCTTGATGCACCCTACGGCCGCGGCCCTACGCTCGTGCTTGAGCTTGCTGGCCGGGGCGGATTGGGGTACAGTCCAAGTTGACCGTGAGGGGAAAACGCTGAAAATCCTCGTTGCCAGCCACGAAGACCCTGTTCCCTGTCTTGATGCGGAAGGATGCTGCGATGCGATCCGGATCATACCCTGGCTGCTGCTGGGCCCGTTGGTTGCTCAAGCCGTGTCTGGTGCTGCTGCTCCTGGCTGCGGCTAATCCGCCTGCCATCGCCGCGGAGACCCAAGCCTCGGCGGCAGCTGTCGATCTTGGCCAGCGGATGCAGGCCTTAATCGAAGCCGACTGGATCGCCAGCGACCAGCGGCTGCAACCCGCCACAGGCTTTTCGTTACTGCCAACGCGCGCTGTCGTGGAACGTGGCCAGCGTCTGCTCACTCGGCTGCAGTCCGCGGTGGCTGCCAGCCGCTTGGAACCGCTGGCGAACGAGTTGACGAAGCTCGACCAGCGGCTGCGGCAACTCGAAGCAGCCGCGACCACCCCGGAAGATGCTCGCCGGGAACTCTACCTGCAGGCACACCGTGTGGTCCGCCAGATCGCGTGGACCAACCCGCTGTTGAACTTCCACTCGCTGCTGTTCATCGAGCGGCACGACTCTGGCGGCATCTTCCACATGTGCGACCAGTATTACGGCTGCAACGCCAAGCCGGGCGGGGGTCTGTTCGTCCTGCGCGATCCGCTCGGCCCGCAGCCGCAGCTGGTCAACTTGTTGGAGCACTCGGTCGTGGAGAACGGTCGCTTGACAGGCCAACAGCTGAGCGGCGGCGCTTTCCTCTCGCCGGAACTGTCGTACGACGGCCGCACGATTCTGTTTGCCTACAGCCAGGCCCAGGCTAAGGAGACTTACCAGTGGGCGCCGGAGTACTCCTACCACATCTTCAAGGTCAACGCCGATGGCACCGGCCTGGTCCAGCTAACCGACGGAGCGTGGGACGACTTCGATCCGTGTTGGCTGCCCAACGGACGGATCGCGTTCGTTTCGGAACGTCGCGGCGGCTATCTACGATGCGGTCGGCACTGCCCGGTCTACACCCTGCACTCGATGGAGCCGGACGGCAGCGACATTGTCCGGTTGAGCTATCACGAGACGCACGAGTGGAATCCCAGCGTCACGAACGACGGGATGCTCGTCTACAGCCGTTGGGACTACGTCGATCGGGACACGAACATCGCCCATCACCTCTGGACCAGCTACCCCGATGGACGCGACCCGCGCAGTTTCCACGGCAACTATCCGGTGCGGCGTGAGAGTCGGCCGTGGATGGAGATGCGCATTCGGGCGATTCCCGGCTCGAACAAGTTCGTGGCCTCGACCGGCGCCCACCACGGACACGAGTTCGGCTCGCTCGTGTTGATCGATCCGCGTCCGGAGGACGACACCGCAATGTCGCAACTGGAGCGACTGACTCCCGACGTGCCGTTCCCGGAACAGATTGTCCCACTTTTAAGCTGCCATTTCTTCCAGACTTACGTCACTTTGCGGCTGGTTGATTGGGGTCGGCCGTGCCTTCGCGATGGTCAATCCGTTATGTACCAGCACCAGCAGGCCAAGTTGCGTGCGGGCGCG
>JAPLNJ010000422.1 GCA_026692885.1 Planctomycetota bacterium | reverse complement strand
GAGTGTCGTGACTGATTGTTCGCCGACAGCGGTGGAACCGAGCGAAGGGAGGCCAGCCATGAACGCGGCCTACGAGAAACTGATCCAGCACCTGGACGAGCGTGACGTCAGGTACCTGACCAACGGCGAAAGCCGATCCATTTGCGCCGATTTCCGTTGCGAAGTCGGCACGTACCGGATCATCGCCGCGGTCGATGCCGAGTCAGAACTGTTCCAGGTCTTCGGCTACTCGCCCGTGCGGGTTCCCGAAGGCGCACGTGCGGCGGTCGCCGAGACGATCGCCCGGGCTAACTACGGCCTGAAGGTCGGCAAGTTCGAGATGGACTTCGAGGAAGGCGAATTACGCTTCCAGGCGGCCCAGATCCTGACCGAGGACAGCCTGGATGAGAACGTCATCGACCGGTTGCTGAGTACGACAATGTCGATGTTGGACATGTACCTGCCTGCGGTCCTGTCGGTAATCTATGGCAACGAACTGCCGAAGGACGCCATTCGGTGTGTGGAAGCAGGACGCTGTAACGGCGGCGAAGGTAATGAGCGGGGAGTCGACGTCTGAGACAGGGAGCCCCGAAGGCCCTGTCTTGTTCGCAGCTCTCCGCGTTTGTCCTCGGAGTGTGCCGGATCGCACGCGACTCCGCGAAGGTCGAAGACCAGGTTCGATCCCTGGCGAGGACACTTAGACAAGACGCTGGAGCCAGACGGCCCGGCAACCGGCTGCAACCCGGTCCAAGTGGGTTCGACTCCCACCGGCGTCTCTGTTGTACGCGATTCCCAACAAGATTTTGAAGAGATCACAGGAGCCAAGAAGGAAAGATGCCGCCCGGGCCAGCGGCGCACACCGTTCCGTCCTCATCGCAGGCGGTTGGCGATGTGCGTTCCGTGAATGGGTTCTGACGAAGGTCGGTATCGAGCGTGGTTAGCTCAGTGGGTAGAGCACCAGACCATGAATCTGGCTGTCACGGGTTCGACTCCCGTACCAACACCGCGGGCTGAACACCCGCTCCTGGACGCGAAAGCGTCTACCATGAAGCCCGATGGTGGCGGACGTTCGTACGGTCGGCCAACGACACGCGTGGGGGCGTCGAGTCGGCGGAGTCTTGACGACCGGCTATGTGCCGGGAGTCAGGATGAACCCGGCAAGATGGTCTTGCCGTACCGTTGGCAGCACATTTGGATGCCATGTAGTACATGGATACCGCTTCGGCCGGCTTTCGGCACGGCGGCAGGGAACGCTGGGCGACACGCGGTCGGGGCTATGGTCTTGACCGTGAAGAGTCTGGCTGAAGCTGCCGCCGACCGGAGTGCCTGTCGATGCTCAAATGCACTCCGCACGCGGATGTGTGACCGGCTTACGTCCCGCCACCTGACGGCCTTTTGCCCAGTCCTGGAAACGAGGAAGGAGGAGGACAGATGAACTCGCTACTGATACTCAAGCTGGCTAAGGTCCGCAGCTACGAGATGGGCTTGTACTTCCGCGACGGTGAATTCAAGGGCCTGCTGGGCGAAGGCCGGCACTGGTTCGTCGACCTGCTGGGCAAGGTCAAGGTGGAAGTCGTCTCGCAGCGCAGCCCGTGGCTGGCCCACGAAAAGCTGGACATGATCGTCAAGTCGGGGGCGTTGAAGGACCGGGCCGTGGTCCTGGACCTGAAGGACTACGAGCGGGCGTTGGTGTGGGTGGACGGCCGGTTCAGCCACATCCTGCCGCCGGGCCTGTACGCTTACTGGACCACCTTCCGCGAAGTCGCGGTGGAAGTGATCGACGCTCGCAAGGTCCGCTTCGAGCACAAGGACCTCCAGGTGGTCGTCCGTTCGACGATGGCCGACCGGGTATTGGACGCTTGCGCTGTGGAGCAAGGCCACGTCGGCGTGCTGTTCGAGGACGGCCGGTATGTCGAGACCCTGCCGCCGGGCAAGTACGCCTTCTGGAAGAACGCGTCCAAGGTCACGCTCGTGCCGGTGGACCTGCGCGAGACGATGTTGGACATCGGCGGCCAGGAAATCATGACCGCCGACAAGGTCACGCTGCGTCTGAACGCGGTGGCTACCTACCGGGTTGCCGACGCCCACAAGGCTCTGAGCGCGGCCGACGACGTCCGGCA
>JAPLNJ010000421.1 GCA_026692885.1 Planctomycetota bacterium | reverse complement strand
TCGGAACGTGAACCCTTCTTTGTCCGTGAAGGGATATCCCCGGCAGTCCGTGGGCCGCACATTGTAGGCCCCGCATCGGTCGTCTGCACCCAAGAACGGACACGGCTGCTGACGAAACTTGTGATCGCCTTCCTCGTCCGTTGCCAGATAGGTTTCCAAGAACGCATCAGTCGTCATGTTCAGATGTTCGGCGATCCGTTCGGCATCGGTGCTGGTGACCTTGATGTCGAGGGTCTTGCAGCAGTTGGCGCAGCGGGTGCAATCGACCATCTGGAAGGCACGCTCGTGAAGTTCAGCAGCCAGTTCGTCGGGATCGAATCCGTAGTCCTGAAACTTCAGGCTACGGAGAAACTCGTAATTCACGTCGTCTTGCGACTCGGCATTCCGCCGCCAGTCGTCAACTGCGGTATCGTGATCCACGCTGTTCTCCTCAAGCAAGGTCGAGATGACTCATGATACCGCATCTGGCGGGCGTCGGTCATCATGTCTTCGATCCAGGCCACCGTCTTTGTTAGCGGAACGGCAGGCAAGAAGCTCGCCCGGCTACCGACCGGGCGAGCCGAAACAAACCGAACCTCAGATGCCCGCTGCTCGTAGTTCCCTCTCCGCCTGTTGGATGCGGCGTTCCCGCTCCTTGTCCCGCTGTCGCTTTGTTGGTGTCGGCGGCGTGACCACCGTAGTGTCGCCGCTCAGCCGGTCAAAGAACCGCTGAAGGGCTTCGAGGCTGGTGCAGGCCGTCCCGCCCATCTTGACGGTCTCCAGCCGAATGACCATACCATCCCGACTCGTGCAGCCACGCAGCATCCAGCGATACATCGTGCCAATGTGGGGACGCCCCTTCCGGCCTCCGACCTCCGGTAGCCGTTTGACAGCTTCGGCCATGGTCACCAGGGTCTCTTTGAAAACGTCGATAGCCATACGCTCCTCCTTGGTATGGAGAGTGAAGAAAAGAAACGACACGTCTCCAGTGTCCACGATGTATCGGACGGAGCACTCGCTTGCTGACTTCCTACCTCCAACCGGCTATCATGCGCCCATGCCCCAGTCGATCCCGCAAGGTCTAACCCGTGACCATGTACTCAAGGCCCTGGCCGACCTTGATGCGGGGATCGGTCACCCGTTCGGCAAGCCCACCGGCTATGAACTCGTCCATGGCGGAAAGCCGGACTGGCGGGGTCAGCCCGAAGGCATGACAAGAAATGAAAAACCCCGCCGGTGAAGCGGGGCCTCGCTGTGTTTAGCAGTCGTGAACGGACCAAACACGTCACTGAAGGAACGGCCAACAGCCGCTCCTCATGGCTGACCACCAGGGGGATCTTGCATTGGCTTGCCCTCCTGTCACAAAAGTGGTGTCGTGAAACGTTGTCAATCGGGAGCGATCAAGGCGGCGTAACTCCGACCCGTTGCGTCTTGATCTTCTGAGCAATTAGATGCACTTCACGTGCCAAATGTTCCGTCATCTCGACCACACCTGCAAAGCAGGACGCAAGTTCCCATCACGCCTGTGCTTGGGATTTGCCTACCTGACACCCGGCGCAGGGGACAGGTTTGGGAAAGGCTACAGTCTGAGCAACATCTGCCGCATTCATGGGCATCGAAGAAGCCGACCGCTCAACCCAGCAACGCCGTTTTCAGAATCAGCACGCAGCTCGGCCCATGCGTGATTTCGCTGTCCATGACCTTCTGGACGGCTTCCGTCAATGGCATTTTCAGGCAGCGGATTTGCTCGGTTCCCTCCGGTGCCTGATCGCCGAAGGTCAGCTTACGGGCCAGGTAGAGTCGGGTGGGTGACACCACGCTGGCGGTGAACGGATCGACGACGCCCAGGTCTGTCCAGTCGTCTGCCCCGATCCCCAGTTCTTCCTGCAATTCCCGCTTGGCCGTCAACAGGGATTCTTCGTCCGGTTCGATGCCGCCGCTCACGGCCTCGATGGTCGTGCGACCGACGCCGTAGTGGAACTCCTCGGTCAGGTAAACGTGGTGCTCATCGTCGATGGCCAACACGCAGACGCCCGGCTTGATGGTGACAACTGAATGTGTCCCAGACTGTCCATCAGGCCGGATCACGTCGTCCTTGCGAACGGAAACCCACGGATCTCGGTAGACTTCGTGTGACTGGACGATCTGCCACGGGCCGTGTTGTTGCATCTTGTGTCTCCAGGGGCAAAGTGTCACCGCAACCCGTACAAGTACAACACCGCAGCCCACCCGCTGGGTAGCGATTGCGGTGGTTCGGTCAATTCCTGCCCGTACTTGCAGACCATCTCCAGGAAGTAGCGGGCATGGAAGAACGCTTCGAGAATGGGCCGGGTGGCCTCCACCCAACGCTGGTTCACTTCTGGTGAAAACTGCTCGGCGGCCCCTTCACCGACGATCTGCGTGAACCACGGGTTCAGCGGTATGTGGGGCGCAAGGGCTTGGAGCGTCTTAACGATTTCGGCGGTCTGCTCTTGGAGGCCATAGACCTTGAAGCTCTGGTGGTAGAACCGATAAACCGGATCTTCGTAGCCCCAATGGCTGTTTGCCTCTTGCCACATCTGCTCCAGTCGGGGCAGGGCTTCCTTGATGGCGGCCAGAAGCTTGGTCTCTTCTTGTCTACGTTGTTCCGCCGAACGAGGCATCGTGACCTCCTGCCGTGCCTGTTTGACAACCTCGCTTGTCTGTTGATGGCCAACGGCCAGATCGACCCAGGCACCACAGTCGCAGTGAAGCCTGCGGTCAAACGTGAACAGTGTCACGTCGTACTGTGCGCCGCAATTTGGACATCGGATGGCCATGTTGCAGCCCCTAACCAGCCCTCGGTCGATCCCGCCACTTCCCAGCGTAGGCCAGATTGTAGCCGCTTCTCCAATACGGGCTTTCCCGATCCATACAGTGCGCCTCCCGGTGGCCCGCCGCTGGCCCGTGATCGTGCCATCTTTGGCAGTGTTGGCACCAGACAAGCCACCGAACCACGCCCCTGATCTTCGTCTCGTAGGCCGGGAGCAACGGGGGCGTCCAAGTTCACCTGCGATCCCGCCGATTATCGAGTACGGGTGAGCTTCACCGTCTTCACATTCTTCCCGTCCTCCACAAACACCACGGCGGTGTACTCGCCTTTGGGCACCGACACGATCAACGGGCAGGCGAAGGTCGTGTCCGGTGTCGTCTTGGATGTGACGGTGTACCGCAACTGGATCACTCCCTGTTCGACCGTCACGCCCTGCACTTTGTAGTCCCAGGACGCATTCCCCCGCTTGATAGCCGCCAGGATCACGTTCGACTTGAACGCATCTTTCGGCAGCCGGTGCGACTTGTCGCCCATCACGAACGCCACGCCGAAAACCTGATCGAATTTGGCTTGGTCGGTGATGAGCACGAACGATGCAGCGGCGTCCGGCTCAAACTTATTGGACACGAAGTAGCCGGAGTAGGTGTCGAAGGGGAGCTTGGTTTGCTCGGCTGCCCAGGTTGCGGCACCCAGAATCACCAAAACGCCAGTCGTGATAGCGAAGTTCTTCATTGCGGTTCCCTTCCTGTTGGGGGATAACGTGAATCTGCCGATGGGCACGTCTTTGTCATCCACCGAGTTCCTTCGTCAATTCAGCCCGCCGCCGTTCGATGACCTTCAAGCGGGTCTTGATCTTCCTGGCTTCCTTGTCGAGATCGGCCAACTCCTTCTGGAGCTTCTTCTTGTGCAGCCCATCTCTACCGCACTTTTCCTTGACCAAGGCTTCGACTTCGTGTCGCAAAAGCCGAAACCACGGGTTGCCGTGCATATTGTTTTGCTGGAACTGCAATTTGCCTGCCCGGATGGCAGCGACGATTTCCTGCTGAGTCAAACCAAACTCCTGCCGGGCAGACTTGTCGCTGAAAGTTGCGCCCTTCTGTGCCCAGATCGAATCTCCCTCGTACATGTCTCGTTCCTCCCTGCTGCCTGCCATCGCAGCTAACGGTTTGGCTCGGTAAATGTTACAAAAATGCTAAACTCGTCCGTGCGAGATATGACTCGATAACGCTCAATGAGACGGTTGTCGTCTGGAAAGAACACCGTTCTTCGTTTCTTGAGAATATCAACTAGCTCGTCGGTGGGCATGTCAAAAAGACCCTCACAGACCGTTTGAATCTGCGACGTTTTCACCGAGGTGGGGTCAACGGTGTAATTCCATAATGTCACCCAGGCAAGTGCAATCGCCTCGGTGTAACGAACGTCCTCCAGCTTTGCTTCTTCACAGTAGGGCGACAAGAACAGCCACAAATCGCTCGTAAAGTCAACGTCAATCATCAGTGATTCATCCTTTGGAGGCTGGTTGCCTAGCCGGAGTGCAACGCTTCGTTCAGGTGTTCCTGGAATGCAACTGCACCGCCCACGTTTGGAAATTCTTCCTTCGTCCCGCCTGTGCCCGTGATGATCAGTGTGCCAGAACCCCAAATATACCTGTCCGACAGGGATTGATTGACGGATATGTCGGCGGCGGATTGAGCGGGGGCCAGTTTGGCGGGTCCGGGGGCCGGTTTTCGCGATGGCTGGATCGCGGATTTTTTGAGGCATGACGACGGTGTCCAAAGCCGGGAAAAGAACTGGCCCCGGGTGGGTCTCCCCAC
>JAPLNJ010000420.1 GCA_026692885.1 Planctomycetota bacterium | reverse complement strand
GGGTGACGGAGGCCCTGGACTGTATCCTGCAGGCTGCGAAGGGACTGGAGTACGCGCACAAGCATGGCGTGATCCACCGCGACATCAAGCCGGCGAACCTGCTCCTGAGCACAGACGGGACGGTCAAGATTCTGGACATGGGCCTGGCGCGATTGATGGAGCTCGTAGCTCCGACGGGTGCGACTGCCTCCGAACAGTTGACGGGCACCGAGCAGGTGATGGGGACCTACGATTACATGGCCCCGGAGCAGGCGGAGCACTCGCACACCGCCGACCACCGCGCCGACGTCTACGCTTTGGGCTGTACGCTGTACCGTCTGTTGACCGGCAAGACGCCATACCATCACGATTCGTTGGTCCAATCCATTCTGGCTCATCGCGAGGCTCCGATTCCCACGCTGCGTGCCGAACAGCCGGATGTGCCGGAACAACTGGACGCGGTATTCCAGAAGATGTTGGCGAAGCGGCCAGAGGATCGCCAGCAATCGATGAGCGAGGTCATTGCGGATCTGGAACCCTGCCGCCAAGCGGTTCCGCTCGGCACCGGCGCGGTTAGTGCGGAGCGTTCGAGCGAAAGTTCGCTGACGTCGTTCCTCGACCATATGGTTGCAGGTGATTCAACGCGCCGATACAAGACGCCTGTCGTAGGCGAGGAAACGTTGACTTCTGGCCCTCGCCACGACGCCGACACGGCGACTCGAAACAGGATTCCTGCGACCACCGGCCGCAAACGGCTGGCGTGGTCCGGTGTCGCTGCCGCTGCGATTGGCATTGCGGTCCTCTTGGTAATCGTTTTCCGTCCATCGGGACGGGATCCACCAGACACCACTCCGCAAGCGACCGACGTGGAACACGGAAGCAAGTCGCTGGTCACACAGGAAGTCGCTGGAACTGAGGATACCTTGGTCATAGGCGACCGAATATCACCTCCCAAGGTGATTTCACTCAATCTCAAGCCTCAGCCGGTTGATCTGCAACCCGGCGCGCCGTTGAGTCAGCAGGCGCTCGTCAGCAAACCCGCACCGATTCCCGGAATTCATTCTTGGACGCTTGAGACGATCGGGCACCGCGCAGGTGTCCGATCGGTGGCGGTGAGCCCTGACGAACGCATGATTGCCACGGGTGGCGGCGACGGTACGCTCCGCATTTGGGATGTCGCCACGTGCAAATTGCTTCGCGCGTTGGTTGGCAACGCGATGCCTGTCAGATCCCTCGCATGGTCACCCGACGGCAAAATCCTCGCATCGGGGGGCCAGTGGCAGGATCGAGTCTATCTGTGGGAGGCAGCCACCGGTTGTGTCCTGCGCACCCTGTCACGAGAGACGCTCTCCTCGTGCCCCATCTGCTGGTCGCCCGACGGTCAACGTTTGGCGATAGGAACGGGCAAGGATATTCAGGTCTGGGATGGCGACCTGGATCCGCGGAAGGAGTCCTTGCGGGTTCTACGGGGACATTCAGCCAACGTGACGTCTGTTGCTTGGTCACCCGACGGAACTCTCCTGGCTTCGTGCAGTCTTGACAAGAGCATTAGGCTCTGGCGATCAGACAACCTGGAAGTCCACCGGACCTTGCAGGGATCAGAAAAACCGGCCGACAACCCGGGTTGTCTGGCTTGGTCGCCTGACGGTCAAATGGTGCTTTGTGCGTACGACGATGGAGGCTCACTGGCGGTTTGGAACATCGAGGCTGGGCGTATCGTCCGCGTTGTGTCCAAGGGCGGCTTCTGTTGCGTGGCGTGGTCGCCCGACGGCCAAAGACTAGCATCCGGAACGGTCGACCGCGAGGGGACGAGCGTCTGGAGTATCTCCAGTCGCATTCCTGTGTGGGCTGCAACGACGCCCGCCACGACACTTTCGTTAAAATTCCTGCGGGAAGGGAAGCAGCTGGCTGTAGGGGGAACCGACACAGTAGATCTCCTTGAGGTGGATTCTGGCGGTTGCGAGATGTCGCTGCCGGCGCACTGTGCATGTGGGCGCTGGATGAAGAACCCCGTAGCCCTATCGTCCGATGGGAAACAAGTAGCGACCGGATACTCCGAGCGAAACGGTTGCGTTGTCCGGGTGTGGGACAGTGAATCGGGCCAGGTTCATCGCGAGCTTGCGGTCGCCGACTTCGACGATCAACTGTGCTGGGATCCCGAAGGCCGATTCCTGGTGGTGGGTCAGTTAGATGGTCTCGCATCTGTTTGGGACGCACGCACCGGCGACCGAGTCGGGACTGTTCCGAGATCCTTGGACGGTGGCATGGCATGGTCAGGTGACGGCAAGTCCGTGGCTGTGAATCACGAGACCAGTGGACAAGTTTGGGATCTGTCCACAAAGCAGCGACGGTGTCCGCTGCCTGGTGGACTGGGCGGCGTAGCCTTCAGCCCCGATGGTTTGGCGGTTGCCGTTGGTGTTGATCAGGCGGTTTTGCTTTGCGACGCGAGGTCTGGGGAATTGAAGGCCACTCTTGATGTCGCCGGGCAGGGCAAGATTCGAGGGGTGGCTTGGTCCCCAGGAGGATCTACCATTGCAGCCGTCGCAGGTACCAATCGATTGTGCCTTTGGGACGCAAGTTCGCATCAGCCGCGAGGCAACGCGGAGCTTCCTGCCGCTCGGGGAAGTTTGACCTTGAAGTGGGTCGACGACGAGACGATTGTCTTCGGGGACACACACCGCACGGCTATCTGGGACACCAGGAAGTCGGAGTTGCGCCAACCCATTATCTCCCACATGAACTTTCCCACGCCGGTATCGGTCGCCAAGGATCTGATCGCTTTTTCGGGACCATCCTTGGTGAGGCTGCACCGCATCGCGGGTGGTGCCTTGGCGAGAACCGTCGTGTCGCTCCGAAACCATCAATATGCGGTCATCAGTCCCGATGGCCACTTGGCCGGCTCGCCCGGCGTGGAAAAGGAATTCGTGTACGTGGTCCAAACCGACACCGGTCAGGAAACCTTGGCGCCGGAGGAATTCGCTCTGAAGTACGGCTGGAAAAACGATCCGTTGAAGGCATCCAGTGGTAAGTAACGGAACGGCCCGTGAAGAGACGATGAAGCGGATGTCTACCGAGAACACCGTTCTCCCGACCAAGTGACAGGAAGGGCCCGGCGGAGTACCATCGGGCAGGAACCGGGTAATCAAGATGTTACGCCAAGAAGTGGCGGGGCAGGAGAAGTCATGAGCGATTGCCCGTCGCGGGGAACGCTGCAACAACTGCTCGACGAACAGCTTTCTGCGGATGAACGTCCGGGAGTGGAGACGCACGTCCAATCCTGCACTGGCTGTCAGGAACTCTTGACGCAGTTGACTCCCCTCGGTCTGCATCTGCCCCCACCCGGTGGCCAGTCCACCGTCGCTTGCGGTCCCGAACCGGCGCAACGGGAGAGCGACCCTGAGACGGGCGGTCAACGCCCGGATCGAGCTGCGTCGGTCACACTGCAGCAT
>JAPLNJ010000419.1 GCA_026692885.1 Planctomycetota bacterium | reverse complement strand
TTGGATTACCGGCCCCTGGTCAATGCCCGCGCCCATCAACTGGGCCAGCACCGACAGATCGTCAACGACCGGTTCCATGCCCAGTACCACCAACTGCTGAAGATCCTCAGCTACCGGCCGGATTTGGACGATCCAGAGTTGATGGCGGTGACCTACTACCTGTTGCTCCAGGACCGCGTCGACGAGGCGCTGGACGCGTTCAGCCGGGTGCGTGCCGAACGATTGGCCACCCGGCTGCAATACGATTACTTCGCTGCGTACTTGGCGATGGTTCGCGAGCAACCGCAACAGGCCCGCGACATCGTCGCGAAGTACGCCCAGTACCCAGTGGATCGTTGGCGCGACCTGTTCGTTGCCATGCACGCCCAACTGGACGAAACCGCGGCTCCCACCTCCCCTCGCCCCGGCGCTCCGGGAAGAGGGGCCGCAGATCCCACCTCCCCTCGCCCCGGTACTCCGGGGAGAGGGGCCGGGGGTGAGGGGCCCGTCGCGGCTTCGACCACTGACCGCCCGCAGATTGAAATCCAGACCAAACTGGCGGCCACAGAAGCCAGTTTCGACTTCCAGGTGGAGGCCAAGAAAGTCACGCTCAACTATCAGACCCTGAAACAGGTCCAGGTCAACTACTACCGGATGGACATCGAGCTGCTGTTCAGCCGCAATCCATTCGTGCAGCAGTACTCCGGCCAGTTCTCGAACATCCGGCCCAACCTGACGCAGACCCTGGAGTTGCCGCCGAAGCAGACAGCGATCACGTTCGAGCTGCCCAAGCAGTTGCACAGCAGCAACGTGCTGGTCGAGATTACGGGCGCCGGGCAGACCAAGTCACGGGCGTACTACGCCAATGCCCTGGCCGTGCAGGTGGTGGAGAATTACGGCCAGATCCACGTCAAGCACAGCGACACGGGCAAGCCCCTGGCGAAGGTGTACGTCAAGGTCTACGCTCAAATGCAGGACGGCGCGGTGAAGTTCTACAAGGACGGCTACACGGATCTGCGTGGCCGCTTCGACTACATGTCGCTGAGCACCAACGAGCTGGACTTTGTGAAGAAGTTCTCGCTGCTGGTGCTGAGCGAGGAACACGGGGCCGTAGTGCGGGAAGCCAGGCTGCCGCAACGGTAGGTGCTCAGGTTGTCGCAATGAACGGCTTGTACATGGTCCGCGCCTTCGGGACGGGAAAGCGTAGCCCTGCCAGACCGGGATGATGTCCAGGGTGCCGAAGACCTAAGCATCGGGCCGGCCGAAGCCCTGCTCGCTGACCCGGGTTTCCTCGCCCAACTCCTGAAAGAGCGCGTCGGCCGCCAGTTCATCCGGTTGGGCGGCATGCATAGCGGCGGCCAAATCGTCCAGCCAGTCCTCGCCCTCCGCCGCGGGCCATACGGGCACCGGCGATTGCATCCCCGCAGCCAGCAACACAACCTGGTCCGTAGCCGGAGCCGGCGGGCCAGCGGTCGTGGGGGACGCTCCCACCGGTGCCGACGGGATGATCTCCGGAGCGACGACCAGCGGCCCCGTGCTGCTGGGCGAGTCGAGAACCGGATCGCTCAGTTGTGCGACCGCTGGCGTGTTCAGATAGTTGACCACCCTCAGCACGTCCAGCGCCGACAGGAAGTTGTCCGCCGATACGTCATAAAACGTCGGGCTGCCATCCGGCGCGACGGCCGTCAGCGGCCCGCCACTCGCGTCGATCCGATTGATCAACAGCAGCACGTCCGTGGGTGTAACGTTACCGTCCGCGTTGACGTCATTCGCCTGAATCGGATTGGTGCCCGTGACCAGCGGCCCCGTGGGCGCACGCCGGGCCTGCTCGGGCATCAGTTGCAAAGCCATCAGGGCCTGCGGGAACTGGCTGCTGTCCAGATCCTGGTAACCCAGCGTGTGGCCCATCTCGTGCATCACCACCGTCAACAGGTCCAC
>JAPLNJ010000418.1 GCA_026692885.1 Planctomycetota bacterium | reverse complement strand
GCCGAAGTGGGCCTGCGTGAGTGACTCCCAATTCTGGCCCCAGAGTCGGCGAAACAAAAGCGGTCCGGTGGGGTCCGCTGCTGAACTTAGCCGGCTTCGCCGGAACCCTAATCTTTCGCCTTAATCTTTCCCCTTAATCTCTCCCTCCATTCCCATGCAGCCGGAGGAAGATTAGGGCGAAAGATTAGGACGCCCTTCATCGCAACCATCCCAGACTCGCCAGCATTACAAATTCCTATTGGATCAAGTTATTCTTGCGCAGCCACTTAGTCTGTCCCGCCTGAATTACCGGTCATCCGCGCAGCGATTTCGGCGATCTCAGACCAAGCCCTTCTTCATCGCCCACACAGCTACCGCGGTTCGATTCGGCAAGGCCAATTTCCGAAACACGTTCTGCACGTGTTCCTTGACGGTCTCGATGCTGATGTCCCAGCACTTAGCGATCTCGCGGTTGCTCAAGCCGTGGGCCAAGTTTCGCACGACCTGATACTCGCGTTTCGTCAGCGGCACTTCGTCCGCCGTGGGGTCGGGCCGCATTTCCAGGAAGGCTTTCATATTGCTCGCCCGCGTGTCTCGGACCAGCATTTCCCCCTTGGCGACACGCTTGATGGTGGCGACAAACTCTTTCCCCGGGACGTCCTTCAAGAGGAAGGTCGCGGCTCCCGAAGCCATCGCTCGGGCGGTGTATGTGGGATTGTCATACCCCGACATCATGATCACTTTCGTCTGGGGAACGGCCTGCCGGATCTTTTCCAGAGCGTCCAAGCCATCCAGGTTCGGCATGATCACGTCCATCAGCAGTACGTCGGGCTTCAGCTTGCGAGTCTTGGCGACCGCCTCGGTGCCGGTCGCTACCTCGGCGACGATCTCGACCCCCTGGCCTTCCAGTAACCTGGCCAAGCCCTTCCGGATTACGACTTGATCGTCCGCAATAATCAACTTGATAGCCACGGTGCTCCCCCCTCCTTTCAAGAAGTTCAACGAATCAGCCACAATCCACTGTGTCCGTAAACATATCCGCAATCGCGGCCAGAAGCAACGCAACGTCCTCAAGACCCACGTTCGCAGCTACAAGGAGCTGAGGGGGCGATTCTCAGTGTGCCAAGCGGTGAATTTCATGAGGCAAAGTCTTGACAAGGACGGATTGTCCAACGATTAACTCTTGTAGGGTTCGGGTGCGCAAGCGGCACCTGCCTAGGGGTGTTCGCTTTCAGAAGACGGAAAGCAATCTCCGAAATACTTAACGTTCCGACTGTCTCATGGAAGAAGACCAGATTTGGTAAGGTGGGTCAAGTCAGCCGGATTTCCGGTGGGCCGCGGTCGCTGTGCCAAACGTGATTCCATCGTCGCACTGTGAATTACGGCGGGAACGGCTTGCGAAGGCCCACCAAGATAGGGCGATTCCTTGGCCCACCCTACTCCCGCTCGCGACCAGGCCGCGGAGGAGGATCCTCCGCTGGATTTTCCGCCGTTCGGAATGGATACCGTCCCACTCTTGATCGAGGCTGGACCCATGAAGACTGCCTTAGTGACTGGCGCTAGTGGATTCATCGGCCGTCAGCTGGTGGCTGCCTTGACTGCCCGCGGTTGCCGCGTGCGCTGCCTAGTGCGGCGGACATCTTCGGTGCGGCCCTTGCTTCGTGCCGGCGCGGAGTTGTGTTTCGGCGACGTCACGCAACCGGATGCGCTGGCTTCCGCCGTCGGCGACGCTGACGTGGTGTTTCATGCTGCCGGTCTGACCAAGACGCTGCGGACCGACGACTTGCAGAGAGTCAATGGGCAGGGCACATGGAATGTGTCCCGAGCCTGCGCTGCCCAATCGCATCCTCCGGTGCTGGTGGTCGTCTCGTCGTTGGCGGCTGCCGGGCCTGCCCGACCGGGGGCCATCCGCACAGAAAGCGATGCCCCGACGCCGGTGTCCAATTATGGACGCAGCAAACGGGCGGGCGAAGTCGCGGCCGAGGTCTGGGCATCCCAAGTCCCCACGACAATCGTACGGCCGGGAGTTGTCTTCGGCCCGGCCAATCGCGAGATGGTGGACATGTTCCGCACGATTGCGACGGCGGGCATCCACATCACGCCCACCTACGCTCCGCCGCCCCTGTCTATGATTTACGTGGATGATCTCGTCCAGATTCTGTTGCTGGCCGCGGAGAAAGGCACGAGGATTCGGAGGGAAGGCGGCAACGGCCGCCCACGGTTCTCTCCGCAGGGATACTACTTCGCCTGCATCTCGGAGTATCCCACGTGGGCGGACTTGGGCCGGATGGTCGCGTACAGTCTCGGCTATCGCCACGTCTGTGTCCTGAATTTCGTGGAACCGTTCCTCTGGATGGTGGCGGGGATCAATGAACTGCTCTCCCGACTGCGCGGCCAGCCGCATCCACTGAGCCTGGACAAGATCCGCGAAGCGGTGGCGTCGTCTTGGGCGAGTTCGCCGGAGGCCGTGCAACGCGACTTGGGGTTCGTGCCCCCGCAGTCGCTGCGCCAGCGTCTCGAGCAGACCGTGGATTGGTATCTGCGGCATCGCTGGATTTCGACGGCTGGCCCGGTCTCGCGACTGCTCGGCGTGCCCGACTCTGTGCCCAAGAATCGCCGGTTGGTCACCAACTGACCCTGTTCCCCAGCCCCCGCTTGCGGCCTTTGAAGTTGCGCATTTCGACGAGAAGTAGCCGAAATCGCCAGATTTCGGGCGGAAGAGGGGCAACGAGCACACTGCGAAACGGCCAGAATTCTGGTGAATTCTGCTACGCGTAATTTCAAAGGTTGTGGCCGCGGGCTGCGTTGGGTCCGCGATGTTGAGGACCGGAGATCCAGTCATGACCATCTCGCTTACGTTGCGACAAAGACTCGTCTGCCTTGGTCTGCTGATCGGAATAGCTCCGCTGGCCGTACGCGGGGCAGAGACGGATGACGCCAGATACCACTGGTTCTCGGTGCCGATCGAGGTGAGCGGTCTCCCGCCTGACGCCCAATTCGTTCCCGTGTCCTGCCCGATCGACTTGACTGTGATCCTGTCGCGGTGGAACGTATCGGGGGCCGTCGACGAGCGGTCCCTGCGGCTGTTTCGGCTGTTGCCCGACGGCACTCAGGCCGAACAGCCGGTGCAGTTCACCGGCGCGCCACAGCCCGGGCCGAAGACCCGGCGACTGCTGCCGGATACGGCGTCCGGCGTGAGTTATCTCACGGAGTACGCCGCCCACGAGAAAGCGGAGATCAAGGTGGCGGGAACCCTCACCTGGATCGCTCAAGCCGGCGAGAAAGGGAGTGGCCGTTATCGCCTGAAATGCGGAGTACCACGCGACGGCCGGCTGATCCAGGTGCCTTACCCGCCGCAGAATCTCCGCGTCTTCGATGGCCAAGGGCGGGCCACCCCGCTACGTTACTTCCCGCGGATGCAGATTCGCCCTCAATGGCCGCTTGACGGTGTCGTGCAACTCTCGGAGCAGCAGCAGTTGATTACGGCGTACCACGTAGGGCCCACCCTGGACCAGGCGAAATCGCCGGCCAGCTCGATCCGCCGACCATTTCTGTATCCGGTCATCGGCCCCGACGGCGTCCCGCTTACCGAGTTCGGCAAGCCACACGATCCCACCGGGAGTCATGCGCACCATTACTCGCTGTGGATCGCGCACGCCAGCGTCGGAGGACAGGACTTCTGGTCGGAGAAAGGCGGCGTCATTGCGCACGAGCAACTGGAATACCAGGAGGACGGGCCGGTGTACTGCCGGTTGGTGCAAACTACGCGTTGGCTGCGTGACAACGTGGATTACCTGCACGAACGTCGCTCGCTGACGGTGTACCGAGCCGCCCAGGATTTCCGCCTGCTCGATCTCGACCTGGAGTTCACGCCGGCCGGTTCCGAGGCGACTGAGTTGGGCAAGACGCCGTTCGGCTTCCTGGCCGTGCGCGTGGCCCAATCGATGACGCCTTTCGACGGCGGCGGCGAGATCGTCAACGCCCGGGGAGATCGCAACGAGACCGCGGCGCTGTGGAAACGAGCGGCTTGGCTCGATCAATCCGGCCCAATCGCCGCGGGGACTGCCGAGCTCTCCGACGGGGCCAGCCCCGCGCCAGCTCGTTGGGGTGGCATCGCCATTTTCGATCATCCGGATAACGTGAATCATCCCACAGTCTGGCACTGTCGGAACGACGGCTGGGCCGGCGCCGCCCTGAACGCGGAAGGTCCGACCAAGGTCCGCGCCGGCGAGAAACTGCGGCTGCGCTACCGGATTTACTTACATCGCCACAACGCGATTGAGGGTCAAGTGGCGGAGCGCTACGAGGAATACCGCTCGCCACCAGCGCTCCGCAGCGGGGAACCGGTCAAGTCCGATTGAATACGTCCCGCGCCGAAGGGGCGGCTGTCCGAACGATGCGCGCTGTTGAGTAAGGGATGGCCGATCCTGGTGGGACGGCGCTCTGCTATTCGATACTCTCGGCGTTCCGGCTAGTTCGGGCAAATTCCGGCGCCTCGCCATCACGCTCTGCCCGCCCTACGGAATGTCACTGCACCACCAGTGTGAAACTCTCCGAGTGGCTGTTGAACTCCGGGGCGTACATGCATTGGATCTGAGCCATGCCGGTCTGGTACTGGCCCTTGTGGACCACTCGCGTCGAGTACTCGAAGACGTAGGTGCCCTTCGGCAGGTAATCGATAAAGAAGTGGCTGGCCGTGTCACGAGTCGTCTCGTAGTACCCCAGGCCGTCCTGGTACTTGTACCGCGACAGCACGTTCACCGGCTCGGTGCCGCTGCCGCGGTAGTCCTTCAAGTGCACGTACTCCATGTCGCGATCCGTGCGCAGATCGATCCGGACTACCAGCTCGTCGCCGACCTTAACCGGGCCGACCACCGCTTTCAGCACCGGTCCCTTGTCGGTGGACTCCTTGGTGTACAGTTGCTTGACCAACTTCAGCGGCGTGCCCTCGTACGCTGTGACCTTGGTCAGGTCCTCCAGGTACTGCCAGTGGATGCTGCCCCAGGCGACGCCCTGGTCGACCTTCTTCACCGTGATCTGGCCCAGCTCCGGCGTGATCTCGGGGCCGACGAACCGTTGTTCGTAGAAGCCTGTGCCGGCTTCGACTTTCTCCGGCTTGATCGGCGTACCGGCCAACGATACTTGGACCAGTTCATCCGACGCCAGCAGGTTCGCGCCACGGAGCAACAACGCGTATACCGCGTCCGCCGTCGCCTTGGTCGTCTTCCAGTCCTGCGTCTGCTTCTGCTTCAGCAGCCAGACCTTACAGTCCTCGACGGCCTGGGCATCATTCATCACTTCGTCGAACGCTTCGATCATCATCGCTTGCGTTTCGATCGGGGCGTGGTACCACCACCAGGACCGCTCCAAGTCGCGCCAGAACATGCCCAGTTCCTCGTTGCTCACCGAGCGTTCCTTGATCGAGCGCATGATGGCCTGCGCGGCCTCCGCTTCGCCGAACCGCTTTAGGGCGACGGCCAAGTGGGCTTGCGACTGGCGGCACGCCAGCTCAAGCCAGTATTCCTTGGCTTGGCCCAGGAAGTAGTCAACCGCTGCCTTGTGCGGGTCCGCGATCGGCTTGTCCTTCAGAAAGAAGCTGCGACCGTACAGGTACAAGGCGATCGTGCTGGACAAGTGGTTTTTGTCCTTGTCGCTGTGCTTCAGGATCTCGCGATAGACGCCGTCGATCCAGCCGTCGAGGCGATTCAGCGACTTCACGGCGGACGCCACATCAAGGTCCACGCCCAGGTGCCGCAGACGGCCAAACCCGGTCGTGATGTACAGCGTGATGTAGTCGTTGCCCGGGCCGCCTGGGAACCACGGCCAGGCACCGTCGGGCAGCTGCTGCTCGGCCAGCTTGCGCAACAGTCGCGAGGTTTCCTCGTTCAGCCGGTTGTCGTCGAACAGGACACCGACATTGCGGCGGGCTTGGCTTTCGGCTTGCGCCTGCCGCAGCCAGGGCGTCTCCTCCAGCAGCACCGCCTTGAGATCTTGGTTCTTCTCCAGCGGGCTATCCAGCGCCGGCGTACCGCGCCACTGTTCAAACACCCGGTGGATCTTGGCATCCGACTTCGAGATGTGTCGGGCCAGGGCGTTCGCGTACAGCCGATTGAAGGTCTGCTCCGTGCACTCGTGCGGGAACTCCATCAGATACGGCAGGGCCATGACAGCGTACCAGGACGGATTGGAAACGATCTGCACCGTCAGACTCTGGTTTCGCAGTGTGTCGGACTTGCCGGATTCGCGCAGCTTGGTGAAGTTGAACTGCTTCGTTTGCGGCCCGCGGATCGGCAACGGCAGCGACTCGGTCACCAGGATACGGCGCGAGAGGACCGGCAGAAAACCTTCCTCTCCGTCGGACAACCGGCCGGTTGAGCCGACGGTCTTGTACGTCAGGAAGCTCATGCCGTCCGGCACGTTTAGCTTCCACGCGAAGCTGCGGGACTCCTGCGTCGGCACGTCGAACTTCACATCCAGCTCGGTGTTGCCCAGGGCGGCGTCGACCGGCTTGGCCGTGCGGGCGTCGGCCAGCGTCAGCCGCACGGTGCCCGTCTGACGCGTGGGCGATTGATTGGAAACCTTGACGGTGAACTCCAACCTATCGCCTTCGCGCAGGAACCGCGGTGGATTCGGCTGGACCATCAGGTCTTTGGCTGTGACGGCCTTGTCTTGCAGCAACCCGCTGCGCAGGTCGCGGTCGTGAGCGAAACCCAGGAACTTCCACTCGGTCAGCGCCTCGGGCAGCGTGAACTGCAGCTTTACCACGCCTTCCGCGTCGGCCAGCAATTGCGGGAAGAAGAACGCGGTCTCGTTCAGATTCTTGCGGGCCGAGACCTTGCTCAGATCGGGTTCTGGGGCCGGCCCGGTGCCTGCGCCCGATTTGTCCGCCGCGCCGTCCCGCTTCGCGAAGTCGACCGTCGCCGACATTCGGTTCTGGGCGAGGCCTTCCATTTGCTCGCCCGCCGCGGCTTTCTGCATCGCCGCCATCGGCGCGGCGGGAGCCACATCCAACATCATCGCCCCACGGCGGGCCCCTGGTCCACCGCCCTCCATGCCGCCTTTCATGCCGTCGGCACGGTTGCGACCCAAGGCCCCGTAGCCCCAAACATTGACGATGATGTCTGCAGGGAACGCGCGGTAACGGAAGCTGGCATCTTTCTGGGCCACACGCCACTGACCGCGCAGGTGCTGGAAGTGTTGCAACTGATTTTCAAACTGCGACTGCAGCCGGGAGTAGTCCTGGCGGAACACGCCGAAACTGCCGGGCCAATGGTGCGGCAGATAGGCATCCAACGACGCGTCGTACAGCGTCGCCACCATCTCGGCCACGGCTTGCTTGGCATCGGGGCCGGTCACGATCGCCGACCAGGTTTCCTGCTGGGCCGGGGCCAACTTCGACACGAAGTGCTCCCACTTGACGGTCAGATTCTTATTGCTCCAGGGCACGTCAACGTGGCGTGATTCCAGGTGGGCGCGATTCTCCCGCACCATGGTCAGGCGGAGCGTGAAGCCGCCTCGCATAGCTTCCGTCACGGCCTGCCGGATCGCGACCTGAGTCCGTCCCGCCTCGGTCCAGAAGCTCTGCACGAGCTTGTTACGGTGTTCGATTTCCACGAAGGCCCGGGCCTGCTCGTAGCCGGAACCCCACACGGCTGTGAACGGGGTGCCCGGTTCGACCGTCCAGGCCGGCGCCGCGACCAGATCGGGAATCTTGATGGAAAGCGTCTTGGCGGTCGGGTCGAGGACTTGGATCGGTACCTGGGCCGTGACTTTCTTGCCGAAGCGATCCTGCGTGTCCAGCACCGCGCGATAGACGCCGGCCTCCAGCGGGAACGAAAAGCTCGCATTGCCGGCCGCGTCGGTCGTGAAGCCCCGTTCCTGTACAACCTCGCCCAACGGCCACGAATTCGGATTTGAGGCATCGGCCGGAGGTTGTGGCTTGGACGCTTGGCCTTTGCCGCCGCGCGAGACTGGGTACGGCTGATGGCCCGCGAGCTTCGGCCGCTGGACCTTCTCCGGTTGCTTCAGGCGATAGATCTTCAGGGCACCTTCGGCCAGCTGGCCTTCGCCGTCCAGTGTGGCCGTCTTCACGGTGATTTGCACCGGCTGATCCACGGCCTGCCAATCGGCGACGGACAAGGTGGCCTGCAACGCCGTGTAGCCGACGCTGACATCCTGGTGCGTGGAGCGAGTTTCGCCCGTCGTGTCGGTCACATCGGCATGGACTGCGTAGTGGAAGACCGGTTCGTCGGTTGCCGCGACAGACAAGTCGGGCTTGGCGGTGAACGTGATGTTGAACGAGCCGTCGGACTTGGTCACGGTCGAGCCGTGGGTGATCTCCTGGCTGTTCGACTGCGGCATACGCCACCAGAAGTACCAGCCCCACCAGACCGGATAGCGCACCTCGCGAACCACGCGATAGCGGACCTTGGCATCGTTGATCGCCGCGCCGGTGTACCCCAGGGCCTTGCCCTGCAAGCCGACTTCCACGTTCAGCTTGGCCGCCGTTTTCGGCTTCTCCAACGTCACCTGGAACTTAGGCCGCTTGTACTCTTCGACATTGAACAGGGCCTGGCCTGGCGGTTCGCCGTCCACGCGAATCAGCATGCGCCCCAGCAGCCGGTCACGGGGTGCCGTGAAGCTACCGCTGAACGAGCCGTAGTCATTCGTCTGCTGCTGCTGGCGGGCAATTTCCTTGTGATTGGGATCCGCGAAAATCACCGTCAGCGTCTGACCGGCGAGCGTCTTGTAGTTGTCGTTGTCCGGGTTGACGTCGATGCACAGGCCCTTGTATTGCACGGTTTGCCCCGGACGGTACAGTGCGCGGTCGGTGAAGAAGATCGTGCGCCGAGAGGGCCGGACCGTGAAGTCGCCGCGATAGCTGTGAAAATCGCGGGCGCTCGCCAGTTCCTGGTCCCCGTGCCGCACGTGGAGCAAGTAGTTCATCTGATTGTCGGTCGACAGCGAGAACAGGCCGTTCTCGTTGGTCTTGGCAGTGGGACCCGCGGTGCGCGTATTGTTGCGGGCGTAATACCACACGCGGACTTCGGCGTTGGCCAGCGGCGCGCCGGTGATCGCGTTCAAGACGAACCCTTCGACCACGGTTTTGCCGTGCTTCGAGCGGATCACGAGCGCCAGATCGCTGACCCAGAAATCCGCGAAGGTCACGATGTTGTTCGCGTCCGTGAAATTCGGATCATGGCTGGCGATCAGGAAGTAAGAACCGAACTTCAGATCTTGGGGCGCTGCCACTTCCTCGACCCGTTCCTGAAAATCGGCGGTCGCGGGCAGGTCGACCGCCCAGGCTTTCACCGGTGGCTTGGCGAGCAGGGCGTCGCGTTCCGGTTGGTCGAGTTGCTCAGGGCGATATGGCCGCGTTTTCAGCCGTTCCTCGTACGAGAAAGGCACGACTCGGAAATGGACCTGGGTCACGTTGCGGTAGCGGACCTGGATGGTGGGTAGCGGCTGGTTCCAGACCCGTTCGGTTATGACTGTGGACGATTTGGCTTCGATTTGCGAGATCAAATTGTAGCACAGCTTGCCACCGACGCTGTTGGCGAAAGCGTTCGCGGCCCGTTGGGCGACTTGCCGGGCCTCGGCGAACTCGTGCTCTTCGTGCAGCACCGATGCCCAGTGGAACGAGGCCATGGCCGAGATCTCGTGATCGCCCCACTTGTCGACGAACCGCTTCAGCGCGGCCTTGTAGCGAGTCTTCTTCTCTTCACCGAAAGCCTTATTATAGCCGAATCGCAGCCGGGCCAGGTCGGCATCCAGGAGTGCGGCCGGATCCGTGTCTTTTTCGTGGAACACGAGCAACTGCTGGTACAGGTGGAGCGTCCTGACCACCGGTTCCGTGTTGTCCACAGCCGCGATCTTCCACGCCAGGAATTCGGCCACCGGCGCGAAGATCGGGCCGTCGGCCAGCAAGTCGAAGGCGCCCTGGGCCTTGATCGCAGCCTGTTCGCCGGAGGCGTAGAAAGCCAGCCCGTTGTGCGCCAGGAAGTCGAACATCGTCGGCCGGTAGGTGTCCGGCAGTGTGCCCTGTTCCAGGAGGTCGTCGAAGGCGGAGACAGGAGTGGCCTTGAGTTTGTCTGCCGCGGATAAGCCTTTCGTGAACTGCTTGTCGATTTCGGCGAACAGCCGGGGCAGATCCCAGGTCGCGAAATCGTTGCCGGGCGCAGCGGCGGTGGCGGTCCGTTGCAGGAACCGCCCGCGGTTCTGCTGGAAGTAGTGCCAATACCAGTTGGCCAAGATGACGTCCAACACGGGCACTATTTCCGTCGGCGCTTTGGCGATTTCCGCCTGCAGGCGGGTGATTTTCTCTGCGGGCTTGTTCCCCTCAAGGTTGCCTTCCAGGGCGATCTTGCGGGCCATCGCCTTGACGGCTTCGGCGTAGGCCTGGTCCTTGATCGCTCCGGCAATGATCGGATTTAGCGATTCGATGGCCGTCTTGGGCAGGCCCTTGTCCATCGCCTCCTGCACCTTTTTCCACTGTTCCTCGCGAGGACCAGCCGCGGCGGGCAAGGTGCAGCAGAACACCAACAGCAGCGAGAGCATACGCATGACAGGGGACTCCTATCTTCCACCCAGGGCGTCACGATTCGACAAAGCAACCGGGGATTATAGACGATTTCGCCGGACGCAAGGTTTTGCGTGGGGCGAATTCCGCTGTCTGCCACAGGCCGCTCGGCCGTCTCCCCTCGCCTCGATACCCCGGGGAGAGGGGCCGGGGGTGGGCAGCGCAAAACAGTGTCGCGAGGCAGGCCAGAGTTTGTTCCGCTCCTGTTCCGCCCGCAAACATGGGTCAGTCCTTCAAATTTCAGTTTTTGCGGCCTCTGGGCAACGAGGGTGGAGAGTCTCGCCGCCGCAAAAACTGAAATTTGAACGACAGACCCTGGCCACTGTTTCCGCCCAGTTTTGCACGGCCCAGGCCGGGGGTGAGGGGCAACGCCGTTAAGGATTTTACGCGGCTTGGTCTTGGCATTCGAGTTGAAGTAGTTTTAGTTTTTGGGTTTCTGTGGCCGCGGTTACCTTCGGTGGGCCGGCGGACGGTTCTTCTTTTCGTCGGGGATAGT
>JAPLNJ010000417.1 GCA_026692885.1 Planctomycetota bacterium | reverse complement strand
ATCCTTGTCGATCTCCGGATTTGGGGGGGCAGTTCTTTGCACCCATACTCTGCCCGAAAACCCCAAGTCGCTGGAGACCAGTTTCTTACCCCAACCCCCCATCCATCCAACAAAGTGGGACAATCTGTCCGGGGAGAGGGGTCGGGGGTGAGGGGTCGGATTGGCGCTCGCCGCAAGGTCAGCGGGAGTTCTGTGGCATGCTGAAGAAGCTCGACGAGACGCTTCCGCTGGCCGAAACATCCAGCCTGGCGAATGTCGACTTGGCCGGCCGGTTCTATCTTGCCAGCCGCGGCGCTTTGGAGTGCGGTGGCTTGACACCGCTTTGCGTACCGCTTTCACGTTCTCGGTGTCCGCCGCATGGCCGGGCTGGCCGTTGTTCCAAAGAAAGGCATAGCCAAAGCGGTGTCGAGCCACCGCACTCCAAAGGCCGCCGACCAAACCCGGACGGCCGGTGTCGGCCTGTCGCCTCGCGCCAGCGGGGCTAAACACCGGCCGGCCAAGGCAACCGACCAACACGTAGCATGGCTCTCCAGAGCCGTGCAGGATACGCCCTACCGCGTCCTGGACCTTCGAGCCGGGGGCAGGACATCTTGAGCGGGTTGACTCGTCACAGTCGAACCACACGGCTCCGGAGAGCCATGCTACGCCCTGCCCGCGCGCGTAGTGCCACTGCCGGGAGAGTCGCTGGTGTGTCTGGTACGTCGCACCGCGGCGGCCATGGGATACGCAGGGCCGCACCGGCTGCGTCCTCTGCTGGCCGACGCCGGCAAGCTGCCAGCCAATGTTTCCGGTCTGCCCGACATGCTTGAAGCAGGACCCGACTCCGTACGAGCGGCTGGCTTGGTCCCTGCGCGCGATGCCCGTTTGCCGTGAACATCAATGTTGGCTGGTTGCCCGTTGTCCGGCGTGCCACCGGCCGTTACGTTCAGGAGCCGTGTGCTTGCAGCCACGCCTCCAGATCGTCGCGACGCCTGAAATCGAGCAGCGCTTCTTCAAGCTGTTCGAGCCGCTCCTTCGACAATGCTTCGATTTGGTCTTCTGTCTCTCGGCTGACTAGGCCCAACCGCTTGCGCAACTGACGCAGGACGACCGTCCGCTCGCCCTGTTCCAGGCCTTGCTCCAGGCCCTTCCTCATCCAACTCGTCACGATTTCCATCACGCCCTCCCGCTCTTGGGGTTGGATCTGTTGCAGTTCGGATTCAAGTTCCTGCTCCTGCTGCATTGTAAGGCACAGGTACGCATCGACAAAGCCGGAAATCAATTCCCGCCGGGCGGGATCTAGTTGCAGTTGGGCCAGCATCCGCAGACAAGCCAATTTGACCCGCGCCTGCTCACCGGGCTCCCTGTGCATCTTGGCCATCAAGGCCGCAGCGATCGGGTTCGTCCGGTCCACGAAATCGCGCCAAGCCAATTGGTTCAGCTGCACAGCCCGAAACTGGAAGGTCAACACAGATAAATCCGGAAACTCGACGCAATACGAGTTCGGTTCCGGGCGCTGCGGCGCATCGTACGAAAACACCGCGATCGGGTACACCGGCAGATCGTACTTCTCGTGCAGTCGGGCGAAGTAACCGAACTGTGGCCTGATGCCGTAGGGTGGGCCAGAGCGGACCAACGGCAACCAACAGTCCCAACCAACAGCGCGGCCATCCCGGCGGACCGAAATCCGCGGCAGACCAGCGCCGGCCCACCAGGATCGACTCGCTATCTCGTGCGATGCGCGTCCTTCGTAATACTCCGCGGATCCTGGTGGGCCGGCGCTCCGTTGTTTTGCCTTGGATAGTCAACCGGCAAATCACCGTTGTTACCCAATGGAGAGTTTTCTCGCCGTGCCCGCTCTGGCGCCACCCTACGCTGTGGCGCAATTCAACAAAACGCCGCCCGGAGCGTTCGTACGCTTCGACTACTAGCACCGGGCGGCGCAAGGACAATATTTCGCCCCTGTGCGGAATACGCCCGGGGGACGGGAAAGCGGCCGGGTCGGTCATGGGGCGACATCCGCCGCCCTGCGCGAGCTAGGACCACCCGAAACCCGTTGTTCTGGTTCCGATTCCCGAAATCGTTCCTGTTGCGGTTCGCCGACCGGCAGTTCCTGCCGTCGTTGTTCCAGCTGCCGCCCCGGAGCACCCGGTTCGTGGCTTTGGCCGCTCACCGGGCAGTGTTCTAACACAGCCCGGCGGAAATGCCAACTCCGCACCCCCGGAGTACGTGTAAAAGCGAAGCACGTGCATCGGCGAGACCCCCACGAGCTTGCCTCGTGGGTGAATGAGATTGTCGAGCTAGAACCCGGCAACGCCGCAACCAGGGGGGACGGGGAAACGGTGACCGCTTAGCCTGTCAATCTTCTTCACCCACGAGGCCAGCTCGTGGAGGTCGGGCGTAGAGACATCCCGCGGCCCGCCTTCGACACCCCAATCCGCGCCCAAGACGCCAAACTCTCGGATTGTCTCTCCGAGGGTCCAGCCCGTTCGGCAGCGTTCCATGACAGATCGAGACAAGCCCTGATCCTGATCCACGGGTTTTCGCCCCGATAGGGGCAGCCACAAATCAGCCCAGGGCAGAGCGTCGCGGCGACAGCCGCAGAGCGACGCCCTGGGTACGGGTTCGATGCAGCACGGTAGCCCTGAAAGGGCGAAACAAATCGGTTCCTCCCACACGCCTCGTTCGTCCGATGCGGCCAAGGCTTGTTTCGCCCCTTCAGGGCTGGTGTGCTCCATTCTCGCATAACCCAGGGCGGCGCTACGCGGCTACGCCGCTCCGCTCTGCCGCTGGGCTGATTTATGGCTGCCCCGTTGGGGCGGAAACCGGAGGATTACGATCAGGGGCAGCCCCAGGGGCCGTTATGTGGCTGCCCCGTTGGGGCGGAAACCTGTGGATCACGATCAGGGGTAGCCCCAGGGACCACTCGGTCATCCTTGATTTCGTAGTCACTCCGCGAAGCCAACCAGAATGGAACAGCATCAGGCATTCGGGAAAACACCAATTCAAGGCAAAATCAGACAAACTAAACACCCCACTCCCGACCCCCTTTTGCTTCGGCCAGATCGGCAAACAGGAAAGGTGCGTCTGTACACCTTAACTGCCGATTGGAACATCTGTTCACTTGCTGCTCGACCCCCTCCCGGCCCGCTCCGCCTTCCCCTCCGAACCCGGCGGCCATCGTGAACGCATTCGCTGGTCAGAGTCGCCCCGCCTCCTCGTAGCATGGCTCTCCAGAGCCGTGTGCGATACGCTCCGCCAAGCGCCTCACGCGTCCGAGTCCGGCAGAAACGTGGACCGTTCAGCGAATCGGAGTCGAACGGCACGGCTCTGGAGAGCCATGCTACGGCCTGCGCTGCGCCTTCCGCTACGGCCTGGCAGGCGGGGGCTGCGCCCTTTTCCGCCTACCCTGCCTACGCTCCCGGCTGCGCTCCGGCCAACTCCCCCCTTAGCTCGCGTCTGACCGGACTAGGACCACCCGGAACCCGAGGCTCTGGTTCCGATACCCGGGACCGTACCCGTTGCGGTGCGCCGACCGGCAGCCCCAGCCGACGAGGACCCAGCCGCCGCCCCGGAGCACCCGGTCCGCGGCTGTAGCTGGACCCTGAGGATCGGTGACTGTACCAGCTTCGTACGTTCCCGACCAGTCCTCGCACCACTCCCACACATTCCCGTGCATGTCGTACAAGCCCCAAGCGTTCGCTTGCTTCTGCCCGACCGGATGCGTCTTCGATCCCGAATTCTTGTCGTACCAGGCGCAGGTCGCCAATTCGGAATCCGAGTCGCCGAAAGAGTACTTCGTCGTGCTGCCCGCACGACATGCGTACTCCCATTCCGCCTCTGTCGGCAACCGGTAGCGGCGACCGGCTGCTTCCTCGGCAGGTAATGCGGACAGTTTTCGGCAGAAGGCCTGAGCGTCTTCCCACGAAACATTCTCCACCGGCGCCGTCGCCCCCGATTCCTTGAAACTGCTGGGATTGCTGCCCATCACCTGTTCGTATTCCGCCTGCGTGACCTCGTAGATACCGAGATAGAACAGCTTGGTGATCTGCACCCGATGCTGCGGTTTCTCGTCGCTGGACGCCTCGCTGTCGGAAGCCGGTGATCCCATCTGGAACTCGCCGGCCGGGATCAACACCAATCGCATTTCGATGGAATTGGTGATGGAAGGACCGGAAGGCGGCGCATTCGCCAGTTGCAGCTTGAATGTCAACGACCGGGACCCGGCAGCCACCGGAAGCAGCTCGCGCTCGTCGTTCCGGTAACCCGCTTTGGAGGCGAGCAGTGTGATTTTCTGCTGGCCGTCCGGTTTGGCCACGGTCACCGTGCGTTGCGCGCCTTCGCCAGCCACGGAGGCGCCTGCGCCACTGACCACCAACCGCGCGTCAGCCGGTTCGAGTTGCACCTGGAAGACCGCCGGCTGGGGCGCAGGTGGTAAGACCGGTTTCGGCAGTGGCACAGGATTTAGGTGGATGGCCAAGGTGCTCGATTCGCCCGGCTTTGGGCGGACCTGCTGTTCGTGGCTCTCATAGCCGCTCTTGGTCGCCACCAGCTCGATCTCCTGCTGGCCGTCCGGATTGGCGACCGTCACCGTCCACTGGTCGTCGTGGGCAACAACGGTGGCACCTGCGCCGCTGACCAAGAGCTTGGCGCCGGTGGGGGTGAGCTGGACGTGATAGACGGCGGGGGCAGGCCCCTCACCCCCGACCACTCTCCCCGGAGTACCGGGGCGAGGGGAGATGGGTGGCGCGGGCGCAACATCAGGCTGGACAGCCTGACCTACTTTGACCAGCGTGATCTTCATGGGGATCTCGGTGCCGCGTGTCACAGTGAAGGAATCCGTCACCGTTTCAAAATCCTTGCCGGTCACGACAATGCCGTGCTCGCCGACGCGGAGACGTAGCGGCTGGTCGAGACCGGCCAGGTCGATCGTGTCGCCGTCAACCTTGACTTCGACTTGCGCCTGCGAGTCACTGAGTTCGATCTTGACCGTCCCGTGCGGGGTGGACACCAACAGCATGATCCCCAAGCACAGCAGCCCAAACCCCGCGAGACCCGCCGCAGTCCATTTCCAAATGGGTGGAATTCGTTGCCAGCGGCTGGGCTGAGTGTACGTCGCCAGCGTCACGATCGGCGGTGATGCGGGCTCGGGCGCCGGCTCGGGCGGGATGGCCAACACGATCGACGGGCCATCGTCGGGCGCGGTAGACGAGGCGGCTGACCTGGGCACCGCTCGGGGTGCAGGACGGGACTGCGGTTTTTTCGCTTGCGCGGAGGCCTGGCGGTCGGGGGTGGCTTCATGTGCACGGCTCTGGAGAGCCATGCTACGGGGGGGAGAGCTGTCGACGGGCTCGAACGGGGCTTCGCCGGTCACGGACAATTCCGGGACGCATCGCAGGTAGTCACCCAGGGCGGCGGCCAATTCGGCCATTGAGGCGTAACGGTCCTCGGGCCGCTTGGCCATGGCCTTCAGACAAATCGCTTCCAACCGCCGGTCGAGGTTCGACCGGTGCGTCGAGGGCGGCGGCGGCGGAACCACCTGCACTTGCGATAGCACCTGGACCAAGTCGCCCTGGAACGGCGGGCGGCCAGCCAGCAAGGCATACAGGATGACGCCCAGGCTGTAGAGGTCGCTGCGCGGCCCGATCGCGGTCAAGTCGCGCCGCGCTTGTTCGGGGGCCATGTAGGCCGGTGTGCCCAGCAGCGTGCCGTCGTGCGTCAGTGCGGCATCCTCGCTCGACTCGCGTCGCGCCAAGCCGAAGTCCATGATGATCGGCTCACCACGCTGGTTCAGGATGATGTTGGTGGGCTTCAGGTCGCGGTGCACGATCCCGCGGCTATGGGCCTCGTGCAACGCCAACGCGACCTTGCGGATTAGCATCCCGGCCCGCCGTTCCGGCGCCGGTTTGTCCGGCTGGATGTAAGCGGACAGCAAGTGCCCCTCAATGTAGCCCATGGTCATGTACGGCACGCCTTGGATTTCGCCCGCGTCGTACACCGGACAAAGGTTCGGGTGTTGGATCGTGGCTGCGGCCCGCGCTTCACGCAGGAACCGCTCGACGATCTCGCGCTGCTCGTGGGCCGAGAAGTTCGGGACTTTCAAGGCGACTTGTCGCTGCAAGTGCGTGTCCTGCGCCAGGTAGACGGCGCCCATGCCGCCCTGGCCGAGCTTTTTCAGGATGCGATAGCGGCCGAAGGTTTCGGGCAGGTCGCGGCCCCTCACCCCCGACCCCACTCCCCGGAGTACCGGGGCGAGGGGAGCAGCCGAAGCCAACCCCTCTTTCCGGAGTACCGGGGCGAGGGGAGCAGCGGGAGCCGACCCTGTTGCCTGGGGTGCTGGGGCGAGAGGAGACTCGCCAACGGGAAAGGCCGTTTCCATTGCCGCCAGACGCGAGGTGTCGTGTTCGGCCTCGGCTTGCTGTACCAACTGCGCCAACTCGTCCGCCTGGCGCGGATAACGCCGCGTGTAGTCGCTCAGGTCGGCCGTCGCCCCAACCTGTCGGCGCACCTGATACTCGGCCAACAGCAGATCAGCCGTGACCGTTTGAGCGGTATCCAGCTCCGGGTAGCGTTCCAAGTAGGAGCCGAGCGGGAGTTGGCGTCCCTGCTGCCACTGTCGTTCCAGATCCACCTTGACCATTTCGGCCAAGGTCGGCCGGCGCAAGGGGTGGCCCGGCACCGGCAGACGGCTCATAACCCATTCCGCCATTGCGGTTTCCGTCCAGGACTGTTCGAAATCTACCAACCAGAACTCGACGGTTTCCCGGTCCTGATCCGCCAGCGCTGACAAGAGGATGTTCGTCATGGGAGATCCCTTTCGTGAATGCCTGCTGCGGTGAAACACTCCTGCCCCACCAAGAACATTGCGAGCGGCACCCCATTCTGTAACAAAATTCTTTCCACATTTCTTCGTAGAGCGGAATTTATTCCGCTCCTCACTGAACGGATTGAAATCCGTTCTACGACGTTTCCCGACGCTGCGGAACCCGTCGCCGATGGTGTGCTGTCGGGCCGGTCGGAGTCGAACGGCACGACTCCAGAGAGCCATGCTACGACCTGGCCAGCCGCTGCTGCAACAGGGCCAACGTCCGATAGACGGCCTGGCGGGCGAGGCTCAATTCGCGGGCAATTTCCGTGACCGACTGACCCTGCAAACGCCGCTCGAGCACTTGGCAAGCCAGCGGCGGCAACCCACGCTCTACTGGACCGGTACCTCCGAACAAGTGGCCCGCGCTTCCCCTCGGCGTCGGAAAAGCCCGGCAACTCCTCTCGTCTGCGACTATCCGCAGCGACGACGAACTGGCCTCCTGGGTTGACGCGGCCGTCAAACGGAACCTCGTGGTCGGCAAGCCCGATTGTCTGGACGACCTGAAGAAGTGTCGGGACACCGTGATAAACGGGGACAGGCACCGATCGTCCTGGTCGGAGCCAGTCCCCGTTTTGCGATTCTTCCGCCGCTTCCGCCAGCTCAATGTCCGTTCCAACCAAGAGCTGGACGAATTGGTGTCCCAGGCCGAGCAGATCGTCCAAGGGATCGAGCCGCAGTCGCTACGCAACAACCAAGTGCTGCGGCAGACCGTGGCCAGCGAACTGGCCGAGGCCGGGAGGATGGCGGGGTGACAAGGTGAGCGGGTGACGAGGTGACGGGAAGATGCCCTTCAGTAGCGGCCGACGGGGACTTCCAGGGTGCGTTCGCTGGGCGTCTTACCCCGGCCAACTTCGGCCACTCGGCGGAGGACCGAGGCGTCAAAGTAGCGCGCCCCGCACTTGTCGCAGACGCCGATCGGCACGTCCTCCAGGATCACAAAATTCCCTCTGTGACGCAACGCTTCCCGCTCGACGCGCCGCGCCTGGACCTGTCCGCCACAGTGTTCGCAGGTGAAATCGTACATGGCTTGACTGCTACTTGATTTCGTACACGGTAATGACCAGCAACTGCTGGCGTTCGACAAACCGGACCACCACCGCCACCGGCGTTGATTCGTCGCAGGCGGTGCCCACGACCACGTATCGCGTTCCGCGCAGGTCGCGGGTCAGTGTCTGCTCGATCCGCCCGCTGAGAATCGCCGCTTCCACGTCCAAAACATCCAAGTTGTCTTCGTCCGTCTCGTCGTAAGCATGCTCCGACATGGCATATCGCCCGCCGAGCACCGCGTCACGAATCTGATTCAGGACCTTCTGCGACATTGCGAATCTCGGCGTACAAACAGTGGCCAAGTTGGGGTCATTCTACCACACGCCAAACGTCTTGTCAGATGGCCTGAAAACCATCGTCGGAAAGATCCCAATCGCTGGCGATTCGGGCTTGTATGCATCCCCATCGAACGTGAATCCCTCCGAATCGATTGGGATCAGGTGCATGCCAACGATCGGCAGAAAGATTGATGGCAGAAAGATGAAGAGAAGACCTGACGGTCGGCCATTTCGGCGGGGTCGGAGACCCGCGCCGAGCCCGGCAACTGTGGCCCGTCTTTCGCCATGCGCTCGGAACGTCGCCGCGCGGACCCTTTCCCGCGGTGCTGTTCCGGGCCGATCAACACGGCCTGACCATCCGCTCGAAGAGCAGCATGGCGGCCATCGAACGCTCCGTGCCGGGAGAGTATTCGGATGGGAAGCGGATCCTGGTGGGCCGGCGCTCGGTTCTTGGCAGGTCAGGTGCTCCGACGATGGCTGAGTCGAGTGACGGTCTTGGGTCGGTCGGAAAGGGTCCGCTCTGGCCCACCCTACAAGGCCGCTCGGATCAAGTCGTCTCCATCGA
>JAPLNJ010000416.1 GCA_026692885.1 Planctomycetota bacterium | reverse complement strand
ACAGGGCGGGAACACTCCCACCGACTTACGTCGGGAGCTTCTCGGGGGCGATCACGACACGGCGAGCATTTCGCAACGTTACGATCAAGGCCGCGCGAAGCGGACCTCCGTCGGTCCATCCCGTCAACGCCTGGACCCGCACGTTTTCGACCGGTGATCCGGACATGCTGCGAATTGCGACATCTCTTTTCCACGCGGCAATGAATTCACGGCTGCCGTATGCAGACCAGTCGCTCTTTGCGTTCGTTGCCCTCGCCGACGCCCACCCGCATGAACCACCTGAACCACGAATGGAGACGCAGATGACAACAATCGCGTATGGTGGCCATCTTAACTTCTGGAAAGTCGATCAACAGGTCACGGTGGACAGGTGTCACGGTGGACAGGTGTCACGGTGGACAGGTCACGGTGGACAGGTCACGGTGGACAGGTCACGGTGGACAGGTCACGGTGGAGACTCAAGTGGTGCGGGGTGCGTGCTGGGCCGCTCCGAGACGTACCAACGCGAATCACGTGTTTGCGGCACAGGAGCCGGACAACGGGCAGGCCATGCAGCCATTTTGGGAACAATGATCATCGCAGAATGTGAAGTCGCCGTCTTCGTCCGTCCAGCCGGGCCAGCCTGCCTCAACACAGCGCGGCCGCGTCTTGCGGCAGTGATGCCTCCCCAATTCCACAATCTGGGCATGGAAATCGCGAAGCAGGGCCACACTTCGCGGAAGATCGACAGCCAGCTCCAGGCCGTCGTACAGCGGCAGGAAGTCCGTGACATGGTCTAGGAAGAACCGACGCAGGCGCTCGTAAGGCAGCTGCCAAAAATCGGGGGCGCACCCGTCGAATAAGTTCAAACGCTGAAACAGACGCCGTGCGTAGGCGTCGACCACAAACGTCTCGTGATGGTCGGCAGCAAACAACAACATGCTGTCGGCCGTTTCATCCCCGATCCCTGGTAGGGCCAGTAACTGCTGACGGACTTGTTCCGTCGAGCCGCTCTGCAGCAGTTCTTCGATCGTCGCAAAACCACCGGTTACGAGGCGACCAGCGATCTGGATCAGCCGCGCAGCCTTCTGGCGTGGAAAGGCGACCGTTTGAATCAGCTCGGTCACCGTCGCCGCGTCGGACTCCGCCAGGTGCATGAGGTTCAGCAGCCCGGCATCGCGCAGACGTTTCGCCGCCTTCCAGGCGACCGTCCAATCACACTGCTGCACCAGGACCGCCGTGACGGTCAACTCCATCGGCGTGCCGGGCCACCAACGGCTGGTGTAGCCGAAGTGGCTGCGTGCCGCGACGTAGAACCGGTGCAGCTCGGCGGCGGTTTTGGGCCGGTTCTGATTCACGGGAATTCACCTACCCGTCGCGAGCCCGGCCCACTTGTAGTCCTTCACAGCTTGCCAGGCTAATCGCTGAAAGATCGTCGCTTGTTCCGGGGTCAGGCCGGTGGTCAGCGCCGACGCCTTCCGCTCTGGACTTTCCCGAAAGATGCACGCGTAGTGGACCAGAGAAATGAGGTAGCGACCTTTGGGCGCGAGGTGAATGCCGTCCGCGAAGATCTCGGCGAAAAAGTCCTTCAGGCCAGGCACGTGGCCGGCGTCCACCTCGGTCTTCAGCAGCGCCAAGGCGGTGCCGCCGGGGACGATGCGGACCGGCTTGCCCTGGTACGTCTTGTTGATCAACTCCGCGACAGCCTCGGTGTAGGCCACGTGATTAGCTACGCCTGCTTGCCAAGTCTGGGCAGGCTGGAGATGCAATTCCGAAGTAGCGCCTTTGCCCTGCGACCAGCGATCCTGAAACTCCGGGCCCGGCCATTGCACGTACAGCCACGCTTGCACGTCCGGGCTGTGCTTCCGGCACGCCTCGAAAAAGTTGCTGCTGTGCTCCGCCTCGTTCTGGATCAAACGATCGTGGCCAGCAAATGGTTGCGTGATGATGTGGTCGATCGGTGCCAGAACGAAAAACGCCTGGGCATAGTGTGCGTCGCCGAATCCGCCGCCCGGATGCGCCCACAACCAATCGGTGGGCGCGCCGGGTATCGTGAAGCGATGGAAGTCCAGGCTGCGGTCGGCGCTCTCCGCCACCGGCCTGAACCAGCCATCGACTGTATCGGTCAGGCTGTTGCCGATGTGGAATGTGCGGACCAGCTTTTCGTTCCGGCGAGATTCCCCGATGCGGTACGGGGCAATCACCACGGGACTGCAAGCCAACTGTTCGATGTACGCCACCGCGGCCAACACCGCTCCCTGCTCCAACTTGACCGGCTTCTTGTACTCTTCGCCGTGTTCAGCGTTGGGTGTGCCCCAGTTGCGAGTGAAGTGGATGCGAGCACCAGGCGTCGTCGACCGAATGGTGACTTCCTGGGCCGTTGAGTAAGCCCCTGGTGGAGGCGAGAACTCCGGTGCTGCCGCTTGCGACTGTGCACCGAGGTCGATGCCCACGTACTGATTGTGCGGTTCCACGCCATCGAAGAACGTGGTCCGATCTCCGTCCAACGCTTTGGAGAAATCGTTGCCGAGGTGATCCTTCGATCCGGCGGTTCCGAAGGCCGTGCCCGAGATCTTGTGCTCGCCGCTGTAGAACTCGAACTCGGCGACGTTGCCCCAACTGTTGGGCGGCGCCTCGTACTTCAGATATCGGAATCGCACGGGCTTGTCGAGCCGCAAGGTCGTCCACTGGCCCTCGGCCGGCTGGTCCTTGATCTCCACAAGTGTCTGGAAATCGGTCGTCTGGCCGGCGTTCGAGCCTGAGAAGCGGCCTCGCACCATCCGCGCGGCGAATCCTGCACGCGGATAGAACCGCACGTGCGTCAACGCGGGACATGCACCTGGCCCGGCCAGGACCGTGCTGCGACTGTCACCCCCTGGCTGGGCAGCGAGGCTGGCCACCGTGCAATCGCAGAGCAACAAGGAGCCTGCGACCACGCACGCCAGCCGTTTCAAGTATCCGTAATGTCGTGTCATGCTTCTTCCTTTCTCGAAGTTCAGTCAGGATTCTACCCGGTTGTTGTCTCGTCGGCATCCTACACGATGTCGGTCAGCCTCCGAAACGACAAACAACTTCGGCATTTGCCGTTGTGCCCCTCACCCCAACCCTCTCCCCGGAGTACCGGGGCGAGGGCGAGGGAGTTATTCTTCGGCCGTGCCTTTTGTCGGAAGAGCGCGTGCTTGGTAGTCGTTCGTGTTCTACCGCCTGCGCCGCCCGCGGTACTGGGGCCAAGATGCCCGACGCATGAGTTCTTGTATACCATGCACAGCCACAGCACGTTCGGCGGAAGCGTGGAATGGACCACGCTGGTCACCGCCGAAGGCTTCCTGCATCCCTCGGCTGCGGCGCACAGCGCGCTGGCGTGGCTACTGGAGGACACGAGCTTCGTCAAACGCGTGACGCTGGCGGAGGGCGTGTACGCCGATCTGCACTCGGGGCCGGACCGAGCCGTGGCGGCGGTTACCACAGGTCCGATCCATGCGGCCTACCAGTTGCCCTCTCAGTTCGTTTGTTTCTCCGGCGGGAAGCGTTTCTCACCGCGGACGATGGCGGCGCGCGTCTCTGTCTCCAGCTTGCGTCCGGCGTCGTATTTCTGTTGCTGTTCGAGTTCGCGCGGGTGGGTGATCCGGAAGCCGGCCATGTCGGGCCGCGGATCATGGGCCAGCGTCTCCTTGGCCGCCTGGATAATCGCCAACGCCTCCTTGTATTGCGGATCCGTCGGGTCCTTGAACTGCTGCAGGCACTGGCTCTTTTCGGGCCGCGTGAAGCTGACTTGGTCCAGGGCCCCGTGTTCGTGCAATTTCACGCCGGTCAACTCGCTAAGTCGTTTCAGTTGATTACCGTTCAGCGGCGCGCGGCCGTAGAGGTTGTCGCGGTAGGCGCCGCCCGCGTACTCCGGATAGTAGGGGGCATTGATGTCGATCCAGGTGACGATCCGTGCGAAGCTCTCCGGATCCAGCTTGACCTGCTGATCGATTTCCGGTTTGCCGTGGCCCTCCAAGAGGAATTTTGTCAGGCGGCTGGCATGCGAGCCCCAGGACTTCGGCAGCTGCACGTCGGTGGGGCCGGCACCGACCACGTGGACCAAGCCCTTCCTCCGCAGTTCTGCGTAGGACGTGTTGAAGACCAGTCCGAGATCCCCGGCCAGGTTGAGCTTCCGGCCGGCGTCTTGGCCGTAGTCGTGGCAGGAGACACAGTGCTTGTCGAGGGCCGGCTGAACTTCCAGGTTGTAGCTGAACAGCCGTGGCGGACCGTACCAGGGACGCAGCGACTGGACCCCGCGCCGCCAGGCCAAACCCGTGTACTGGGGTACCGCCGACGAACGGCGGCTCTCATGGCAACCGACGCAGCCGGACGTCTCACCCGGCCGGACGATGGTCCCACTCCGCATCGATTGGATCATCATCCCTTTCTCATCGAGGAGCTGGAAATAGACGTAGGTGTCGGCCGGCACGGCGAAATAGGCACTGCCATCCGACTCCACCGGCACCGTGCCGATAATCCGTTTGTTATTGAAATCGTTCCAGGCCATGCCGGGCGCCTGCTGGCCGGTCCCGCCATCCCAGGCCGGACCCGTCCAGAACCGCTTCTCCGGCGACTCGACGACGCGCAGGTACTTGACCGTCCCCCGCTCGATCCGCTCCATGCCGGTGCCGACATAGACGTCTTCCACGTAGTAGGTGCCGTCTTGCTTCGTCAGATCGATCCGCGAGGGAATGACGGGCGGCCGAATCCGCGGCCCCAGCGGCAATGGGTCGAAGCAGCCCAACTCTTCGCTATGGACCAGCATCTCGTTGCCGAACAGGTCGAGCAGATAGATCCCCATCTGCTCGCCTTTGCCGGTCATCCGCGAGCCGAGGAAGTACTTGTCCGACAGCGGATAGGGATCTTCGTACTTGGGATTCACCCGTGTGTAGGCGTCGTAGTTACCGACGCCGACCAGGTTGATGGCATCGGCCGGCCAAGTGCGAAGCACAGGCGGGCGACCGTCCAGGCCCAAGCGGCGGTCGACAATCGCAATCGCGCCCCACGGGCGATCATGGCAGGAGGAGAAGTTGGCGATGAAGAATTCCGTTCCGGGGATTGCTCGGGCGTCGAGCACCGCACCCGGCGAATTCGTATTGTTGCCCCAATAGACCGCGTGGTTCGTGCCGTCGGGATTGCACGTCCAGACGCCTTGGGCATCGCCAAAGTTTCGGTCGACGTATTCCCAGCGATCGTACAGCACGCGACCGTCGGGCAGCAGCGACGAGTGGCCTTCGTGCAGCGTGCTGTGACCGATCTGCTGCAAATTGGCGCCGTCGGCGTCCATCGTGAATAGGTTGCCCATGATGTGCCGGTTGCACATACAGTACTTCGGCTCGCGAGTCGAGGTGAACAGGATCTGGTCGTTGGGCAAGTAGATCGGGTCGATGTCAGTCACGCCGGGCCCAAAGGTCAGTTGCTTCAGCCCGCTGCCGTCCGCGTTAATCTCGGCCAGATGGTAGTCGTCTTGCCGATTGCGGCGCAGAGAGAACAGGATCTTCTGGCCGTCGAAGCTGACGTCCGGATCGCGGGCCAGGCCTTCCGGGAGTTCGAGCAAGGTCTTGACTTCACTACCGTGAGCCAAATCAATCGTCTTCAGGAAGCCGGGCCCCTGGAAACTGCCGGTGTTGATCTCACCGGTTTGGAACATGGTCTCCGTGTTGTGATGGTCCGGGCGGTACTGTTGGCGAGCCACGAACAGCAGTGGCTGGCTGTTGAGCAGCGGATTGGCCAATAACGCCTCGCGCCGCAACTGCTCCAACTCGGCGGTCAGCCGAGCCGCTTGCTCGCCGGTGGCCGGCTGCAGTTCCTGCTGGATTCGCTCGAACCTGGCGAGGTACTCGGCGCCGTGCGGGTAGCGGGCTCCGAAGGTGGCTGTCAGATCTTCGATCGCAGCCCGCAAGGGATCGGGCGGCACCGCCCGCTCGGCGGCCGAAACCTGCATCGCCACCAGGAAGCCAGCACTGCTGAATGCGATCCTGATCACCGTTTGTAGCTTCATACCCTGATCCTCGCCTAAGAGTCGTACCTGTTCTACAGGCTGTATGGTGCAATCCGTGACCTCGGAAGTCAATCGCACTTGCCGCTCGGCCCTGCCGCTCGGCCACATGACGAAATCAAGGATGACCGAGTGGCCCCCAGGATACCCCTGATCGTGAGCCACAGGTTTTCGCCCCGAGTTGGGGACGCGATGCGTGAGCGGCAAGGCGCTAGCCGCCGGTTCCGAACGCCACCGGCGGCTACGGCTATTTCAGCCAGGTACGCGACGCCGAACCACGTTGGTTGGAACCGCGGAAGTTGGAAACGTTGTACATTGCTGGACGGAACATCGGGGACGAGTATCGGTACATCCTGGACCGGAAATACGCGAAAAAGTATCCTGGCAACATGTTGGAACGCCCCAGTCTGCTGCTGAACCCGTGGGCCGTACGCAACACAGAGACCGGCGAGCAGCAGGCGGCACAAGGACAAGAGTTCGGCGGAATGGGTGGCGGTGGCGGCGGCGGTGGTTTTGGGGCCCGCGGGGCTACTACAGGCGGTCCAGCCGCAGCCGACGGTGACTTCGTAAACCTGGACTTCCTGGCCCAGGCGTCGGCCGTGTTGATGAACCTGGTCGCTGACGAACAAGGCATTGTGTCGATTTCGCGCCAGGAACTCGGCCCACACCAACATCTGCACGTCGTGGCCGTTGATCCGCGTAGCACCGCGTATCGATCGGTCTCGCTGCCAGAGTCCAAGGCCTGCTGTCGCAGCGTGTAGCGGCGGATCGGCCGCACACGATACGCGACACCGCCGACCGTTTCGCGTTGATCCCACCCGACGTTGAGTGGTTCAACACCCTGTTCGAGACAGCCTTGAAAGGCAGTGCGTTGGAGATGGGGGACGTGTTGGGCATCAAGACGGAGTTGGAGAGATTCGAAGTCGGTATGGCCCCGGAAGAACCCACCACGTTGACTACCGACGCCCTCAGGCTCGCGGATGCTGCCCCGGCGTCGGCGGGCGCCGCCAACGCCTTCTGGCGAGACTTCGCCCAGTTCGAGCCGGGCCAAGGCAAGAAATTCCGCTCGGTGAACTTCGCCGAAGCCTCGCACAACTTCCCGGAGATGATGCTCGCGCTGGCCGTGCTGGACCTGCCGTTTGCCGCCGACAAGCATGAGACGAAGTTCGATCAGGCCCAAATGACGCTCACGCCGGGCTCGCCGCTGATCCTGTTCCACGAAGAGATCAAGCAGATTCCGGCCGCCAAGGAGCAGACGCCGATCCTGGTCAGCCAGAACTTCTTCCGCCACGGCGACCGCACCCAGCAGGTGAACAACGAGCAGGTGGACAAGTTCGTCACCGAGGAATTCCTGGTGGGCGTGGTCTACGGCTGCC
>JAPLNJ010000415.1 GCA_026692885.1 Planctomycetota bacterium | reverse complement strand
TCGCCCCCGAGAAGCTCCCGACGTAAGTCGGTGGGAGTGTTCCCGCCCTGTGCCTAACCCGGAGCCCCATATCCGACCAGCCCGACTCGTCGGGGGAACGCGGCGAGGCGCCGCGGTGTTAGGAGTTGGCGGGACTGCTCTCACCGACTTCAAAGACTGGGGTCGCAGCTGCTGCTCATGCCCCGGCTGTCCGCCACGTCTCCGTTTCTTGCCGCCCTTGCCGGGCGGTTTCTTCGGCTGGAGAATTCCTGAGGGAAACCTAGCCGCACCCGCCTGCCGCCTGTTAGAATACCTCCGTTTCCAGTTCACACTCGCGGAGTTTCTTATGACGATCGTTGCCTGTCCTCGGTGTACGGACCAGGTCGTGATGCCGGCCAGTGCCAGTCCACGCGCCACGGTCCGTTGTCCTCTGTGTCAAGCCGAGTTCTCCCTGGCGGAAATCCTGGACCGACTGCCACCGGCGTTAATCGTGGTCAGCGACCCAGACGCGGCCCAACCGTCGGTCCCCGCGCAGGTCCTGCTGATGGCGGCCGCCACGGCAGACGGCGGTGAGGACCCGGACGTTCTGACGCTGGAAGACGCGTCGGAGAACGCCGAGGCAGAGACGGCCGACTGGTCGTTGACGCCGGCCATCGTGGTCACCGACCGTGCCGGCCGTGGGGAGGCAACCACGACGCCCGCCCAGGCCCGCAAACGCAAAGTGATCCGCCGGCCGCAGCGCAAGCCGCGGAACCCCGTGATCGAAGGCCTCAAGGTGATCCTGGGCGGCTTAGCCGGACTGTGCGTCGCCCAACTGGCACTCTGGTGGCTGCCCGCGAAGTACCGCAAAGACCCTTTCCAACTCGGGCCGCAGGTCACCGAGTACGCCCCGTGGATCGTGCCCACAACGTTCCAAGGAAAAGTCGCCGCGGCGAACGGCGACTCCGCGCTGACGGAGAAACCCCGCCAGGCAGCTAAGGCCCCTGCCAAAGGCGAGCACCCTAAGCCGGGCCAGGCGAAGCCGAAAGCCCAGGAATCCGAGTTGCCACAGATTCAGTTCAAGGATCCGATCCGACTGGCCGACGAGGACGAGAAAGCCCAGGAACCGGCCGCCAAGCCGAAGGCTGACCCGTTCGAGCAGCCCGAGACTACCGAGACGCAGCCTGCGCCCCAGCCGGACCTTACCGACATGGCTCCGGAAACGGCTGATGAGGAGAAACCCGACTTGGCGAGTTTGGCTCCTGATCCCCTCGGTGGCTTGATGCCCAAGCCGAATCTGGCGACGAACGACGCGCCCACGGTCAAGCCTGTTCCGCAGGACGCCACACCCGAGACACCCGCGTCTGCCACGCCGAGCGAGATTCACGCGCCCCCGATCAAGACTCCTCTGCAGCTGACGGCTGCGGAGTTGAAGGCGGTGCTTGACGAAGCGAAGCTTGCAGCGGGAGTTTGGCAGGCCGCCCCGCTGGCCGACAAGAAATCACTGTTCCAGAGCTACAAGGTGCTGACGAAACTGGCAGAAACCCTCGCCTTCACCGAAAACGCTGCACCCCAGGACGCATCCGCCGCGCAGGACCTGCTCAAGTCGCTCGCCAAGAATCCCCAGACACTGGACTTCGTCCTGGAAGTCGGCACCAGGTGGATGCAGGAGTCCAAACGCCCCAACAATGGCGTGGTGCTGGTCGGGGTGGTCAAACAAATCAGCCGCCAGGGCGAGCTATATGAGACCCACTTGGAGACCACGGCAGGCGGCGCTGTGTTCATCCTCGTCAGCGACTTCGATCCGGCGCCGACCTGTCAGGTGGACGCGCGCATCATGGCCACAGGCGTCGTCGTCCCGGATCCAGCCAAGGAGCTCAACGGTTACCAGGGCAAGGCGGCGCCGGCGGTCTGGCTGGGAGTCTGCACGCCGGTCGCGGCGCCCTAAACACGGCCTAGAACTGAAAGTATTGTGCCCGAGCTGGTCCTCCCGACTCAGTTCTTGGCCTTCACGTCGTAGCAGAAAATCCGGTCTTGCTCGCGGAGGTACAGCTTGCCGCCAATCACCACCGGATGCGACCAACTGGGCCGTTCGCCGCTGTCCGGGATCTTGAACGAGCTGAGTTCCTGATACTTCTCGGGGCTGGCCTGGGCCAGCACCATCACTCCGTTGGCGTAACGCAGATAGAGGTGTCCATCGGCTACCGTGACCGCCATCGAGCCTTTCCCCGAACCGCGTTCTTTCCACACCTGCTTGCCGGTCATCAGTTCGGCACAGAAGGGCAGGCCTTGAGCGTCGGAGTCCCCGAATAAGTATTCGCCGGCCAGGACAATCCCGCCATGCTTGTTGGCCAGTTCCTTGTTCAGCGGATACACCTCCTCGATCTTGATCTCGCCGTCGCTGCCGGGGACTTGCCGCAACAGGGCTCCGCCCCGTGTGTAGCCGGCGGCGAAGAAGACCAGATCGCCGCGGACGATCGGCGTCGGAATCACGGCGATGGTTTGATCGATGGGGTAGGTCCACAGCAGTTTTCCGTCCGTTGCCCGGACCCCGATTTCGCCGCCGGCCGTGGTCTGGACATACACTCGCGTCCCGCCAATCTCGCTGATCACGATCGAGGCGTGGCTGGCACCGCGGTCTTCGGGCCAGACGGCGGTCCAGATCGGCTCGCCGCTCTTCTTGTTCAGCGCCACCATCGTCGACTTGCTGCCGCCCGGCGTGCACACCACTTTGTCGCCGTCGATCAGCACCGACTCGCTGTACCCCCAGCCGTCACCCTTCTTCCCCTCGAAGTCTTTGGCCAGATCCTTCTGCCAGACTTGCTGGCCGCTGGCCGTCGGCAGGCACAACAGCTTGCCGTGGGGCGTCAACACCCACAGCAAGTCACCGTCGACCGTGGGTGTCGAACGTGAACTCTGCCAGTCGGCGGAGCCGCTGGTCCAGGCCGGCCCCGTCTTGGTCTTCCACAGTTGCTTGCCGTCGGCCTGGTCGAAGCAAGTCACGTACTCGTCCTTGTCTTCGGCCGTCGAGGGCGCGTCACCTAGCGTGTAGAGGCGATTGTCAGTGATCGCGAGACTGGCGTAGCCGCGGCCCGCACCACGGGTATCCCACACCAGCGGCGGCCCACCGTCCGGCCACTTCGTCAACAGGCCGGTATCCGGCGACAGGTTATTTCGGGCCGGGCCGTGGAACTGCGGCCACGGTCCTTTGACCGTGACGACTTGGGCCGTCGCGGCGGACAGGAACAGGTGCATCATCAAGACGCTGATCATGGTGAGACGCAACATGCAAATCCTCCTAGGAAACCAGGGACCATCTAGACGAACGCGAGGCTCCCCCGGGCAAGCCGGTGCCATCCTTCGCGCCGAGCCGCAAAACCTCATTCTTGACGGACAAAGGTCAGAGAATCGCTTGGTGCTAGCACCAAACGGTTTTCGGGGTTGTCGGTGTCAAGAATGGGGTTTTACGGTTTCACGTAGACGGACCGCCAGCGGGGGTCTGACGTACAGATTTCAGTTTTCGCGGTCGTGTGCCCAAGCCTAGGGAAAGTCTTCTGCCCGCGAAAACTGAAATCTGTACGTCTGACCCCTGGTCTCACGCCCCGTCTCTGCTGAACCGTTAAGTCTCATTCTTTACATGCAGGGGCCAAAACATCGCTTGGTGCTAGCAGTTGGCAACCTTACGATCAAGGCCCCCTACGGCGTTGATCGTAACACTGCGAAATGCCGTCACTGCGAGCTGGTTCCGTCCGAGAAGCTCCCGACGTAAGTCGGTGAGAGCAATCCCGCCAACTCCTAACACCGCGGCGCCTCACCGAGTTCTCCCGACTCGTCGGCAGCCGGCCCCCACCGGCCACGGGCAGCCCACGAGTCGGGCC
>JAPLNJ010000414.1 GCA_026692885.1 Planctomycetota bacterium | reverse complement strand
TTTTCTCGTTCCGACGCTCTGCGTCGGAACGCAAGCCGCGGACGCTCTGCGTCCTTGGGCAGACGACGCGGAGCGTCAAAACACTTGCGTTCCCACGCAGAGCGTGGGAACGAGGGAGGCGTGAAGATGTTCACAGCAGTGTCCTTAAGGGCCGCTACGGATCGAAATCGGGGAACAGCGGCAACGGTGGCTTTCGCTCGGGCAAAGCGGCCTTGGCGTGCCGCGCGCCAAGTTCCGCAGTCTCCGAAACTGCGGAACTCTTAATCGCTCCCGCCTCGCCGAGCGCGTCGTAGTATAGCTGACATTCGTCCTCGCGTCCCCGGACGATGCGCTGGCCGTGGAGTTTCCCGAAACTGGCCGTAATGACCGTCCAGCGGCCGCTGTGCTGGTGGTCGTCGCGGTAGATTACCACCCAGTCGTGCGTGGCGCCGAGTTCATGGGCCCGCGCCGTGTTCGAAAACAAGACCGTGTAGTGGCGCTCGGCACACAGGGTGTGTAGCACCGGCAGCCAGGCCTGACCCGTGGGGTTGAATTGGCGCGGGGCGATCCGCGGCAACCGATCCTGACTGGCCAGCCGACGATACTGGTGATCGAGTTCCAGCAACTCGGCCACCGGCACCTGCCGATCGACTTGCGGCGGCAACCGGGGCTCGGCGTGGGATAGTGGGTGGTGCTGCAGCCGGGCTACCAACGCTTCCCGCACCGCCTGCAACCGTTTCTTGCCCAGGCCGGGCACCTGGGCCAAGCGACCGTCGTGCAGTGCGGCGTCCAGCTCGACGAGACTCTCGATGCCCAGCGTCTCGTGAATGCGCTGCGCCAGCTTGGGACCGATATCGGCCACCGACGTGAAGATCCGCTCGGGCGCGTGTTCGCCCCGCAGACGTTCCAGCAGCGGCCAGCGGCCACTGCGGACCAAGTGCTCGATCGAGTGGGCCAGCGACTTGCCGATTCCCGGCAACCGCAGCAAGCCGGCGCTGCCCTCGGTCCGGACCAGTTGCGCCAGCGGACTGGCTAAGCTGCGGACGGTTTGAGCGGCCACGTGGTAGGCCCGCACCCGGAAGGGATTGGCGCCCTGGGTCTCCAGCAGCGCGGCCACCGCATCCAGGGCGAGCGCGACGTCCTCGTTCGTCGGCGGCGTGGACGGAACGCCCGTATTCATAGCCCTATCGTCATGCCTGCCAACCGTGCGCATCCCTGACCGCCACCATCGTCGCCAAGATGGAATTCCACGTGTCGGGCTGGAGCATGGTTTCGTTCGGAAACATGCAGCCATCCCAACAGACATGGCGGAACTTCTGCGTCAGACGGCCCTGCTCGTCGCGGAGCCAGCCGCCCGCCTCGCGCACGACGTTCAGCTTCCCGTTAGGATCACCGGGCAGACAGTGCCGACCGGTGTTGTCATGCGAACTGGAACCCTTGACGGTCGCGTCGTTTTGGGCGATGTGGAAATCGATCGTCCAGGGCCGCAAGGCGGCCGTCAGTTGCTGATAGGCCGCCTGGAAGGTGGCCGTGTCGTTCCAGTCAAAGTCCGCAGGCAGCAGGCGATCTTCCGGGGCGTTGTAGCCCAGCAAGTACAGCAGCGTGTGGGCCATGTCCGCCTGGAAGCCGAGCGTCTGGGGGCGGTCCACCATTTCCAACAGCTGCACCATGTTGCGCCAACTGTGCATCCCACCCCAGCAGATTTCGCCCTCGGCCGCCAGTCGTTCGCCGAAGTCTTCGGCGATCCGGCAGGCCTCCCGGAACGTCTCGGCGATCCGCTGTTGATTGCCGACGGGATCCTGCAGCCAGCCGTCCACGCCGCCGGCCGCGTCGATCCGCACCGCACCGTTGGGCCGCACGCCCAACTCGCGCAACCGCTGGGCGAAGTGACAGCCCTTGCGCACCTGGCCGAGGAATTTCTCGCGTTCGGCGGCATCTCCCATCGCGGAACCGCCGCCCGTGCCCTGCCAGATCGGAGCCACCACCGTGCCGATCTCCAGATTCCGGCGACGGGCCTTGTCGGCCAATTCCTGGATATCGTCGTCGGTGCCGTCGATGTTGATATGCGGCAGGTAGAGGAACAGATCGAAACCATCGAACTTGACCCCTTCGAATTCCGCAGCGGCCGTCAAGTGCAGCATGGTGTCCAGATCGATGGTCGGCTCGGCGCCCGGGCCGCCCTTGCCGACCACGCCCGGCCACGCTGCGTTGTGAAGTTTGGGGAAGTTATGAGGGTGTTTGACGTTCATGTTTTTCCTTTCCTAACCGTTCTTGTAGTCGCCCACATTCGGCACCTTCGGCCACGTGTTCGGGCCGAAGTATCGCAGGCTGACCAGCGGCTCGCTGCCGTTGTTCTCGATCTCCACGCCGCGGGTTGCCGCCTCGCTGGTGATGTAGACCTCGTCCTCCGTCTCCGCCCCGAAGCGGATCATGGCCGGCGTCTGCAGGTTGAGTCTACCCATGCGACCCTTACCTTGGACCGTGATCCAGCCGCTGGCGCCGGGGTCCTTCAGCGTGCACTTCGCGCCGGGCTCGATCGTCAGTTCGCGAGCGCTGAACAACTGCTGACCGTCGACCAGACCGTACACGATCCAGCGGTCGACCCAACCTGTGCCAGCAGCGGCGACCATCGGTTCGAGGTAGGTATTGTCCTTGAAGTTCGGGTCGACGTTCTTGTCCCAATCCAACTGTTCGATAATGAAGTCCAAGTTCTGGTGCTTGTCCTTAGGCACGTCCTTGACCAGCAGCGACCAGGGCACCTCGCGGCCTTCGACCAGCGACTGGTACATTCCAAACACGTCGCTGCCCCACTGGGGTTCGTACGTGCACAGCGAACCCGGCGCGTGCAGCACGCCCGGCGGCACCAACCAGCCCGCACCGCGTTTCAGGCGATACGCCTTGGACAGGTCCAGGATGCCGTTGTCGCCCTTGCTCCAATCCTCCAGGCACTTGCGGACCTGGGCCTTGGTGGTTCCTGGTTCCAGGCCGAAGAACGTGTAGGGAAAGTGGTTATCGCAGTTGTTGTATTGCGGCGAGAAGTAGTAAGCCTCCGGCTTGCCTTCCTGGCCGGTCAGCGCCGCATGCTCGAACTTCTGGTGCATGTGGTGCGGGATTGGGCCCATGTTGTCGAAGAACTTCGAGTACACCGGCCAGCGTTGATACTTATCGAACATCGTCTTCCCGACCAGCCGCAGGCCGGCTTCGGCCACGGCCTCTTTCAGCAGGAACTGGCTGCCCTGGAACGAGCAGAAACTTTGGCCTTCGTGCCACACGCGGCCCTCGTTGGCGGCGTCGGTCGTACTGGCGAACCACCGCTCGTCGATACCGCCGCGATGCGCGCCGTAAGCGTAGTAATCATCCGGGTGCAGTTTGATCCGCTTGCCGGGATGCAGGAAGCTGCGCGGCACCCAGTTCGGCACCAGCCGCAGCAGGCCCTCCCCGGCCTCCAGAGCGTTCTCCAGGACTTTCTTGACGTTATCACCCTTGACGATATTCGGCTTGATCATTGGCGTCTGTAACTCCCTGACTAAACGGGTCGAACGATGGTTGAACCTGAAACGACCGGGCGGCCCCCGCTCGCCGGTCTCACGGTGGGCGCACCCTGCGCGCAAACCACGGCCGTAAATGTTTTATCCCTTGGCGAGCACACTGGCAAGACCGCAAATGTCCTGCGTGAATAGAAATGTCCGCTGGTGCGTTGTCCAGGCTTAGTCTTCGGGGAGCTGCACTCGCCAGAGTGCGGAATTTCCACGGTCTGGCGACCGTGGCTACCCCAATGTTTAGCCTGGACAACGCACTAGTTCCCACGAGTAGAAATGTCCTTTGCGACAACCCTGTTGGTGGGGTGGTGACTGTGGGCGTGCGTGTAGATCAGCTGTTTCGCGACCGGCGGCATGGCTTCGGCGCGTCCTGTCGGTAGCACGCGGGTCGGAATGGCACAACCCCAGCTGGCGATCCGTCTCTGCGAAACCGTGAAACCTCATTTTTATGCCGCGCCGCGCGCGTTGCATCTGAACTTCGGCGAATTGGACGATGGCAGCCCGATCGCAGAAGTCCGGGCCGGAAGCGAGACGATCGCGCGCCTACGAAGCCGCCGGCGCCCAAGCTCGCTTCACGTCGTTCATCGAAGCCGATACCGGCCACGTGCTGTCGGAAACCATGTGGCAACACGTGCTGACCACGTTCCGGCAGTATCTGTAGCGGGATTCCGTATCATCGTTTAACCGCAAGCGGCACACTGCGTGACACTTCCGAACTGAAACCACGAAAGACACGAAAAACACGAAAAAGAATTACATCGGGAATCCTTTCGTGTATTTCGTGTTTTTCGTGGTTGGCCACTTCTTCCAGACTCTCGAAAATGAAGGCATGGATCTATTCTCCTGTCCTCCATTTTCCTGTCCAAGTCCCCCCGTCTGCCAGCCGATAAACAACTCTTGGACCCCGGAGATCGCCTGATGCCGTCTGCAAACCAACCCCCACGCGCGTTCGTGTCGTCGACCTTCGCCGATCTGCGGGAACACCGCAGGTTCGTGATCGATCAACTGCGCGGGTCGGGCCTGCACGTCGACCCGATGGAGGACTGGACAGCCGACAACAGCGAACCGCAGCAGGTCTCCGTCCAACGCATCGACGACTGCGACTTGTGCGTGCTGCTGGTGGCCTTCCGCCGCGGCTGTGTGCCCACAGGTCAGACCGAGAGCATCACCCAGCTGGAATACCTCCGCGCGTGCGAATTGGACATCGACGTGCTGGTCTTCCTGCTGGACGACGAGGCCCTTTGGCGCGCCAAGTATGACGAACGGCAGGCCGACCCGCTCGTGGAGTCGTGGCGCCGTGAACTGAAGGCCAAGCACGTCGTGGGGTTCTTCGACCACAAGCCCGAATCGGTGCTCATCCACAAGGCCCTGGGGCGCTGGTTGCAACAACGGCGTAATGCCGGCCAACTGCCGCCGGTCGACGAATTGACCTACCTGCGTCAGCTGCATGCCCAGACGCGGTGGATCGATATTCGCGGGCTGCAAGTCGGCAGCGGCCGCGCGCATCGGTTCCCCATCCAGCAGTTGTTCATCCCCCTGGCCTCCGTCGGCCCGGCGGCGGACGCGGAACAGCCGGACGACAAGACGCACTTGGCGCTGGCCGAGCGGCGCGTCGACTTGCATCGATCGCTGCGCGTGCCGCGGCTGGTCATCAGCGGCGATCCCGGGTCCGGCAAGACCACCTTCCTGCGCCGTATCGCTTGCGAACTGTGTGAACAGCGTTCCGGCGTCGACATAGACGCGTCTCTCCGAGACGCCCCTCACGTGGCCGCGTCTCTCCGAGACGCGGAATCCGGTCTCGGAGAGACCGGTCCACGTGAAGGCCCCTGGTGGGACTCGGCCGAACCGCCGTTTCCCCTCTTCCTCCGGCTGTCGGACCTGAACGAACACATCCGCGCCGCCCATGAACGGGGCGACGGACCCACGATAAAACACCTGGCGGATTGGTTGCCCCATTTCCTGGCGTCCGCGTGGCGCGCAGGCTGCCCGGGCGCCGACGAATCCTGGTTTCAAGATCTGCTCAGCAGCGGCCGAGCCATCGTTCTGCTGGATGGATTGGACGAAGCGCCGTCCGAGGCCGACCGCCGCAGGCTCGTCGCCTTGATCGAAAACGCGGCCACCGCCTACGAACGCTGCCGATTCGTCGTCACCAGCCGGCCCTCGGCCGTGCAGGGCCAGACGACCTTGCCCGGCTTCGCGCCAGTGCTGATCGCGCCGTTGGAGAGCGAGGCCATCGAGGTCTTTCTGGACCGTTGGTGCCGGGCACTGTACGTGGACGACCCGCAGCAGGCTACCTTGCACGTGACCGAACTGCTGACGGCCTTGCGAGCCCGCGACGACATCCGCCGACTGGCCAGCAATCCGGTCATGCTCACGGCGATGGCCGTCGTGCACTGGAACGAAAAACGCCTGCCCGAACAGCGGGCCGACTTGTACGAGTCGATCATCACCTGGTTGGCCCGCGCCAGGGACCTGAGACCGGGCCGGCCCAAGCCGGAACGCTGCATCGGCCTGCTGCAAAACCTGGCGTTGGCCATGCAGGGCCATCCGGACGGCCGTCAGGTGCAGGTCCGGCGGCGTTGGGCCGCCGAACAGATCGCGGACGGGTTTCGCGACCAAGACGATCCGCAGCAGCGCATCGAGGCGGCCGAGCGGTTCCTGGTCGAAGAGGAGTTGGACAGCGGCATCGTCGTGGCCCGCGGCGACGACCTGCGCTACTGGCATCTGACGTTCCAGGAGCACCTGGCCGCCCGGGCCCTGGCCGCCTGCACGGACCAGGAGCGCCGCGACCGGCTGTTGGCCACCGAACGTTTGTACCAACCCGAGTGGCGTGAAGTCTTCCTGCTGCTGGCAGGCGTACTGCACCATCACGGCATGGAGCGTGTGGACCAGATGATTCGCGTGGTGATCGACCAATTGCCAGAAAACGCGAGGTTAGCGGCTCACGCCCGTTGTGCCGGGCTGCTGGGCTCTGTGGTGCGGGATCTCACGCCGGTGAACTACCGGCCGAAAGAGCCGCGTTACCAGCAGATTCTGGACGACGTGTTGGGCATCTTCGATCCCATCCGTTCGCGGCAAGTGCCGATCGCCGACGCCATTGACGCCGCCGACGCCTTGGGGCAAGCCGGGGACCCGCGGTTCCCCCACGGTCCCACGCCGGACCTCTGGGTCAAGATTCCGGCGGGTGAGTTCCGGATGGGGTCGCAAAAGAAGAAGAAAAAGGCTGCGAATTTCGATGCCGAAGCGGACGATGACGAATCGCCCGTCCGCACGGTCTACCTGGACGCCTACAAGCTCGGACGTTATCCGGTGACCGTGGCCCAGTACCGGCTGTTCGTCGATAACGATGGTTACGCTGACAAGCGGCATTGGGCCGCGGGCGGCTGGCAGCAATTCACCGAGCCGGACGGTTGGGCCGAGCAGAAACAGCATCCCAACTGGCCCGTGACGGGCGTGTCCTGGTTCGAGGCCCAGGCCTACTGCCGCTGGGCCGGGGAGGATTACCGTCTGCCGACCGAAGCCGAGTGGGAACGCGCCGCACGAGGCACCGACGGACGACGATTCCCCTGGGGCAACGACGAACCGACGGCGGAACTGCTGAACTATGCGTCCAACGTCACACACGCGACGCCGGTCGGCATTTATCCCCGAGGAGTCTCGCCCGAGGGCTTGGCGGACCTGGCGGGTAACGTGTGGGAGTGGTGCGAGGATTGGTTCGGCCCGTACGAACCGAGGAGTATCCGTAATCCGACGGGGTCAGACAAAGGGGAACGCCGCGTTGTTCGCGGTGGGGCTTGGTCTAATCCGTCGTGGGGTTGCCGCTGCTCTTGCCGCCTCCACCTTGATCCCGAGCTTCGCAGCGATGACATCGGTTTCCGTGTGGCGTGGCGTGGCCAGGACTCTTGAAAATCTTTCTCCCTTATCCCCTTTCCTAACCCGCCGCGCAGCGGCGCGCGAAAAAAAATTTCTTGGGCGGTCGTCGGCAGCAGCTCGTTTAACCGCGACCCAGAGCAAGCTGCCGTGCCGAGCTCTGCCGCGTGAGGGACCGAGGACGGCAGCTTGCGGCGGGGAGCGCGCGGCACCGCCTCGTTTATTCTCCGGGTCGCGCCGGGTCGCGGAAGACAGCTTTAACCCCGCTCCGCGTCAAACCAACCAATCCAAGTCCCCCAGGGCATCGGATTCCTGCCGACCCAGTCCATCCGCCTCAGGGTCACCCGGACTCTCCCCGGTCCCTGATTCATCCACGTCCTGGGACTCGCGTTTCCGGCAAAAGGGAAAATCTCCCAGGATGTGCTCACGCAAGCGATAGGTGTCCGCGTGTTGAGCGTGTCCGATCCAGCTGCGGATGCGTTCGGTGATCTTCTGGATCGAGAGCTCACCGCAAGCGTACTGGGCTTGCATGGTCCGCATCCGGTGTTTCATGCGTTTGACACTGTCCCGGCGCAGTCGACGATGGTCGGTAAACAACCGGTAGCCCAGGAAATTGACGCCCTGGCTCGACGTGCAGGCCCGTAGCAGGTTGGCCCACGACGTGATCTCCGGAAATAGGTTGCCTGCACGCTGCATCAACCCTCGTTCTTCCGCCGCCACCCACCCAGCTGGCGGCCGATGTCATCCAAGAGCACGATCGCGTGGCGGTGGCTGTCGGGAGCTAACAACCGGAGATCTTTGGCCAGTCGGAATTGGTAACGGATCTGCTCCGCCTGCAGCCCCGCTCGTCGCAGAATCTCGGCCTTGTCGCTGGTGTATTTGGCTTCGATCAGATCGTCCAGCAACGACTCCAAGCGGTCGTCGATTCTCCGCCCCAAACCGGCCCGATGCGAGCGAGGGAACTTCTCCGTGTGCGCGACGGCCCACAGGGCAGACGACGCGGAGCGTCAAAACACTTGCGTTCCCACGCGGAGCGTGGGAACGAGAAAAAATAACTTCCCCGTTTGTTCTGGGGCTGTCGCGAATACCGGCCGCAACTGGTGAATGCCCCCGGCTTGCCCCTCGTCGTTAACCACAACTCTTCCGCCCCGATAGGGGCATTAACAAATCAGCCCAGGGCAGAGCGTAGCGGCGACAGCCGCGGAGTGCCGCCCTGGGTACTGGATCGATTCAACACGGTAGCCCTGAAAGGGCGAAACAAATCGGTTCCTCTCACGCGCATCGTTCGTCAGACGTGATCAAGGCTTGTTTCGCCCCTTCAGGGCTGGTGTTCTCCATCCTCTCCTAACCCAGGGCGGCGCTACGCGGCTACGCCGCTCCGCTCTGCCCTGGGCTGATTTGTGGCTGCCCCTTTGGGGCGAAAACCCGTGGATCAGGACCAGGAGTGCCCCAGGGGCCACTCGGTCATCCCTGATTTCGTAATCACTCCGCAAAGCAAAGGTAAGAGCAGCGGCAATTCCTCGTAGAATTATGCCAAGCCCCACCGCGAACAACGCGGCTTCAATGACCGAACACCCTTCCTCCTCTGAACGTCGGCCATTCTACGCTCCTCGCACAAGACAATAAACACGGCGGACTGAAAACCCGAAAATTTTTCGCGCGCCGCTGCGCGGCAGGTTAGGAAAGGGTAGGAGAGGGAAAGATTTTCAAGAGTCCTGGCCGCGCCACGCCACACGGAAACCGATGGCATCGAGGCGATACACGGGACCATAGGGGCCGCGGAAGGCGCAGCGGCAAAGCCCCGAGTGACCATGCCAAGCACCACCGCGAACAACGCGGCTCTTCCCTTCCGGCGGCCCACTCGGGTTGGTGGTTTGCTCCTGGATGTAGTCGCCGAACCAATCCGCGCACCACTCCCAGACGTTGCCGGCCATGTCATCAACGCCCTCTTTTGAGGCTCCTCGCGGATAGATGCCGACGGGCGTCGGATGGCCCACGTTCGGTTTCCAGTTTGAATAGTCCTCAGCTTTGCCTGTGGCGTAGTTCATCCGCGTCGGGTCCGGATCGTCGCTGCCCCAGGGGAACTTGCGCCCATCGCCGCCGCAGGCCGCCCGCTCCCACTGGGCTTCGGTCGGCAGCTGGCAACCCGCCCAGGCCGCGTAGGCCGCCGCTTCGTACCAACTGACGTATACCACGGGCCGAGTCGGATACCGGAGTTGCTCTTCCCACTTGTCGGGTTCCTTGAACTGGCGGAAGCCTCCGGCTGCCCAGTATGCCTGCGTGTCGTAGCCGTCGTGCTCCATGAACTCGCGGTACTCGCCGACCGTCACGGGATAACGGCCGATGCGATAGGCGGACAAGTGCACCCGGTGGACCGGTGCCTCGTCGCCGTGCGCCCCCGGGTCGTGGTTCGGTGCCGCTGGATCGTTGTTCTGCGCTCCCATCCAGAACTCGCCGGCCGCAATGGGAATCCGATTCTCGTGTCGGCGGCGGTCCGCGAACCGCGGGTCGCCAGCTTGGCCCAGGACGTCGGCGGCGACGATGGCCTGGTCGATCGGCACGTCGCTGTCCGGCCGGAAGATGGCCATCACGGCGTCCAGCGTCTGGCGGTAACGCGAGTCGGCCGGCTGGTAGTTCACCGGCGCCAAATCCGCCACGGCAGCGCCCAACAGACCGACGACGCGGGCCTGGTCGGTGAGCGTGGGCTGCTGGCCCAGCCCGTCCAGCACGGCCGAGATCATGGCGTCCACGCGATCGATGCCCTGGTGGTACAGCACGCCGGCCAGCAGCAGCACCGTCTCCCGCCACTCGGGCCGATGCAGCTGCTCGTGGCGAAACAACGGATGCTGCCGGACATCGGCCGCCTGCGCGCCCAAGGCCCGCGCGGCCAGGTACTCCTGGAACGTCAGGTGCCAGAACCGCAGGTCGTCGCCGCGGCCCACGACGATGCCGCTGTCCAACTCCTCCTCGACCAGGAACTGCTGGGCCTGCGCGACCCGTTCGTCTTCCGGGATCTCGCGCCAACCGTCGGCGATCTGGCGCGCGGCCCAGTGGCGCGGAACCTGCACCTGGCGCCCCTGGGCATGCTCCTGCATGGCCAGCGCCAGCTTCTGCAGCAGGGCCACACAGCGTTCGGCGTTCGGCCGCTGCGGCCGATTCTCCCGGGCGCGGGCCAGCCAGTCGAGAATCGATTCGTACAGATCGGCGCGCTGTTCGGGCAGGCGTTTTTCGTGCCAGTGGACCACGGCCAACGCGGTCAGCATCACGGGATTGCGGGCCAATCGCCGGATCTCAGGCCGCGCGTGCAGGGCGTGCAGCAACTCAGCGCGATGGGCCGCCACCTGCGTCGGCCGCTCGGCGAATAAGGCCCGGCACCAGTGGTCCAGAAAGCCGCCGATGGCCGCGTCCTCGAGCGGCTCGATGCGGACCAAGGCGAATTCGCGCAGCAGCACGTCGCGCTCGTAGGCGGCCGGGCGGCTGGTCAGCACCAGGCGGCAGCCTCGATAGGCCTGGGCCGCGTGCTGGACCACAGCCGCCACTCGCCGCCGGTCGTGGTCCGAGGCGGCTTCGTCCAGGCCGTCCATCAGCACGATCACGCGGCCTTCGTCCAATTGGCTGCGAAAGTAGGTTTCGCTGAGGGCGATGTTACTTTCGCGGCAGGATGTGCCCAGGTAATGCGGGATCCACGCCGCGGCGTCGGCCGCCAGGGGAGCACCGGATTCGCGGCCCAGGCAATGGCGGATGTGGTCGGCCAAGGCCGCGACGGTAATCAGCACCGGTAGCGGTCGGTCGTCCAGGCCCAACGGTCCCCCAACCCCAGGCGGATCCTTTCCCAACAGGGACCGGGACAGCAGGAAGGCGATCCGCCGCAGGAAGGTCGATTTGCCGGCGCCCGGATCGCCTAAAATGGCCAGTCGGCGGTGTTCGAGGGCCTGGTCCAATTCGATCCGCCCGCCGGAGTCGCCAAGCGGGTCGGCAGGAGCCTCGCCCTCCCGAGCCTTGGCCAGCCGGTCGCTTCGGGGCGCGACGGTGGTCAACGGCATGTAGAGCTCGTCGATGGGAAAGCTGGAGGCCCGGCCGCTGCCGACGTGCAGACCGCGGATCTCGATGCTGCCCGTGCGTTCGTACAGCGTCTGCAGGTAGTCCTCTGGACGGTCGACCAGCACCGGCTGCGGAACGACCGCCGACGGCAAGCGGTCGGCATGGTCGATCAGCCACTGCTGCAGTGCCGCCTGGACCTTGGCCAGCAGGTCTTGCGGTGTGGTGAAGAACTTGACCACGCCGTTGGTGCGCAACCACTTCTTGAACTGTTCGAGCGCCGCAATGTCTCGCAGGATTTCTTTTTGGCGTGAGGCGGTCAACTTGTCTTCACTACCCAGGGACGTGAACAGGTACTTCTCGTACAGCGTTGGATCCCAGGGGTGTGTGTCGTCGAGCAGGAAGGCCAGGACGTCTTTGCCCGCGTCCGGGGCACGCAGGCATTCCAGCCAGGTGATGCTCTTGCGCAGTTTACCTTGGGGCTGATCTTTCGGCTTCCAACCATAGCGCTGCGCCACGATCACGACCACCGGTTCGGCCTCGTCCACGCGGCGCAGGCAGACGTCCAGCGGATCTTTGGCCTCGGCTGTCCAGTACTCCATCATCACGGGGAAGAACCCCGCGCCCAGTGCCGCATCGCGCGCCGCCAGGCGGTGGGCCTGCAGATCCTCGCACGTGGACGAGATGAAAACGCACGGTTTGTGCATCGCGGTCTCCCCGCAAGCTGAATGGTGGTTTAGACGCCAGCAACGTAACACATGCCGGGAAGCAGCTCAACCGCCGAGTCCGCGCGCAAGCGAAGACGGGCATGGCCTTGATCATAAGGTGGCGCAAGACGCTAGCCGCCGTCCACACTAGCCCGACGCGTCAGCGAGGGTGGTTGAGGCCCACTCGACGTGAATGTCTGTGAATTGTCGTAGGTTTCGGCAAGAAGCCAGATCTCAGGCAAAACACCGGGGCGAAGTTTGGGACACCCTCGCTGGCGCGTCGGGCTAGTGTGCGCAACGTTATGATCAAGGCCAGCGTTTCTGAATGTTCTTGGCAAAGCATGGGTTGAAGGGACTGGCCGATGGTGGATTGACCCCGCAAGGGCACAAACAACCTATCGCAAAACGACGTAAGTCCTGCAAAACAAGCAGGATCAAAGTGGGACGATCTGTTTACCCCAGGGGAGGTTCACCTTCAGTGCAAGAACGCGATCCAAGAACCCACTCTTCCCCCGCCGCCGGAGGCGGCAGGGGAAGGGTGGGAACTTGAACGGTCGCGTTCTTAGGCTGAAGGTGAGAACTCCGCCGAGGTAAATTCGACGGCCTCTGGCTGAGCGAAGACTGACGTAAGCAAGCCTTCTCCAGCCCCACCGTTTACCGCACCCGGGCCGAGGAGATCGCCGCGTTCCTGGAAACCTGTATCGACCAAGCAGTGGGTACGCAGGGAGGACGTCGGACGTTGAAACTCGGGCAGTTTCCAACCCTGTGGAAGTAACCTCCACTCCTCGCCAGCCACGCTTGTAAGCCGGATAACAAGCGCGGCGCGGAGTCCCCACAATTGCCTAGGTGCCACTTGTCCGACACAAGTTTTCGCCCCGATAGGGGCAGCCACAAATCAGCCCAGGGCAGAGCGCCGCGGCGTCAGCCGCGTAGCGCCGCCCTGGGTCATGGGAGTATCAAGCACGCCAGCCCTGAAGGGGCGAAACAAGCCGGCGCAACACAATCAGGCTACCATCCTTAGTCCAGAACCTCATCCATCTTGTTGGAAGACGAACGAGACGTGTGGGACTAACCGATTTGTTTCGCCCTTACAGGGCTACCGTGTTGAATCGATACCGTACCCAGGGCGTCGCTCCGCGGCTGACGCCGCTGCGCGCTGCCCTGGGCTGATTTGTTAATGCCCCTTTGGGGCGGAAGAGTCGTTTACAGCGATGAGGCCTGTTCCGAAGCCGAAGCGAAGGGCGTGGTTGACGACCATCACGCCCGTCGTTGTGGCTCTGGGCGTGCCGCCCAATCGCTTTTTTCGAGGCTATCAACGAAGCGGTTTCTGGGACATCGCTGCGCCCTGCCCCAGCCACCCTGCCGCCCTACGAACCTATTCCCCCGGAGCACACCATGCACACCGCGCTCGCCGACCCGTTCGCCACCCTGCGGGCCGCGACCAGCGCGCCGCGCCCGGCGCTGTACGCAGCCTTGGAACAACTCAAGGGCCTGGCGCCGCCCGGCGGTGCCGCCGCGCCCGTCCCGGCCACGCCGTCCGCCGAATTGCAGCCGGCGGCGCCGGCCGTCGCCGCCCGTGGGCCATGTCGACGGCGGGCCGCAGGCGGTCACCGCCGTGCTCAACAAGTGCGTGGACATCGGCTCGGACAAGTACATGAAGGACCGGCTCAAGGGCAACCCGGTGTCCTGCCCATCGATCCGCAAGAAGATCCCGCACATTACCCGGCGCGTGGCCTGTAACTGCCCGTTCGAGTTTGCCAAGGATCGCTACCCGCATCCCGTACTGCATCTGTTAACCCTGCCCGCCCGTGTGACGGCGCCGAGCTCACCCGCCGCCCAGCCGGCCAGCCTGACGGTGCTCGCCCAACGCTACAGCCTGCTGGAGCGTCGCCGCGCGGAGATTCAGCGGGAGTGGGAGCAATTGCGGGCGGCCCTGGTCGCCGCGCTGGGCAGCGTGCCGGACCGAGTAATCGCCTGCGAAGGCGGACGGTATCGGCTGGTCGAACGCGAAGGTGTCGAGGAACTGGTGTGGGAGGGCGAGGTTCCATGCACGCCTTAGCCGTTTCCGAACAAGGCACGTCGGTGCACGCCGAAGGCGACACCTTGGTGCTGTACCGCGGTCAGACCGCACTTCGCCGGGTGCGGGTGGGCGAGATCGACGAAGTGCTGCTGTTCGGCCGCATCGAACTCACGGCCGCGGCCATGGCGCTGTTGCTGCGGCGCGGTGTGGACGTGGTGCTGTGGCCGGCGGAAAGGGGCCATCCATCTTTTTTCTCAGCCAGCGCAGCCGATCGCGCAGGGACTCACGAATTTGACGGTCTAAGTTCACTGTGGCGCCCCCCTCCAAAAGCGTCTGGTTGGTGCAGGAGATTGGTGAGTTAAGTGCGCATGAGCGTTGGTCGCCTCGACCCCCACGAGCTCGTCTCGTGGGTGAAGAAAATTGTCGGGCTACGTGGCTCCTGCGTCGGGTAGCGTGATTGCGAAAATGGGTCCGGTGTCGTTTTCGGTCAAATTTGCCTCGCCATGTGGCAGATCATAGACCGAAAACGACTCCCGACCTCGTCGCCTGCGCCACGCCAGAAATCCGGTAGGGGGCTCCGGGTTAGGCACAGGGCGGGAACACTCCCACCGACTTACGTCGGGAGCTTCTCGGGGACGATCACGACACTGCCAGCATTTCGCAACGTTATGATCAAGGCCCGCTCGAACAAATCCGCGCGCTTCCCACCGTCAATTCCGGTTCCTGGTGTGACTCCCAGGGCATCCGGCTGGAGCAACTGTAGCAACGCGGGCCGCAATAGCTTCCCGGCTTCATCGTATTTGCCGCGTAGCGGTTGCTGGACGTAGCCGTGGCTTTCAACCCGCGGACATCGGCCGCAGGAATCGGAACCAGTCGCGCAGCGACGACTGAAGCTTTTGAAGTTGCACGTTTGTCGCGGACCCGCCCCCGCCGAGCTTGCTCGAATGGCACGAGGTCAAGCGTAAGTGGTTGTCATTCGGCCACTTCCCCCACTGGGCTTACCCCGAATGGTACGAGGTTAAGCGTTGAGGTACGGGTTTCAGTCATGGATCGTCCGTCCTCCCACCGCGGAGCTTGCCTCCGTGGAGGAGTGTTTAGAACCAGATTGGCGTTGCAATCCTGATACTTCGCCACCACGCGCATGGCCCGCGTGGAGCGGTGTTTCCCAAGGCTTTTCCAGGGAACATCGCCCCACGGAGGCGAGCTCCGTGGTGGCGTGGAGACATCGTTGGTTAACATTTCTGGTAGTGAACATCGCTCGACGGGGACAAGCCCTGTCGTGACGGGAAATCGCTCCTGCAGTCCTTAACCTCGTGCCATTCGAGCAAGCCCGGATGGGGGCGGAACGAAAACAGGACCATCCGTTTGACGCCCGACTCCCCAATCCTGCGCGGCCCAGCCCGAGACTAGGGTGAGGCAAAGTTGGGGTTGGCGCAGGAAAGCCATCGGGCAGGTTTTGTTTACGGAAGTAGGGCGGCAAAGGCGGTGGATGTGCCTGGTTTTCTCGCCCCGAAGAGGCCAAACAAATCAGCCCAGTTGGCTAGTGCTTTGTCAAGGCTAAGATCGTGGGTTGTGAGCGGCAAGGCGCTAGCCGCCGGTGGCGTTCGGAACCGGCGGCTAGCGCCTTGCCGCTCACGCATCGCGCCCCCAACTCGGCGAGAAAACCTGGCAGAGCACGGCGGCCATCAGCGAAGTTTCTCCCAAGGCGAGCGGCAGGAAATAATTTACCCGCAGGTCGGCCTTCCCGGGCCAATCGGGACGGTCTGGGAAGACCATCCTACATTGAACAACCGTGCTCCGGCTCTGCCATCCGTACGATTGACGCAACGCTATTTCCGCTGCTGCACAGACACCACTTCCGCGCGCCGGTTCAATGTTCAGCCTTCACGGCTTCCACGATGGCGATGCGGATCTCTTGGGTGAAACTGCTGGCCAGCCGCTTGGGGTCTTTTTCGTGCAGACCCTCCCATTGAAAGCCGGCGTCGATCCCCCGCTGAATTGCCTGCTGGAACTTCGGGCTTTCGACGATCGCTAGGGCGATGTCGTCCACTTCCCGAAGTTCGCCGATGATGCCGTCCAACCAGTGTGGAGGTCGCATGGGAAAACTCCTCGAAGAGATGGCCAAGTTCGGAACAACGCGCAGCATGATAGCACTCTTCGCGGCCGCTGACAATCATTCTCGTCCCCCTGCAGCGCAGGGCGTGGTGGGCCATGCCGGACAGACGATGCCTTGCACCGCGCCGATCTACGGCGCGTCGTGAAGCACGACGGTGAAGGTGCTGCCGACGTCGGGCTGGCTGATGACAGTCACGTCGCCGCCGTACAGCAAGGCCAACTTCTTGACGATCGACAGTCCCAGGCCGCTGCCCAGGATCTGCTGGGTTTTCTCGTTGCGGATCCGCACGAACTCGCCAAACAACCGCCCGGCTTCCTCCGGTGTCAGGCCGATCCCAGTGTCGCTCACCGCGATGGTCACTTGGCCGTCCTGCGAACCCAGTCGCACCTTGACGCTGCCGCCATCGCGGTTGTACTTGATGGCGTTGGACAGCAGATTATTCAGGATCATCTCGAGCTCGCCCCGATCGGCCGCCAGCAGCACTGGCCCGTCGGCCTGGAGGGTGATCGACAGGTGTTTGGCGGCCGCGTCAGGGCTCAGGGTCTCCAGAGCCGCCCGCGCGACGTCGGCGACGTCCAGCTGCGCGAGTTGCCGCGTCCGCTGCCCCGATTCGATGTGGGTCATGTCCAGCAGGTCGGCGACCAACTTACGCATCCCGTCGATCCGTACCAAGCTCCGCTCGACGACCTCCTCATACTGCGCGATACGCTCGCCCAGCGTGCCGGCCTGCAGCAGTCTCAGATAGCCTTCGACGGCATTCAGGGGAGCCTTCAATTCGTGCCCCAGCACGCGGATGAACTGAAAGCGAATCTGGCGTTTCTCTGCGGTCAGCTTGCGGGCCTGCTGAGCCAGGACCAGGCGACAGGCGGCTTTGCGGGTCGTGTTCCGCAGTTCATCGGGAGTAAACGGCTTGGCCAAGAAATCGTAGGCCCCGCGCTTCGTCGCCGTCACTGCCGTCTCGATCGAGGCGTAGGCCGTGATCATGATGGTCAGCATTTCAGTCGGTTGGCCTTGGACCACATCCAGGACGTCCAGGCCACTCAGGCCGGGCATCTTGTGGTCCAGGAACAGGATGTCCGGCGGGGACTGGCGAATCTTCTCCAAGGCCAACTCGCCGCTGTCGGCCTGGTCGACCGTGAACGACACGAGCTCCTCGACGTCGGGAACCTGTACGGTGAAATCTCGCAGGGTCCGGGCCACGCCCAGCCGCATCCCCAATTCGTCGTCGGTGACCAAGACCCGCAGGGTGACCATCGATGGTGTGCTCCGTTAGAGTCTTGCCTCACGCTCCGAGGCGGTGAAAGAATCCAATCAGCTGACGATGCTTGCACTAGCACCAAACGGTATTTTGGCCCCTGCGCGTAAAGAATGAGACTTAACGGTTCAGCAGGGACGGGGCGCGAGACAAGGGCTCAGACGTACAGAATTCAAAATTGGCGGACAAACCACTCCGACGTGGCAAAGTCACCAAACCGCCAATTTTGAATTCTGTACGTCTGAGCCCTCACGGCAAGCCTCGTCCAGGCGACAACGTAAAACCCCATTCTTGACACCGACAACCCCGAAAACCGTTTGGTGCTAGGTGTACGGTGGGCTGTACCTACCAGGCCCAAGCCGTTGTGGTGGGCACAGCCCACCCTACGATTCTTGCAAGGCCGCTCCCCGCGGCCCGGCCGCGTGGGTCAGCAGGCGGTCGATCTCACGTTGGAGCTGTTCGAAGCGAATGGGCTTGGCCAGCAACGCATCGGCGCGAATCCAGGCACGATCGTTTTCACTGGACAGCGCAAAGTCCATCCCGGTCTCGCTGACGATCGACGTGACCAGGATCAACGGGATCGTAGGATCGGTCTTACGAATATAGTAGCACAGCATGAAGCCCGTGTCCGGGTTGTCCATCATCACGTCGATCACCGCCAGGTCCGGGCGGCTTCTGGCCAGGGCCTGTTTGGCCTCGGCTTCGCCGACAGCAGTGACGACATCGAAGCCGGCGGCTTCGAGCTGTGTCTTTTGCAGCCAGAGGAAATCGCTATCGTCATCGACCAACAGCACGGTCCGTTTCTCTGGAGTGGCGTTCATCGTGTTCTCCTCACGCGGCCCACGGCCGCAACCAAGTAGCATGGCTCTCCAGAGCCGTGCCTGTGCGACTACTCCGGGGCGCGTTGCTCCCCAAAACTGCCCGGCTCTGGAGAGCCAGGCTACGCCTGCTCCCGTCGCGGGAGCACCACGGTAAAGGTTGTACCGGTGGGTCCGGCGGCCGGGTGGGCCTGCGATTTCACGCGGATGTCGCCGCAGTGCATCTTGACGATGCCATAAGTTACAGCCAACCCTAACCCGGTCCCTTTGCCCATCGGCTTCGTCGTGAAAAAGGGATCAAAGATTTTCTTGAGGTGCTCTTCAGGGATCCCGCTGCCCGTATCCATCACCCGCAGAAAGACCTGCTGGTCATCACCGCTCGTCTGGATCGTCAGCACGCCGCTCTCGTCCATGGCGGCCAGTGCGTTGCTCACAAGGTTGGTGAGCACCTGGACGATCTGATCGCGATCGATCTCCGCCACCGAATCCGTCAATTCATGTTCGACCCGGACCGTGATCTGAGCGGGGATTCTGCTGGCCCGCAAGGCCCGCTCGACCACCTCGCGCAGGTCAGCCGGGGAGCGCACGATTTTGTTCTGGCGGGCAAAATGGAGCAGTCCCGCGACGATTTTCTTACAGCGGTCCGCCTGTTCGGTGATCATCACCAGATCGTCGCGCATGGGGGTCCCGGGCGGGCAGCTGTCCAGCAACAGATGGGCGTACATCAGCACCACGCCCAAGGGGTTATTCACCTCGTGGGCAATGCCGGCCGCCAACTGCCCCATGCTGGCCAGCTTCTCGGACTGCATCAGCGCATCCTGGGCCTCGGCCAACTGCCGGTTCGATTCCTCGACCTCGCAGACCGCGCGGCGCAATTGATCGATCGTATGCGGCAGGCACATGGCGTTCTCGGCCAGCCCCTTGCAAATCGCCACGGCATGTTCCTGGCAGGTGTCGTAGCCGCAGGCGCCGCAGTTGAGTTCATCCGTGGGCCCGGACTTGCCCAGCCGTTCCAGCACCTCGCGCAGTTGTGTCGGGGCGGGGGTGCGAATCCGCTGGTCCTGAGGCTGGAACGAGCGGGACAGGTCCAGGTCCTCCGCGCGCCGCAGGTCTTCCTGCCAATGCCATTGGTCGAGCATCGCTGTCCGGGCACAGACGTGTCGGCGGACCAGTCGGCGGCGGCTGAACAGGGGCAAACTGTTGCGAATCCCGGCTCCGGTGATGCACCCTTCGCAGCAGAGCGCCTCCAACAGTTTGGCGCCCAAATCGCCGTCGGCGAACTCTCGAATCGCGTCCAACATGTGGCTGCGTCCCTGCGTGGACACGACCTCGCCCGTCATCAGGTCTTCTTCAATATTGGCCGCCTGCAACAGGCCGCGGTTGATGGGGAACAAACCGCCCGCACCGCCATAGGGCGGATCGAAAGCCGACGGCTCGACCGTGTCGGCGGTCAGGCCGGCGGCCGCCAGCAGCTGCCGCAGTTCCTCGAACGTCAACACCGCGTCGATTTCGCCTGCGATGCCGGGGCTGTCCGCTTCCGCTTTCTTGGCGATGCAGGGTCCGATGAAGACGACGGCCAGCCGTTCCCCGTAGACGCGGCGAGCCACCCGCGCCGTGGCGACCATGGGCGAGACGATCGGTGCCAAGGCTCCGACCAAGTCCGGATAGTACTTCTCGACATAACTGGACACCGCAGGACAGGTGGTGGCGATGTAGCGGTGGCCGTTCGTGGCGCCGAGCAATTTGCGATACTCGCGCGCCACCAGATCGGCTCCGAAGCTCACCTCCAGGACAAGATCGAAGCCCAACGCGCGCAACATCCCGACGACGCGAGGGTATTCGGTTTCCGCGAACGCGACGGGAAAACTGGGCGCCAGGCAGGCGGCTACGGGCAGGTCCGAATCCAGCAGCGTGCGGACTTCAGCCGTCGTGCCGCGGACCTGTTTGGCCTCCTGCGAGCAGACGCGGACGCAGTTGCCGCAGGCGATGCACCGCTCGCCGATCACCTCCGCTTGGCCCGTAGCGACCCGGATCGCCTTGGCGGGACATTCGCGCACGCAGGTGTAGCACATGCGGCAGCGTTCTTTGACCGTGGTGATGTAGCCGGCGACCATGAGATTCCTAGGCCAGCGTTTCGCGGGCGATGTAATGGGTATGTAGCAGTTCGTGGCTCTGGTGGCCTAAGGGCTGTCCCAGGAACTCGTCGTACAACCGTTTCACCGACGCATTGCTGTGCGAGGTGCGAGCGGTCTCCTGGCGGTCCAATTCGTAGAGCCCCTGCAGCCGCCCGCGGACGGCGTCGAGATTCGTTCCCAGCGGCTGGCCACCACCGGCGATGCAGCCGCCGGGGCAGGTCATGACTTCGATGAAGTGCAGGTCGTTCCGTCCGGCGCGAAGCTGGTCCAGCAGACGGCAGGCGTTGGCCAAGCCACTCACGACGGCCACGTTCAGCGTCAGCCCTTCGACCTGGACGCTGGCCTGCTTGACCCCTTCCAAGCCGCGGACCGCCGCGACCGTCAGTTCGCCCAGGTCCCGGCCGGCGACCATCCAGTGCGCGGTCCGGAGGGCCGCTTCCATCACACCGCCGGTGGCTCCGAACAGTTTACCGGCCGTCGTGCGTTCGCCAAAGGGCGTGTCGCTGCTTTCTGGGGGGAGTTCGCTGAGAGCCAATCCGTACGTGTGGAGCAGTTGGATCAACTCGCGGGTGGTGAGGACCGCGTCGATGTCCGCCACGCCATGGCGGCCCATTTCCGGCCGGCCCGCCTCGAACTTCTTGGCCGTGCAGGGCATGAGGCTCACGCTGTAGATGTTCGCCGGATCGACGCCTTCGCGCTGGGCGAAGTAGCTCTTGATGATCGCCCCCATCATCTGCTGCGGGCTCTTGCACGTGGACAGATGGCCGAGGAAGTCGGGGTAATACGTTTCCACAAATTTGATCCAGCCTGGCGAGCAACTGGTCATCATCGGTAACACGCCGCCGTGCTGCAGCCGGTGGACCAACTCCGAAGCTTCCTCCATGATCGTCAAGTCGGCGGTGAAGCTGGTATCGAACACGCGGTCGAAACCCAGCCGTCGCAGGGCTGCGGTCAGGGCGCCCACGGTGTCGGCACCGGTGGGCAGGCCGAACGCCTCGCCCACGGTTACCGACACGGCCGGAGCATGCTGCACGACGACCAGTTTCCGAGGATCCTGCAAGGCTTCGATGACTTCCTTGAGCTGGCTTTGCTCGCTCAGGGCACCGGTCGGGCAGACCACGACGCACTGTCCGCAGTTGATGCAGCCGGAGACGTTCAAGCCTTCGTCGAACGCGGTGCCGATTTTCGAGCGGGAACCGCGGCCGATGAAGTCGATCGCGCCGACGCCTTGTGTCTCTTCGCAGACCCGCACGCACTTGCCACAGAGGATGCACTTGCCGGGATCCCGCATGATCGACGGGCCGGAAATGTCGAGGAAGTGCCGATTTTTCTCGCCAGCGAACCGCCGCTGCCGGACCCCCAATTCCTTGGCCAGACCTTGGAGTTGGCAGTTCGTGTTACGGACGCAGTACAGGCAGTCATCGGGATGATTGGCCAGCAGCAATTCGACGATCGTCTTGCGGGCCAGCACGGCGCGCGAGGAATGCGTCTGGACTTTGATCGGCTGCGTGACCGGGAACGCACAGCTGGGGATCAGTCCGCGCTGGCCTTCGATCTCGACGACGCACATCCGGCAGGCGCCGCTGGGATTCAAGCCCTCCAGGTGGCAGAGGGTGGGCACCTTGACGCCCACCCGCCGCAACGTGCTCAGGAGCATTTCACCCGGCTGGGCCTCGACCGGCCGACCGTTGACTTCTATCGTGACCATGCGTGAACCTCTTTACTGCTTAGTAATCGCACCTGGCCGGCAGGCATCCAGACAACCCCCGCAACCGATGCACTTGTCGGCGACGATGTAGTGCGGCTTCTTGGGCGCACCGACGATCGCGTCTGCAGGACATTTCTTCGCACACAGCGTGCAGCCCTTACACTTCTCCGGATCGATGCTGTAAGTCAGCAATTCGGCGCAGATCCCCGCCGGGCAGTGGCGCTCGTAGATGTGGGCCTCGTACTCGTGACGGAAGAAACGCAGGGTGCTCAGGACGGGATTCGGCGCCGTCTGGCCCAAACCGCACAGACTGGTGTCGCGAATTGTGGTCGCCAGATCCTGCAAGTGCAATACACTGTGGAAGCGTTCCAGGGCATCGAGGCCCTTCTCCCGCCGTCGGCCGCGCGTGATCCGTTGCAGAATCTCCAGCATCCGCTTCGTTCCTTCCCGGCAAGGAATGCACTTGCCGCAACTCTCCCGCTGGATGAAGTCCATGAAGAATTTGGCCACGTCGACCATGCAGTTGTCCTCGTCCATCACCACCAGACCACCGGACCCCATCATGGCGCCGACGGTCTTGAGCGATTCGTAGTCGACGTCAATGTCCAAATGTTGGTCGGGGATACAGCCTCCCGACGGACCGCCGATCTGCACAGCCTTATACTTCCGGCCGTTGGCGATGCCCCCGCCGATATCGAACACGATCTGCCGCATGCTGGTGCCCATCGCGACCTCGACCAGGCCCGTGCGCGCGACCTTGCCTGACAGGGCAAAGACCTTCGTCCCCTTGCTGGTTGGGGTGCCTACGGCGCTGAACCAGTCGGCGCCCCGGTCGACGAGCAGCGGCACGTTGGCCAGCGTCTCCACGTTGTTGATGATCGTGGGTTTGCCAAATAGGCCGCTGACGGCCGGGAACGGAGGACGGGGGCGGGGCATTCCGCGGCGACCCTCGATGCTGTGGATCAGGGCTGTCTCCTCGCCGCACACGAAGGCCCCGGCCCCCATCTTGATCACGATTTCCAGGCTGAATTCGCTGCCCAGAATGTGCGGGCCCAGCAGCTGGCTCGCTTCGGCCTGAGCGAGGGCGGCCTGCAGACGCTTGATCGCCAAGGGGTACTCGGCGCGGATATAGATGTACGCCTTGGTCGCGCCGATGGCGTAGGCGGCCAGGGCCAAGCCTTCGACCAGCCGATGCGGATCGCTTTCGATTACCGCCCGGTCCATAAACGCGCCCGGATCGCCTTCGTCCGCATTGCAGATCAGGTACTTGGTGTCGCCCTGCGTCTGGCGGGCGAACTTCCACTTCTTGCCCGTCGGGAACCCGCCGCCGCCACGCCCCCGCAGACCGCTGGCTTCGACCAGGTCGCAAACCTGATCGGGCGTATAGTGGCGGAGTGTCTTGGCCAGGGCCTGGTAGCCGCCGTACGCGATGTATTCGTCGATTTGAGCTGGGTCGATCAGGCCGCAGTTAACCAGCACCCAGCGGGTCTGCGGTGCGAAGAACGGATGCTCGTCCAGGAACGGAACGTCCTCCCAAGGCTGTAACGCCGAGTGGCGGTGCTGGCTCAGTACCAAGTCGTCGGGCAGCTGACTGGCCAAGGCCGCGTCCAGCAGCCGATCGACTTGATCTTCCCTGACGCGTTGGAACATCACCCGCGTCCGGCCGGGCAGCTGCACCTCGACCAACGGTTCCGCGGAACACAGCCCGATGCAGCCGACCTTGACCACGTCGGCCTTGATTTCGTGACGGTCCAGGTACGCGCGGATCGCGTCCAGCGTGTGTTGGGCTCCGGCCCCCAGGCCGCAGGTACCCAGGCCCACAAAGATCGCCGGCCGCACCAGCCGCTCACGGCGCAGTTCGGCCAGCCGCTCTTGCCGCTGCTGGCGGACCGCCGCATCCGGCGAGTCACCGCACTCCATGAGCCACGCCAGGAGTTCGGGATAGGTGGAGTAGCTGTTCGCGGCACCGGCCGTAGCCATCGATTCAGGCAGCTTCGCCGTCATTGTGGGCCGCCTTTCTGCGGTAAGAGTCCAGGATTTTTGCCACCGACTTGGTCGACACGCCGGCGTGGAACTCGCCGTTGACGCAAATGACCGGCGCCAAGCCGCAGGCCCCGATGCAGGCCACGACTTCCAGGCTGAATACGCCGTCTCGGCTGGTCTGGCCGGCGTCGATCTTCAGGTCCCGCTTGATCGCTTCGAGAATCGCCGCAGAGCCTTTCACGTGGCAGGCCGTGCCGCGGCAGACCTGCACGTGAAACTTGCCCTGGGGCTGGAACCGGAACTGATTGTAGAAGGTCGCCACACCATAGATTTTGCTGGTCGGCAACCGCAGGTGCTGGCTGATCCGGCCGATCGCTTGCCGCGACAGGTATCCGTGCCGCTCCTGGACTTCCTGCAACAGCGGGATCAACGAGTCACGTCGGGCATTCGGGTAGTGCACGAGAATCGATTCGAGATCGGGAATGAGTGCGATCACCGCGGGCCTCCGCATGCGATTTGGAGTCGGATGCACGCCAACTGCGTGCATGTTGTAGGTCAGGCTTTCCAGCCTGACGCGGATGGTGTCAGGCTGGTTTGAGCGAACGGGAATACGCCTTAAGCAAGCGTCGTGCCACATCACACGACGCGTTCAAATGAGACTGTTTCGGCGGGGGTAAGCGGCTCGGGAACCGGCGGTAATTCACGGCTGGAAACGCTTTTCGAAGCGACTTCTTCCCCTGTCCGCAGACGCCGCAACCCATTGTGGAATTCGGCCTGGTGGTGTATGGTCGCGACATACAGTGTATAGAGTTCCAGCCCATGACCATTCGACTGAAACTGACGATCCTCTCCATCGCCGGGATTCTCGTGGCCAACGCGATCCTGTCGCTGGCCGTCGTAACCTATTTGGAAAGCGTGTGGTTCGAGTCCGTGCAGACCCGCGTCCGGCTGAATCTGAATTCGGCCCGAGCTGCCTATGACGGCCACCTCCGCAATATCTCGGTGTATCTGCAGGCCGCCGCTGTCGATGAGACGTTGGTGACCGCCGCGGCCGCGGCGGATCGCAATCGACTCCCGGATCTGTTGCGGCAGTTCTGTAGCCGGGGGCGAATGGATTTTCTCACCGTGGTCGATATGCATGGCAAGGTGCTCGTGCGTGCTTGGCGCCCTGACCAATACGGCGACGATCTCTCGGAGAACCCCTTGATTGCGGCGGCCATCGGCCGGCGGGAGGCGATCACCGGAACGCTGGCCGTGCCGGTCGCCAGCCTCGCGAAAGACGGCGAGGGGTTGGCCGCTCGAGCTGCCATCGAAACGTTGCCGACCGAGCGCACCCAGCCGAGCCAGGAGACGTTTCGCACCGACGGTCTGGTCGTCGCCGTGGCCGTGCCGTTGGTCGACGGACAAGGTGTCTTGCAGGGCGTGATGTACGGCGGCGACTTATTGAACCGCCGCGACGACTTGGCGGATGCCTTCCGCGACGTCGTGTTTCGAACGGCGGACCCGAGTGCCGGACCCGCGGACACGGTGACGATCTTCCTGGGCGACCTGCGGATCGCCACCAACGTGCTGCAATCCGACGGCACCCGCGCTGTGGGCACGCGGATGAGCCAGGAGGTGGCCGACCAGGTGCTGGTCCGGGGCGTGACCTGGTCCGCACCCGCCTTCGTGGTCAACGACTGGTATTTCACGGCCTACGAACCGCTCCGCGATTCCCAGCAGAACATCGTTGGCGCCTTGTATGTGGGCTTGCTGCAGGCGCCGTTCCTGCACACGCGGAACACGCTGGTAGGCGTGGTTCTGGTCATGGTCTTGTCCGGCACGCTGGCCTGTTTCCTGCTGGTCTATTTCATGAACTACTTGGTCTTGCGGCCGGCCGTGAAGGTGATCGAGATGTCCCAACGCGTGGTCCGCGGCGACTTCACCGCGCGGGTCGGGATCCGGCCGCCCGGCGAGATCGGCATTCTTTGCCAGGCCGTCGATCAGATGGCCGACGCCTTGGCGGAACGTGAACAGCAGTTGCAGGCGGCGACCAGCAAGCAATTGGGCCGTAGCGAGAAACTGGCCTCACTCGGACGCCTGGCTGCCGGAGTGGCCCACGAAATCAACAATCCGCTGACCGGAGTGCTGACCTTCGCCCATTTGCTGAAGGAAAAGTCCAATATGGAGGAGCAGGACCGGCAAGACCTGGATCTGATCATCCACGAGACCACGCGCGCGGCGGAGATCGTGCGCGGGTTGCTGGACTTCGCCCGCGAACGGGCCGTTGTCATGGAGCCGCTGAACATCAACGAAGTGATCGGGCGCACGATGCGTCTGATTCGCAACCAGAAGCTCTTCGACCAGATCGTCATCGCCGAGGAATTGGCGCCCGACCTGCCTGACATTCGTGGCGATATGAATCAACTGCAGCAAGTGCTGCTGAATCTGTCGCTCAATGCCTGCGAGGCGATGCCCGGCGGGGGCACGCTGACGGTTCGTACCGTGGCCGAGGAGGATCGGGTGCTGGTCAGGTTGAGCGACACGGGCTGTGGGATCAAGCCGGAGCATTTCGACCGTGTGTTCGAGCCGTTCTTTACGACCAAGCCGGTCGGCAAAGGGACCGGCTTGGGCTTGAGCGTCAGTTACGGCATCCTCCAACAGCATGGCGGGGTCATCGAACTGAACAGTGCGGCGGGCCAGGGCACAACCTTTACCATCTTGCTGCCCGCCTTGGGGCGAGCTCCGATCGGTGAAACCGCCAACTCGGTGCCCAGCGAGCATCCGTTCCTGACGACGTGAGAAAGGCCAAGCTATGCCACAACGCCTCCTGGTCATCGACGACGAAGCTGTCATTGGCCTGAGTATCAAACGCATCCTCGGTCCCGATGGCCACGCGATCGAGGTCTATCAGGATCCGCAAGCCGGCCTGCAGGCGGCGTTGTCCGGCGGCTTCGACGTGATCTTTCTCGACCTGATGCTCCCTGGTATCCACGGTCTGGAGCTGCTCGCCCGCATCAAGGCTTCGGGCGTCTCCTCCGAGGTGGTGATCATCACCGGGAATTCCACCGTCGAAACCGCCGTGGAGGCTATGAAGCAGGGCGCCACCGATTACTTGAGCAAGCCGTTTTCTCCCGCTCAACTGAAGCTGGTCATGCAGAAGGTGTGGGAACACTCGACGTTGATTCGTGAGAACGCCGAGCTGCGGCGAGAGCTGGAACTGAATCGCGGCTTCGAAGGGATCATCGGCGAGAGCCGGCCGATGGAGCACGTCTTCGGCCTGGTAAAACGTGTGGCGCCGACCGATGGTACGGTTCTGGTCACGGGCGAAAGCGGCACGGGCAAGGAGATGTTGGTGCGGGCCATCCACCGGCTCAGCCGCCGCCAAAACGCGCCGCTGTTGGCCTGCGACTGCAGCGCCTTGGCTCCGACCCTGCTGGAAAGCGAACTGTTCGGCCACGTCAAAGGCTCGTTCTCCGGGGCCATCGCGACCAAGCAGGGTCTGTTCGAGGCCGCCAGCAAGGGGACCTTGTTCCTGGACGAAGTCGCCAACCTGACGCTGGAAACCCAGGGTAAACTGCTGCGCGTGCTGGAAAGCAAGCAGGTCAGGAAAGTCGGCGATACGGCCGAGCGGGAGATCGATATCCGTCTGATCGCCGCCACGAACCGCCAGCTGCAGGACCTGGTCAAGGCAGGATCCTTCCGCGAGGATCTGTACTACCGGCTGAACGTCGTGCCGATCTTCCTGCCACCGTTGCGTGAACGGCGCGGCGACATCCCCTTGCTGGCCTGCATCTTCCTGGACCGGTTCTGCAAGAAATTGGAAACGCCGGTCAAGGGGTTCACCCAAGAGGCGATGGCCCAGCTGGAGAGTTATGCCTGGCCCGGCAACATCCGCGAGTTGCGAAACGTCGTCGAGCGGATGGCCATTCTCTGCGACGGCCCGCGGATCGAACTGCCCCAACTCCCGGCCGAGATTCGCCAAGCGGCGGTGGCGGGCACGGTGACCCAGTTACCGCATACGTGGGAGGAGTTCAAGCAACTCAAGCAGCAAGTCCTGGATGCGGCCGTCGCAGATCTCGAGCGGCGGTTCCTGACCGAGGTCCTGCGGCGGAACGACGACAACGTGAGTCGGGCTGCCGAGGAGATCGGCATCAAGCGGCCCAACCTGCACGCCCTGCTGCGCAAGTACGGGCTGTGAAGATCCGCCTAGTACGTCTTCAAGGCCAAAAAGTGGAGTAAGCATCCTGCTTGCCTTTCGATTCATCGCGTCAAACGCAAGCTGGAAGCTTACGCCACCGCATCGGTCACCCCAAGCTTGAGCCTTGACGGCGCACTAGCACCACTGCTGTGAACCTCTTCGTAGCCAGCCAAGGGCTAAAAATACAAGCACGACGCGCAAGCGAGTGGGTCCGCGGCGGCCTGGCAAGCGAAGATCAGACCCACTCGCTTGCGCGTCGTGCTTGTATAATGCCGGCCCTCCGGAGCATGACGACTGTTTCGGACACTGAGCACGACAGCCAGACAAAAGCGATGACCCCTTCACGGCGGGTGGTAATGGGGCCAAGATATAAATCACCCCGTCCGAAGCTTGCTTTGTTCCTGCCGTTCCCCACTGTTTCAGGGAGTTATCGTGAGCACCTTGACTGACCAACCAGCCCCGGCTGACCCGGCGGCGGCGGCAACCGCCCTGCCGACCGCCAACTCCGGGCCGCATCTGCGCCAACGCGCCGAAGCGGCCTTTCGGGAGCAAGCCGCGCAGTTGCCGGAAGACCGCGCGCCCCTTTCGCCCGAGGCCACCCAGCGGTTGCTCTACGAACTGCAAGTCCACCAGATCGAGTTGGAGATGCAGAACGAGGAGCTGCGCCAGTCGCAGACGGCACTGGCCGACGCCAATGCGCGCTATCTCACCGCCCGCAAACAGACCGAAGCCTCGCTGCACCTCTCGGAGGAGAAGTTCGCCAAGGCCTTCCGCTCCTGCCCGGACGCCTTCATCCTCTCCAGCGCCCCCGACAGCCGGATCACGGAAATCAACGACGCCGTCACCCGCATCAGCGGCTACGCGCCGGAGGAGTTGCTGGGGCGAACAACGGTGGAGCTGGGCTTGTGGGCCGATCCGGGCGAGCGCGACCGGTATGTGGCTCTGGTGTGCCGTGAGGGCCGGGTGGTGGACTTCGAGGCCGTCTTCCGCACCAAGTCAGGCACCCGCCGGACCTGCCTGATGTCCACCGAGATCATCCAGTTGGCGACCGGCCCGCACTTCCTGAGCGTGCTCCGGGACATCACCGAGCACCAACAAGCGGAGGCGCAGACCCGCCGCTGGCAGCAGGTCTTCACGACGGCGGGGTTTTCCCTGGTACACACCGACGTGGCAACCAACACTTTCCTGGAAGTCAACGACTTCTGCGCCCGGCAACGCGGTTACACGCCGGCGGAACTGGTCGGCCAGCCGATCACCACGATCTATCCGCCGGAAACGCTGCCGGCGATGCGGGAACGGCTCAACGCCATTGACGAAGTTGGGCATCTGGCCTTTGAAACCGTCCACCGCCGCAAGGACGGCTCCACCTTCCCGGTGCTGGTGGACGTGACGACGATCCGGGACGCCGCGGGCCAGCCCGTTTCGCGGGTGGCCTACGCGCTGGACATCACCGAGCACCGGCAGGCCGAAGCCAAATTACGGGAAAGCGAAGCCCGCTACCGGCTCCTCGCCGAAAACGGCAGCGACGTCATCTGGCTGCTCGACCTCCGCACCCAGCGTTTCACCTACACCAGCCCGGCCGTGATGAAGCTGCGCGGCTTTACCCCGGAAGAGGTCAGCCAGCATACGCTGGCCGATACGCTGACGCCGGAAAGCTGCCAGAAGGTGGCGACGCTGCTGCCGCCCCGGCTGGCGGCTTTCGCTGTCGGCGATGACTCCGTCCGCAGCCAAACCTACGAGCTGGACATGTTTCGCCGCGACGGCTCCGTCGTCCCCGTCGAAGTCGCCACCACGCTCATCGCCGACGACCACCGCCTGGTGACGCACATCCAGGGCATCACCCGCGATCTTACCGAACGCCGGCAGGCGGAAGACGCGTTGCAGCTCTTCAAGGCGATTGTCGAATCGGCGGAGGAAGCCGTCGCCATCAGCGATCTGGCCGGTGAACTCAGCTACATCAATCCCGCCCACGAAAAGTTGTTCGGCTATTCGCTGGCAGAAGCCCGCCGCCTGAACTTTCGCGACCTTTATCCCCCCGAATCGCTGGCCGTGCTGAACCAGGTGGTTGCCCCCAAGCTGGCGCGGGGCGAAAGCTGGGAGGGCGAGTTGGAGACCTTCGACCGCACGGGGCGGCGTTTCCCGCTTTGGGAGCGCGCCGGGACCGTGCGGGATGCCGCGGGCAAGGTGCTTTACGCCTTCGGCTTCATGCACGACATCACCGAGCGGCGTCAAGCCGAGGAGCGGTTCGAGATGCTCCGGAAGCTGGGCTTCGCCCTGGCCAGCAGCTCTGATTTGCCCGCTACCTTGCGCCTCTGCCTGGAGACGGCCATCCAGGTCGGCGGCATGGACGCCGGCGGCATTTATCTGGCGGAGGAACCCAGCGGCGACCTAAAACTGGTCTGCCACGCCGGGCTGTCCGCGGACTTCGTCGCCGCCGTGTCTCACTTCCCGGCGGACAGCGCCAACGCCCGCTGGGCACGGGAAGGCAAGATTCTTTACGGTCAGGCCCGGACGCAAGGGCGTCCCGCCCCGACCATTGAGGAGCAGGAGGGTTTGCGGGCGCTGTCGCTCTTCCCGGTCCACTACGTCGGCCGCTTGCTGGCGGTGCTGAACGTGACCTCGCACACGGTGGACGAAATGCCGCCCGCCGCCCGCATGGCGCTGGAGACGGTCACGGGCCTGCTGGGCGGACTCCTCCACCGCTTGCACGCCAAAGAAGAGTTGCAGGCCAGCGCCGGGCAGATGCGCGCCCTCCTCGCCAGCCTGGACGATCTGGTCTTCGTGCTAGACCGGAACTTCGTTTTTCAAGAATACCATCAACCGCCCACCGCCAAGTTGCTCGTCGCGCCGGAATTCTTTGTCGGCCAGCGGTTTGAGGAGATCGGCTTTCCCGAACCGGCTCTGGGCATCGTCAAGGGCGCGCTGACGCGGACTTTGGAAACCAGCACCACCACCCAGGCGGAGTACTGGCTTGACATGCCGCAGGGCCAGGCGTGGTTCGATATACACGTCACCGCCTTCCGGGTAGAAGACGGACCACCCACCGGTCTGACCTGCGTGGTGCGCAACATCACTGCGGCCAGGCAGGCGAAAACGGCGCTCCAGGAAAGCGAGCGGCTACAGCGGCTCGCCCTCCAGATCGGGCACATCGGCACCATGGAGGTGGACCTCACGAACCCGCGCGTCCGGTGGTCGCCGGAGTGGGCGGCGATCTGGGGCTTGCCGGAAAACTTCACCGGCGACTTCCAGACTTTTTACTGGGCGCGCATCCATCCCGACGATTTGGGGTGGGTCCAAGCCCAGTATGCGCACCAGATGGAGAGCCTCGAAGAGCACGAAATGCTGTTCCGCATTTTGCGGCCAGACGGCGAGTTGCGGTGGATCAGCTCGCGGGGGCAGGTGCTTCCGGAAACCGCCGGTGAAGGCAAGCGAATTATCGGCGTCGTCCTGGATGTCACCGAGCAGAAGCAGGCGGAGCAGGCGCTCCGGGCGCGGGAAGCGCAGTTGAAGCTGGCGCTCGACGCGGGCCGGGCCATCACCTGGGAATGGGACATCGCCTCCGACACGATCAGCTATTCCTCAAACGCCGCCGACTTCTCGCGCGGCAAGGACCAAACGCCATTCTCCTCGCGGACGAGTCTGGCGGAACAAATCCATCCCGACGACCGCGCCCTCGTGGCCGAAGCCTTCCGCCGCACGAAGGAGGAATCGGTGCCTATCGATTGCGAACATCGCGCCCGTTTACTGGACGGGGCTTGCCACTGGGTGCTGGCCAAAGGCAACGTCACCACGACAGATCGCACCGGCCAGGCGGTGCGGGTGGCGGGAGTTGTGGTGGACATCACCGAGCGCAAGCTGCTCGCGGAAGAACTCTCCCAACTCAACCGCCAACTGGAGCAGCGCGTCGCCGAGCGCACCGCCGAACTCTCGCGGGAAATTGCCCGCCGCCGACAGACCGAGGCCAGCCTGCAGGCCAGCGAACAACGCCACCGCGACTTGGTGGAAACCATCCCCGGATGGGTCTGGGAGGTGGATGAACGCGGCGTCTATACCTTCGCCAGCGCACAATGCGGCGACCTCTTGGGCTACACGCCGGAGGAAATTCTGGGCCGAAGTCCGTTTGACTTCATGCCGCCGGAAGAAGCCGAGCGGGTGGCGTCCTTGATTCTGCCGGTCATGACTTGTGGCGAACCGATCTGCGGGCTGGAGAATACGTGCCGCCATAAGGATGGTCGGCTGGTGATTGTGGAAACCAACGGCGTGCCCATCCGGGATGCCACCGGGAAGCTGCGCGGCTACTGCGGCCTGGACCATGACATCACGAAACGCCGCCAAGCCGAGACGCAGTTGCGCAAGCTGCAAAGCGCGGTGGAGCAAAGCCCGACGGCGGTGGTCATCACCGACACCACCGGCGCCATCGAATACGTGAACCCGCAGTTCACCGTGCAAACCGGCTACACCGCCGCCGAGGCGCTGGGCCAGAACCTACGCTTCCTCCAATCCGGCCAGCATCCGCGCGAGTTCTTCGTGCAAATGTGGGAGACGCTGCGGGCCGGCCACATCTGGCGCGGCGAATTGTGCAATCAACGGAAGGACGGGACTCCGTTCTGGGAGTCTGCCGCCATCGCGCCGATCCGCGACCACGCGGGCTGGCTGACCCATTACGTGGCGATCAAGGAAGACATCACCGAGCGGCGGCGGGTCGCCGAGGAACTGCGGCAGGCCAAGGAAGCCGCCGATGCCGCCAACCTGGCCAAGAGCCGGTTCCTGGCGAACATGTCCCACGAAATCCGCACGCCGATGAACGCCATTCTCGGCTTCTCCCAACTGCTGTTGCGCGACGCGGAACGCTCCGGCCGCGGTCATCCAGAGTATGTAACCACCATCCTGCGCAGCGGGGAGCACCTGCTGCGGATCATCAACGACATCCTGGAGATGGCGCGCATTGAATCCGGCCGGGTGACGCTTAACCTGGCTCCCTTTGACCTGTACCGCTTGCTGGAGGATCTGGAACGCATGTTCCGCCTGCGCGCTCAAACCAAGCAACTGCGCTTCCACGTCGAGCGCCAAGGCGAGGTGCCGCAGCACCTCCTGGCTGACGAAACCAAGCTGCGCCAGGTGCTCATCAACCTGCTGGGCAACGCCGTGAAGTTCACGCCCAACGGCGGGGCTATCACCTTGCGGGTACGCTCCGAACCGGAGCCAGACGGGGCGCTGCGCTTGCACGCCGAAATCGAGGACACTGGCCTGGGGATCGCCCCGGAGGACCTGCCGCACTTGTTCGAGCCTTTCTTCCAGACCTCCAGTGGCCGGCAAGTCACCGGCGGCACCGGGTTGGGGCTGCCCATCAGCCAGGAGTTCGTCCGCCTCATGGGAGGCAAGTTGGAAGTCGCCAGCCAAGTTGGAGTGGGCAGCACCTTCCGGTTTGACGTGCGGGTGAGCCGGGCGCAGGCCACCGCCGCCGGGGCGGAACGTACCGCGGGCCCCGGCTCAGTGCGACTCCTGCCGGGCCAGCCGGCCTGCCGGGTGTTAATCGTGGATGACCTGCCGGAAAACCGTGACTTACTGGTGCAACTACTCGCTCCCGTCGGCTTTGAAGTCCGCACCGCCGTCGATGGCGTGGAGGCCGTGGCGCACTGCCAGGAGTGGGCACCGCAGCTGGTGTTGATGGACCTGCGTATGCCGGGGATGGACGGCTACGAAGCGACCCGGCGGATTCGCACGGCGCACGGCGCGCTGGTGAAGATCATCGCCCTGAGTGCCAGTGCGTTCACCGAGAGCAAGCAGCGGGCGTTTGCCGAAGGGGCCGACGCCTTCATCAGCAAGCCGTTGCAGACCGCCGACCTGCTGGATAGGATCAAGGACCTCGTCGGCGTGGATTACGTTGACGTTGCCCCGCAGGAAGCGGCAGCCACGGTCCACGACGAAGCGGTAGCGGAACGTCTGACCGCCGGGGAGATGTGCCGGTTGCCGGCTGAACTCGTAGCCGCGTTGCGCGAAGCTACTTGCCGCGCGGATTACCAGCAGATGCTCAACCTGGTGGAACAGGCCGCCACCCATGATAAACGCCTCGGCCGCCTGCTCCGACAGTTGGTAAAACGCTTTGACTACGCCACCCTCCATGAACTACTCGCAGCGGACCCCCCCAACGTATGAAGACACCTTCAAGCCTCCCCGCCCCCAACTTGTTGATCGTGGACGACTTGCCCGCCAACCTCGAATTACTGATCGGCATGCTCCAGGACCGGGGATTCCGCGTGCGGCCGGTGGCCAGCGGCGAACGAGCCTTGCAGGCGGCCCGGAGCGAGCCGCCGGATCTCGTCCTGCTCGACATCAACATGCCGGAAATGGACGGCTACGAGGTCTGTCGACGGTTGAAGGCGGACGCCACCTTGAAGGCGATACCGGTCATTTTCATCAGCGCCATGGACGGCGTGATTGACAAGGTCAAAGCCTTTAGCGCGGGCGGCGTGGACCATATCGCCAAGCCGTTCCATCTGGAAGAGGTTGAATCCCGGGTGCGCACGCACCTGGAATTAGCGTGTCTGCGCCGGGACTTGGAGGAGCTGGTGGCGCACCGCACCCGGGAGCTCGCCCGGGCGAACGCCCGACTGGCCATCCTGGACCAGGCCAAGAGTGATTTCCTGACCCTCATCTCGCACGAGATTCGCACCCCGCTCAGCGGCATTTGCGGAGCCGTAGAACTGCTCCTGATGACCCATGAAGAACACCCAGACACTGCGGATTGGGCCAAAATGTATGACGTCAGCCGGCGCCGCCTGATAACGCTGATTGATGACGCCCTGCTGCTAACAAAGATCGGTGTAGACGCCGAAACCGGTGCAACTCCGTCCTGCCGGTTGGGGGATGCCTTGAATAGTGCCCGCGCTGCGGCCAGTCCCCTGGCCGAAACCCGCGGCGTCCAAGTTGCCCCCGCGCCACCGAACTCCGGCCAGGTGCGGGGAACCCAGAATTATCTCGCTCGGGCGCTGCAATCGCTGCTGGAAACCGCCATCAAGTTTGCCCACGCGGGCACAACGGTGCGGTTGACCGAAGCGACGGCACCGGGCGAAATCAGCGTGTTCATTGAGACGCAGGGAGGGACGATCCCGCCCGCGGTGCTGCCGCGTTTTTTTGATCTGCTGGCCGTCTCCGAATCCTTCATCGGCGTGGACGCTTTGGGCCTCGGCCCGCCCCTGGCCGAGCGCATTGTGACGCTGTACGGCGGGACGGTGTCCGTGGAAAACCTGGCTCCTTCTGGAATCCGGCTCTTGGTGTGCCTGAAAACCGACGACGGGGGTACGGCGACGGGGGTACGCGATCAGAGCTTGAATAGTGAATAAGGATTGCGGGCGTCTCGCGGACGTGGAAAAGGAGCGGGCGTGGAAAAGGGGACATGCTACTTTTTCGTATGGGGTCTTGAGCTGGAAAAGCGGAATGTCCCCTTTTCGGTCTGTGCACCGACTTCTCACGCAATAACCAGGACTTCGACGATGTCGCTGACGAGGGAAACGGGGACCGTGAGCGTCGGAGGCGGCGAGGTCCACGTCGTGCCAGAAACGGGCCGTTTGGAGGCACTTTCCGGAAGAGTGCCGCCACGTGCTGGAAGCCTTGAAGGTGGTTTACCACAACGATGCGTTCGCGCGAGAAAAGCATCTGTCACCGGCGAGGCGGTCCATAATTACTTCTTTCACCGGAACCCTTCCAGCGGAATCCCGATCCGTGCGGCACGTACGATGATCT